>NZ_JAMAWN010000014.1:0-94753 GCF_023713305.1 Psychrobacillus sp. MER TA 171 | reverse complement strand
GGTTAAACCAAAAAGTGTTAATTTCATATGGTCTAATTTTCAAAAATACCAGTTCATATGAGAGTGAATGACGTAAATTTTTCTTAACTTGATAGCTATGCTACGGGATGAGTGAGACAGATAAGACATCACTACCACGCGCGTAAGCGATGGGTGATGGCTTATCACTCACCCCGAGGAAAGCGTCCGGCTGGGGCGGAAATCAATTCTACTCTCTGATCTAAGATTTAAAGTGCTCTTAGAACAGCTCTGACCGGACTTCCATCTGCTCCAACTATTTTTAAGGGCAACGCGATTAACTCATACTCCCCTTCCGCAACATCTTGCAAGTATAGGTTTTCGATAATATTTACTCCATGCTGATATAAAGTATGGTGTATCGGAAGCTCCTTACTTTCAATATCATCTACAGAAGGAATATCCAAGCCCAATAAAAATATCCCCTTTTCTTGTAAAAACTTACCTATATCCTCTCTTAACAAAGGTATGGAACTAGGAAACTGTTCCACATTGGTCACTTTTTTCGTTTTCAATAATAACCGTTTTGTACCATCTAAATGAAAGCCTTCTAATTCCTCACGACCAATCAAGTCTAAGCCTGTTACATCAACGACTTTAGCTGTTCCAATATAATTATTAATATTTAACTTATCTATCGTATCGGCGCTATTATTAAAGTGAAATGGTGCATCCGCATGAGTCCCGGTATGCACACTTGCAGTAATCTGGCCAATATTGACTGAACCTGTTTGTTGCTTAGTATGCACCACTTCAAAGCTAAATGGTGTGTCTCCTGGCCAAACCGCAATTTCTTTAGACAATGGTAGCGTAATATCTATCCACTTATTAGACATATTCCCTCACCCCTATAGATTAGTTCGCAAATCCCATAACTCTGGAAAAAAACGATGATCTAGTACCTTTCGTAAATAATTTACTCCAGAAGAGCCCCCTGTCCCTACTTTAAAACCAATAATTCGTTCTACTGTTTTCATGTGTCGGAATCTCCACTGCTGCAGCCAATCCTCAATGTCTATTAACTTTTCTGCCAACTGATAAAGCTCCCAATGCTGATCAACATTTTTGTATACTGTCTTCCATGCCTCAGCGACACTGTCGTCACCGGAATACGTGATGGAGTAATCCCTTTTCAATAAATCCGGATTAATAGGAAATCCTCTTCTAGCCAAACAGTCAATGGACACATCATAAATACTTGGTGATTTAAATGCTATTCCTAGCTCATAATGTAACGACTTATCCTTTTCGTAAATTTTTAATATGTGTGCTGTTTTGTACCCTAGAGCAAACTCAATTTTACGATATTGATAAGACTGAAAACCGGATGACTTCCCTAAATGATCTCTAAACTCTAAATATTCTGCAGGAGTTAAAGTAGACAATACATCCCAGGCTTGAATTAACTGTGATTGTATTTTTGTTACTCTCGCTAACATTTTAAAGGCTGTTTGTAAGTGATCCTCTTGAATAGCTTGAATAGCACTAGTCAATTCGTGAAGAATAAGCTTCATCCATAATTCATTCACTTGATGAATAATTATAAAAAGCATCTCATCGTGATGAGTAGATAACGTATTTTGACTAGCTAAAATGGTATCCAGTTTAAGGTAATCTCCATAAGTCATATCCTGTACAAAATTTGTATGAATCCCGTTTTCGTTAGATTCTCTCTCTTCAGAATTAGCAATTGGATTAGACAAAAGCTTTCCCCTTTCTAGGCTATTACTTCTCTTTCATTATCATATTGGGAGTATTCCTTCTTTTCCATAATTTCTTTTAATATATTTACAGTTTTCCAAACCTCTTCAAACGTGTTATATAGAGCTACAGGTGCCAAGCGTATACCATTAGGAGGTCGGTAATCAGGAATTATATTCCTAGATTTTAACGCTTTGCATATTCTTGCTGCCTCCTTATGCATTAGAAACAGATGACCACCTCTTTGTTCTCTTTCACTTGGTGTAATAATTGTAAATTCAAAGTTACTTAGCTCGTTCTCTATTAGAATTCTCATAAATTCTGTTAGTTGCTCTGACTTTGACCTTATTTTGTGTATGCCCACCTCCCCAAATATTTCGAGAGAGCCTAACAAAGGGGCTGCACTTAATATATGAGGGGTTCCTATTTGAAAAGAACCAGCTTGGCCAGCAGGTGTCATGAAGATTTCTAAATCAAATTGCTTCTCTTTTCGAGAGCCAAACCAGCCTGCAAGTCCTGGACTCTTGCCAAGATGCTTTTGATTTGTATAAAGACCACCTACAGATCCCGGACCTCCATTTAAATGCTTATAAGTACACCAAAACGCAAAATCTACTCCCCATTCATCTAAAGAATGAGGAATTGCCCCAATCGAGTGGCATAGGTCAAAGCCAATTAAAATATCTCTTTTATGTGCTTCATCTGTCAGCTTTTTTATATTTAAAATTTGGCCACTTCTATATAGAACACTAGGTAATACAATCATGGCTACTTCTTCAGTCATTGCTTCTATTATGTCTTCCTCGAGTAAAAGCCCATCCTTCCCCTTCACCATTACAATATCCTCTTCTGGTGATTTCCCATGTAAGGATAGCTGACTGCTAACAGCATACAGATCAGATGGGAAGTTCAGTTCATCTACTACAATTTTCGTTTTCTTGCCTTGAGGCTTATAAAAGGTAGCGATTAACTGATGTAGATTAGTTGTCGTGGAACCCGTAATTATTACTTCCTCTGGCATAGCTCCTATCAATGGGGCACACATTTCCCCAAGCTTTTCAGAAAGATGAAACCAGGGATGCTCACCTTTTGTCCAACCATCAATTCCAAAATTTTTCCATGAATCCAATAAATTTAAAACGGCTAATTCAGCTCGTCTAGATAAAAGTCCTAGCGAATTGCCGTCCATGTATATAGTATTTGCTGGGATATAGAACTCTTGACGATAATGATTTATATCATCCTCTTGATCAAGCTTTCTAGCGAATTCGATAGTACATTCCATTCAAGTATTATCCTTTTACCGAATTTTCTTTCTATTATACCAAAAACAGGCATACATATGTATGCGATATAAAAGAACCGGCTCCTTACATTTTACATATAAATATAAGGAGCAAAGGGGGATTGAATATGATTACTATAAGTTTATGTATGATAGTAAAAAATGAAGAAGAAGTTATTGGGAGATGTCTTGCATCAGTTAAAGACATAGTTGATGAAATTAATATAGTCGATACTGGCTCAACTGATCAAACAAAAGAAATAGTTAAACAATATACAAATCGCATATTTGATTTTAAGTGGATAGATGATTTTGCTGCGGCTCGAAATTATTCTTTTGAGCAAGCAACCAAAGAATATATATTGTGGCTCGATGCAGATGATGTTTTTACAGAGGACGATCGAAATAAGCTAAAACAACTAAAAACGTCTCTTGATCATTCCTATGACGCTATTTCTATGAAGTACCATTTAGCCTTCGATGAAAATGGGAATGTAACCTATCTATTACGTAGGTATAGACTTGTTAATAGAAAAAAACAATTTAAATGGATAGGTCAGGTCCACGAATATTTAGCAGTAGAAGGTAACCTTTTAGATAGTGATGTTGCAGTGAGTCATCTGCCTTTGAGTCATGATTCCAATAGAAATTTAAGTATCTACCAAAAAATGATAGATGACGGCAAACAACTAACTCCACGTGATACGTTTTATTTTGCAAACGAATTAATGGATCATGCTAAGTATGATGATGCAATTACTTACTATGAATTATTTCTACAGTCCAATCAGGGATGGATTGAAGATAATATAAGAGCATGCTTCAAGCTTGCTGACTGCTACTATGAATTAGGCAACCATCATCAAACATTATTATCAACGCTAAGAACTCTTTCCTATGATATACCACGCCCAGAGGCTTGTTGCAGAATAGGATACCATTTTATGGAACAAAATAAAAATCATGAGGCTATTTATTGGTATAAGGAAGCTCTTAACTATAAGAATAAAGAGTTACTCAGTTTCCAAAATACTAATTTCTCTACCTGGTTACCTCACCTGCAACTTTGCGTTCTTTATGATCGAATTCAAGAACATAGAATTGCTCACTCTCATAACGAGGAAGCAAGAAAATATAGACCGACCGATGAAAGAATAATAGGAAATAAAAAATACTTTGATCAAATATTAAAAGATAGCCTAGAAGAATAGAACCTAGTATATTAACCATTTTACCTATTTAAAGCCACTTTTCTCAAAAAAAGTGGCTTTTTTTTGAAATTTAATTAGACAAGTAGTCCTTTGACCTCCTCCAATCTATTTTCAACGAATAGGATGTGACAGAGAGGAGGTGAAACAATGGATTTAAATAATTACTTTAGCAGAAATGATGATTGTAATAAATGTAGAAATTGTCCTACTGGACCTACTGGGCCTACGGGACCTGCAGGAGGACCTGTTGGACCTACTGGGGCTACGGGTGTAACTGGGGCTACTGGTGTAACTGGGGCTACTGGAGCTACTGGAGCTACTGGGGCTACCGGGGTATCTGGAGCTACTGGCGCTACTGGGGCTACCGGCGCTACCGGGGTATCTGGAGCTACTGGTGTAACTGGGGCTACTGGAGCTACCGGCGCTACCGGGGTATCTGGAGCTACTGGACCTACTGGGGCTACTGGCGCTACTGGAGCTACTGGGGCTACTGGGGCTACTGGGGCTACTGGCGCTACTGGCGCTACTGGCGCTACTGGCGCTACCGGGGTATCTGGAGCTACTGGTGTAACTGGGGCTACTGGAGCTACTGGAGCTACTGGCGCTACCGGGGTATCTGGAGCTACTGGTGTAACTGGGGCTACTGGAGCTACTGGAGCTACTGGCGCTACCGGGGTATCTGGAGCTACTGGCGCTACTGGAGTATCTGGAGTTACCGGAGTAACTGGGGCTACTGGTCCTACCGGCGCTACTGGAGCTACTGGAACAACTGGGGCTACTGGCGCTACTGGCGCTACTGGCGCTACTGGGGCTACCGGGGTATCTGGAGCTACGGGGGTAACTGGGGCTACTGGACCTACCGGCGCTACTGGACCAACTGGGGCTACGGGGGTAACTGGGGCTACTGGACCTACCGGCGCTACTGGGGCTACCGGAGCTACTGGACCTACCGGGGCTACGGGCGCTACTGGGGCTACCGGGGCTACTGGGGCTACTGGGGCTACCGGAGCTACTGGAGCTACGGGCGCTACTGGACCTACCGGGGCTACGGGCGCTACTGGTGCAGATGGAACACCAGCTATTACTGAATTTGCACATGTATACAATAGATCTACACAAACAGTACCTGTTGGAGGTTCAGTAACTTTCGATACTAATGGACCTATAGTTGGTGACATTACTCATGCACCAGGTACAGCAACTGTGACTATAGGTAATACAGGATATTATCTAATCACCTATTCCGTTACAGGAATCGAGAATAACCAATTTGCAATATTCGTTAATGAAACTCCACTACCGGAAACACTTTACGGTACACGCGCTGGTACTCAACAAAATAATGGGCAAGCAATCGTGTTCTTAAATGCAGGAAATGTTATTACTGTAAGAAACCATTCATCTGATCTTCCAATTTTCCTATCAATCGAAGACGGTGGTAATGAAACAAACGTAAATGCATCGCTTATTTTGCAAAGATTGACTTAGTTTTAAAAAGAGATTCTATTTTTCTACAAAAACCTAGAGAAAGGAGCAATTCCCTATAAAGGGATTGCTCCTTTCATACTTATTTTTTAATTGACTCGGCAGGCAGAGACATACTTTGAGATTAGTGAGAGAAATAAAACACCGCAACCGCACCCCAAAAGCGTATGTCAAATCATCCCTAACTTACCCTTATAAAAGCAATCACTATTTTCTATTCATTTTCACCTGAAAATAGGAATTATGAAACCTTAATACCAAAATGACAACAACCATCTATAAGAGAGATTGTCATTTTGCGTTTTCCTATTTAAATAGTCGCCGAATGATCTGTGGTAATACTTGGATCACTAAAGTAAGCATTATAGGCTATTAATGTTACACCTAGCTTTTCTTCCAATTCATGCAATTCCATTAACTGCTCGCTATCTAACTCTGCAAATTTGTAATCTTCCACCTTAAATCATCCTTTCTTTCCTTTATAATCTCCGTCTCCAAATAATTTATACATTTTTAATCAAATACTACTGTCTTCGTCATACAAGTGTATTTTGAGAGAAAACATAGAACTTTAACTATGAAGTAACTAAAAAAGCACGAGAAATTTTACGATTGGTAAAATTTCTCGTGCTTTTCGATTCTAAGGTAATTTCTATGTTATTCAGCTTCTGCAGCCATGAATGCAGCAGATACTTTATCAAATTCTTCATCACTTTCGATATTAGCTAGTTCATCTTCGCCTTCTATACGTAAAAAGAACACATCGAAATCTTCCTCTGTTTCTTTTTGAATTTCATCAGCAAAGCCAACAGCTGCATAGATTTCACCTTCGACTTCTAGTAAACCTAAAACCTCAATATCCTGTTCTTCATCGTTTTCATCAATTACAGTAAAAATGTCGCCAATTTCTACTTTTCCAGTATTTTCTTCCATTCCAATCTCCTCCTAACAAAGTTCTATTCAAGTACCCTTTTTACTTTCACTTGATATTTCATCATTACACATTTACTAGCAAAAAGAAAGAAGTAAGATCACAGAAGATATTCTTTTACATATTGTGATACTTCTTTGTCGGTAGCCAACGTTAATATGTGCTTAAGGTGTTCGCTTAATTCTTCTTTGTTTAATTTAGTAATTTGAGATCTAGCCCTTAAAATAGCAGAAGGATTCATCGAGAACTCATCTATTCCAAGTCCTAATAAAAGCGGGATAGCTATTTGGTCTCCTGCCATCTCTCCACAAATCCCAACCCATTTGCCATTCTTATGTGCTGCTTCTACCACAATCTGAATTGCTCTTAAAATAGCAGGATGGTAGGGCTGATATAGATAGGAAACCTGCTCGTTCATGCGATCAGCTGCAAACATATACTGTATTAAATCATTTGTGCCAATGGAAAAAAAATCAGCTTCCTGTACAAAAAAGTCGGCAATCATTGCAGCAGCAGGCGTTTCCACCATCATGCCTATCTCAATTTTCTCTGAGACAGGAATTCCTGCATTTAAAAGCTTTTGTTTTTCTTCTAACAGAATAGATTTGGCAAGTCGAAACTCCTCAAGTATTGAAATCATCGGAAACATAATTTTTAAATTACCGTGAATACTAGCCTTTAATAGCGCACGTAGCTGTGTCCGAAAAATGTGCTGTCTATCAAGACTGATACGAATTGCCCGATACCCTAGAAACGGGTTACTCTCTTTAGGAAGACCTAAATATGATAAACCCTTATCTCCACCAATATCCATTGTACGAACAACAGTAGGCTTATTCTGCATTTTTAAAAACACTGTTCGGTAGACATCAAATTGTTCCTCTTCAGTTGGCAGCTCACTTCTGTTCATATAGAGAAATTCTGTACGAAATAAACCAATACCCTCTCCTCCATGAGCGAGTACGGCATCTATATCATGAGTATTACCGATATTTCCAACGATATGAACGGTATGACCATCGGCAGTAGTGCTAGGAACAGAAAGGTAATGACTTAAAGACTTGCCTCCTTCTACTAATACCTTTTGTTTATTCAAATAAAACCTTTTTATATCATCTACAGGATCAATAATTACTCTTCCCATTTCTCCATCTACTATGAGAGGGATACCATGCTTTATATCTAATGTTCCCTTTTTTGTACCGACTACCGCTGGAATATCAAGTGAACGCGCCAATATAGCCGAATGAGAGGTTTTTCCTCCAATGTTCGTGACAATTCCTTTTATATATTGCTTATTCAATTGGATTGTAAGAGAGGGAACTAAATCATCTGCAACTAGTATTACCTCTGATTGAATTAAACTAAGGTCGGGTAAATTTACGCCTAACAAATTGGACAGCATACGTTTGGCCACATCTCGAATGTCAGCTACCCGCTCTTTCATATAGTCATTTTCCATTTCAGCGAATGTCGTTGCATATACATCGGCAACTTTAGTTAGGGCCATCTCCGCATTGTTGCCTAGTTTGATTTGATCCGAAATTGCAGTTAACCAGGCAGGATCTTCTAACACTAATTCCTGAGCAGCAATAATGGTTGCCTTCTGTTCCCCCATATATTGCTTGGTAGAATCATATATAAGCTTTAACTGTTTCTTAGTATTAGAGATGCTCTGTTTCAATCGTTCCATTTCAATCTCAGTACTCTGGACTCCCTTTGGGTCAAAGATGAGATTGGGCTCAATTAAACAATATGCAGGAGCAATAGCCAATCCACTTGAAGCGCCAATTCCCTCTAGTTCTCGCATCCTTCACCAATTCCTTGTGAAAATATCACTTCAGATAATTTATCCAACAGCTCTTTGGAATCGTCTCCCTCGGCGACAATCGTAATTATTGCGTGTACTGGAACGCAAAGAGTCATCACAGAAAGTATGGATCGTAAGTTTGCAGATTGGCCATTATATTTCAGCTCAACCGCTGAAATAAATGGTTTTATCGCTGAAACTAGTATAGCTGCTGGTCTTGCATGTATACCCTCTGTAGCGGTAACTTTAAAATGTCTTTCCATCGCTTCTCCTCCATAATCCTTAATAGAAAAAAGAGGCAGACTCCTCCCAGAGTCGGCCTATGTTAAGTTAGTTTAATTACTCATATAATCTTTTACTTTCTCAATTTATCTACCTCATCAGCAACAAATTGAACGTTTGTGCCAACAATGACTTGAATACTTTTAGGCCCTACTACATTAATGCCATGAATCCCGGATGATTTGATTTTCATTTGGTCTACTAGATCCATATTTTTAACTTCTACACGTAAACGAGTAGCACAATGCTCTGCAGATGTTACATTTTCCTTGCCACCAAGTCCAGCAAAAATTTTAGCAGCCATTACTGCAAACTTATTATCAGCAGAAGTTGCCTCTGTTACTACCTCTACCTCATCCTCATCTTCTCTTCCAGGTGTTTTTAAATTGAATTTTATAATTAGGAAACGGAATAAGAAATAGTAAATAACTGCAAATACCAATCCTTGCACTATGAGCATATAAGGCTGGTTGGCGATTGGAATACTCAAGCTTAAGAAATAATCTATAAAACCTGCACTAAAACCAAATCCGGCTGTCCACTGAAAGGATGCAGCAATAAATAAGGATAGACCTGTTAGAGCAGCGTGAACCACATATAAAGCAGGTGCTAAGAACATGAAGGCAAATTCAAGAGGCTCTGTTACACCAGTGAAGAAGGATGCAAAACCAGCCGCAAGCATTAAGGATGCCGCTTGTTTTTTCCGCTTCGTTTTAGCTGTATGGTACATAGCTAACGCTGCTGCTGGTAAACCAAACATCATGATTGGGAAAAAACCTGCTTGATACATACCTGTTATCCCTTTTTCCCCTGTGCTTGACCAAAAATTCTTAATATCACTGATTCCGATCGTATCAAACCAAAAAACTGCGTTTAAAGCATGATGAAGACCTGTTGGGATTAAAAGACGGTTGAAGAAGCCATAAAGCCCTGCTCCCGCTGCTCCTAGCCCACTGATTGTTTCTCCAAATGAAACCAACCCTCCGTAAACAATCGGCCAAATGAAGAATAGGGCTACGGAAATAGCCAGCATTACAAAAGAAGTAACAATTGGTACCATTCGTTTTCCACTGAAAAAAGCAAGGAAGTCTGGAAGCTTTACATGACTGAAGCGATTGAACATTGCAGCCGCTATCATTCCTGAAAGGATTCCGACAAAGGCATTATTTACTTTTCCAAATGCTGCATCTACCTCGCCCACATCAATTCCTTGAAGCAAGGAAACGGTAGCTGGAGAAAGCATAGTAGTTACGACTAAAAATGCAACTAGCCCACTAAGTGCTGCCGCACCATCTCTTTCCTTCGAAAGTCCAATCGCCACACCAACCGCAAAAAGGACCGCTAGATTATCTAATATTGCCCCGCCTGCTTTAATAAGAAAAGCGGCAACTACATTGTCAGTTCCCCAGCCTGTCGGGTCGAGCCAATACCCCACTCCCAGCAATATTGCTGCAGCAGGTAGTACTGCAACCGGAAGCATTAATGAACGACCAAGCCTTTGAATATAGCTCTTCATTGTTTGCATCTCCTATTCTTTTCATAGATTCATGGGATAAAAGATAATGATTGCCTTAACTAATTCCACAAACTCTTATACTACTTTCACCTCTATTCTTTTATTTCGAAGAAACCGTCATAAGAATTGTTTTTCCTTCTTCAGCTTGTGGAGTGTCTATTAAATTGACCTTCTTCTCGTTACTATTAGTCACTACAATAGGAGTTACTAGATTTATGGCTTTTTCACGTAAAAAATCCCAATCTACCTGGATTAGTAATTGTCCTTTTTTTACTATGTCGCCTTGTTCTACACATGCAGTAAAGCCTTGTCCACCCAAGGACACGGTCTCTAAACCGATATGAATGAGTATCTCCGTCCCATCTCCTGCTCGAAGACCGATCGCATGCTTTGTGGTCGCAAGATGAATAATAGAACCATCACAAGGAGCGAAAACATCTCCGCTAACTGGCAGGATAGCTACCCCCTCACCTAGCATCCTTTCACTAAATACTGGATCTGGAACTTGATCTAGAGGGTTTACAATGCCGCTAAACGGTGCGTAGATATTCAGCTTTTGCTTAGAGAAGACTTTAGAAAGCATACTTTTGGTCCCCTTTATCCGTCTTTTAACACGCTTACATATCCCTATACACCAATATATTGTCTAGTCCCACATTAAAGAACAGAAAAAGAAGCAGGCATAAAATTAATGCCTGCTTCTTTAATAAGTTATTTGATTGAACTATTTTAGGAATCTTCAAAGGGGGTATATATATAAAATGCTCATTGATTGACTTGCTTCTATCAATGAGCATTTATGAATTATTTTACATTGCTAAAAAACTCTGTCAGCTTAGTAGAATCTGTTATATTTTCATTGCATTTTATGCTATCCATGCAGATCGTATTTCCTTGCTTTGTGAATGTCCCCTCACTACCTTTTTTGGAATTCATCATAAACAAGGTTACTTCTTCTAAGTGGTTACAGATGGCGCAAATGCCTTTTTTCACTTGGTTTCCGTATGTTCCCCGTCTTCCAAAAAGCTCACCAGCATTTTCATAAATAATATATTTACGGTTAGTACCTATGTCAGTTATACAAAAATATACTATGCTGCTTCTTTCTTCAACTGTTAGCTTAGGTGCCTTGAGTTTCTTATCTTTTGGAAAAAACTTTTTAATGGTTTGTCCCGTAATCTCTGGGAAAGGAATAACGTAGTTCTTAGCTTCTGCCAAATACACTTCGAGTTGCTCTTTATTTTCTAGCTCCAACACTCTATCGATTAACATTTGCTGTTCTTCATTTAAACCTATAAAAACCTCAGCACTTTTTTCCTGAACAAGTTCTTTTAATGCTTTTATAACGGATCTATCCCTAGTAACACCGAGACCTTTTACTAACTTTTTGGCTTGTTCCTTTAATATATTATATTGAATTGGTACCATGAACTGCTCCATTGCTCTTACTCCCTACTTTAACTTTGATACTACTTAAATTACCAACCTTTGTAAGTAAGTGCAAGTGAAGTTACAAAAAAATATCCAATAGCTCCTCCAATTTATAAATTACAGAATAAGGTATAGCTTCTCTTGGAATAGCTCTTAAATTAACCTGTGATTCTCTACTCAGTTTAGCTAGGATAATATCCCTTAGCATTTCATGTCGGGCTCTTAACTCTAGCTTGATAGACTTAAGTTGCTCCGGTAAGCTTCTGTTAATCCAGATTGCCTTAGCACCCCAAGTATTTGCAGGTATAATATCGTGATCAATTCGGTCTCCTATATGAGCTACAACTTCGCCTAACTCCATAAATACTCCCTCATCTGGCTTTGCATAGCCAATCATGTCAGGTGTAATTATTCTATCAAAATACGGGGTCAGTCCTAAAGCATTCATTACTGGCATCTGAAATTTAGAGTAGCCATTTGTTATAATCGCAAGAGTATAGCCCCTTAGCTTTAGCTCCTGCAGTACCCCTAAAATCCCCTCTTCTAAAAGATAGATGGAACCTGGAACACAGTGTTTTTTTACTATCTCTTCCACGTTAATCAACAAATTTAACTCATGTAACTGGGTATAGGAAGTAATGATTTCTTCCCAATCATATGCCTCCACATATTGTCGTTGATTCAGGCGATTTCTATGCTCAGCAACAAATGATTCTACACAATTTGTTAAGTTCCTATTCTCCTCGCAAATGGCATTGCGTATTTCAGGAAATACATAATCAATAAAAGGATTTTGCATAATCGTTCCATCTAAATCAAAAGTGATCCATCTGTTTACCATTTTACACCCCACTAACCAAATGATAGAAGTAGAAAAGCCCTCGCTTCAACGAGGGCTCCTAGCTTAATGATTAATAATTATTGTATCTTCCCTTTTTAGCAATTTCATGGGCTAAGCGTATAGTAGAAACCGACATTTCCGCATAAGTAACTTCCTGTTGCGGATTAAATTGATTTTTTTCAGTAGCAAATAAACCATACTTATTCGCTAACGCTACATAACCAATGTAGTCGGATTTAATTTTATTTGTATCCTCAAAGTTAACCTTGTATATATCATAATGCTTAGCCGCATGCTCTAGCCCTAGCACACGGATATACCAAGCAGAAAGTTCTTCTCTTGTTACTGGTGAATCAACAGCAAACTTCTTATCCCCCGCTTTTATAATTTCAGCACTTACAGCACGTTCAATCAACTGAAATAATGGATGTTTTGGATCTATATTATCGAATGTTTGCTCCACCGTTTCATTGCCATAATAATACCTTCCCTCATAGAAGTAGGTTAAGGAATTCATTAATATTTTTAAGGCCTCGCCCTTCGTAATAGCTGCATCTCCATTAAAAGCCTTAGCATCTTTTACATCTAAAATTTTTGTGCTTATTAGATAGTTTAGCTCTTCCTGTGCAGTTGGATGAGAAACAACCACAGAGCTTTGCTCTCCACCAAACAGACTGCTCCATTTACCAGTCGTAGCATCTAGAGTACTATAAGAGCTGTCGTTATATACAGGCACATACAGTAAGTCATAGTGTTTATTATCTTTCTTTTGCATTTGCTTTGAATAATTCAGTTTAACTTTTAAAGAATTATTTAAAAGTGTCTTTGCCTCTTTTGCGGAAATCACTTCCTTAAGAGAAGGCCACTCTTCCACCTTTTGTTCATTTACATATAAGCTGCTCAAGGAACCATCTGCTGAAACTCCAACGTTTATGGAATCTCCACTTACTATTATGCCATTAACAACTCGTGGGAAGGAGAAGTTATATGCGCCCATATTTTCCTCATAATAAGGCTCATCGACAGGCATACTAAAGTTGTGTAAGTAAGAAGGAATCCATTCTTTAATATAGCTTGTTGCTTTCGCTAAAGCATCCTTCTGAGAAATTGGCTTGGCAACTTCCTGTTTCTCTCCAAGTTCATTCATTAAATACCCTAACATATTGTGATATTGAATGACTTCCCCAGTAGCCTTGTTAATTTCAATACTAGCACCGCTACCACCGTTTCTATGGTTATACATATACTGAATACTGTAAACCGTCTGACCATTATAGTTCTCAATCTCATCAATAGATTGAATGCTTAATTTAAGCTTGTCAGATTTATTTTCTAACAGCTTCTCAGCTGCTTTCTTCGCTTGTTCCATAGTGATCCCCTTCTGCTTTGCAGGCAGAGGCTTCTCTACAATCTTTTTAAGCTTTGTTTTGGATGGAAATTGATCCGTATATCCATTTGGAGTTAACCACTTACCTGTAGCAGCACTCAATCCAAGAAAATTACCTGTCGGTTGATAGACTAGCTTAACCGTACGTTCTCCCGATTGATAGTCAATATTTACCTGGTATTGAAGCTCTACCTCTAGATTCTCTTTTAATTTGTTTAATATATCTTTTTCAGACTTAATATTTTTTACTTCATCAAATGTATTCTTTTCTTGTGTAGAGGGATATTTATAAAAACTAGTAATTTGACCGTTTCCAAGAACATTTATATCTACACGGTTATCGGATATAGATATATCATTTTTAGTTTTAGTGAATGAAAAAGAGTAGTTAATTGGTTCTGTTAAAATTCTTGTTGGATAATAGTAATTATTATCGCTTTCGAGCTGATAGGAATCCTCCTTCAACAAGGTTTTCACAAAGTCTACGGCTAATTTTCTAGCTTCGTCCTTAGATACCTTTGCCGGGAATAAGGCATCTGATCCAATTGGTGGAGAATATGAAAAATGCTCAATATCTAAATTATCTCCAACAAACCCAACACTTCCATAAACTCGTTTACCTTCTATTGTCTGGGTAAAGCTAAGACTATACCGGGATGTCTCATCCTCTGGAGTATAATAATTGCCACTACTCATCTGAAAATCACTGCTTTTCAATGAATCAAACTGCTTTGGAAAATACGAGCGAAACTTTTTAATTAAATCGTCCTTTGTATAAACAACGTTTGAAGCAGCTACCTGTACAATCGGTTTACTAGTCTGATTCGTCCCATTTGGAGCAGCGCTTACAGTAGTAGAAAATAACCCAACGGTCAATGCCGATGAAGTTAAAATAATCCCAAGCTTATTTAATCTCACCTAAATAGTCCCCCAATTTATTACTATATTTTCATATCTATATCTTCCTATGCTTGTCTATTAACTTATCTATGGAATAGGTTGCTTGAACATAATCTGTTTCCTAACTCTCCTCCCTTTTAAACACAAACTTATTTATATATATGCTCCATAAAATTAGAATATTCCAATTAAAATAAGTTTTTTTGACTTGAGAGGTAAAAGAGTATTTAGAGTGGGTGACAAAGAACTATTTGGGAGAGTGTCGTGAAGTGAAAAAGGGATTGTAGTAAATTATGTGGGCATTGTCGTAATCCATTGCTCGATTGTCGTAAAGTTTGAGTTGATTGTAGTAATCTCTCCGGTCATTATCGTAGTCCATTTGGATTGTAGTAATTCGTGGTGGCATTGTCGTAATCCATTGCTCGATTGTCGTAAAGTTTGAGTTGATTGTAGTAATCTAGCCAGACATTGTAGGAGTCCGAGCTGACATGATTAAAAACAAAAAATGGCCGCGATTTTCATCGCGACCATTTTATAATTATTATGGATTAGTTGACCATAGTCCTGCAGATTTAAGCAGAATTCTTGGGTTCATTTTCAGCTGAGCTACCATAAAGTCAGCGATGTCTTCTGGTTGCATTACTTTTTCTGGATTTCCGTCTGTCAGGTTTAATTCGATTGCCATGTCTGTAGCAATAGTGCTTGGTGTTAATGTAACAACACGGATATTTTGCTTTCTTACTTCTAGCATTAGAGATTCACTTAGTGCGATTACCGCAGCTTTAGATGCACTATAAGCACTTGTAACTGGAGCTCCCTTTTGTCCTGCAGTAGAAGAGATATTAATAATGTCCCCTGCATTTTTCTCGATCATGTCTGGTAGTACTGCTCTAGTTACGTAGTACACGCCCATCACATTTACTTGAATGATCTTAGCCCAGTCCTCTGGATCTACTTCAAGGAATTTACCGAATTTAGAGATGCCGGCATTGTTTACCAAGATTTCGATTGGGCCAAGCTCCCCACGGATTTTTTCAACTGCACTGTTCACAGATTCCATGTTGGATACATCAGCAGCAGCTATGGAAACTTTTACACCATATGTTTGTAGCTCACTTGCAACTGCCTCTAAGTTTTCGATTGTTCTTCCTAAAAGTCCTAGGTTAATACCCTCTTTAGCAAAGGCTATAGCTGTTGCGCGACCAATGCCTCGACCTGCACCAGTGATTAATGCTGTTTTCCCTGTAATTGCTTGCATGCAAATCTCTCCTTATGTATAAGTTTTTCTCACACATTTAGAGTACCCTCATTTGGAGAAAAAATATATTATTTTGCTTTAAAGGACATTTGCTTAGCTGGAGGTTTTATTTCCTTCACGCTTTCAAGCACGGCAAAAATAATCCCCAGCATTAACTGGACAAATCCGAAGGTTCTTAAATCTTCATTTGGTAATCCCAAAAATGTAGTGATAACCATCACCATTCCAAATGTAATCATATATATGCATATTACTATTGGCTTTACTTTTAACTGAACTTCTTCAAGCTTAGTTAGCATAAAAATAACACCAGCTATTAATAGGATAGAGCCAAGGTAGACTAGAGGTATATTCTTCTGAATGTAACTTCCAAATAATAAAATGAGCCCTAAAACAGCTAAAGAGTTCCCCGTCCTTTTGATGTTCAAAGGCTTTCTTACTCGTTTCGTTTTTCTCGAGCCAAGCACCAATGCACCTAGCAAAAATAAACCTATCCCATAGATCAATAAAAATAAGTTACCAATCGAACCTAGCTCATCAACTGTCAATGACATAAAAAGAGAACCAAACAACATAGATAATACTCCTAGAAAAAGTGCCATAGTACCTCCCATGTTTTACCTAATTATCCCACAACAAGAAACTAAATGGTATTTATTTTATTATTTTAATCAATGCGCCCTAAATGGTATTAAATTTCTTTTTTTAATGACTGTGTTTTAAGCACTCCCTATTTAACCTTAATGCGTGTATCGTTCTCCAAATAGTTAGGATATCCCTGCAGTACAAAGGTTACTGGATTATTCTTGGCTCCTTGCTCTAAAGTAAACACTTGAGAATTGGTTGTGTCAGAAATTCGATGAGATATAGCTAGCGGAACTTTACGGCCATTTCTATCCTCGCCGTTAGTGAAAATTGTTTGATTAAAACCTAAATGCTTATCAAAAACTACCTTAAAACTAGACTCATCTATTATTTCTAGCTGCAAAGGATATTGTTTAGATATAGAAGCCACTTCTTTTTTATCAAAGTCTATAACGATCTCTCGCTCATCCCTTGGCATAGCCAAAATATCACCGATAATTAAATATAATTCTTCTGATTCCTGAAAATAATTGCTTTCTAAATAAATTGTTCTTTTCGTAGTATCAGCACTTCCAAAGCCACTAATAGATGTGGATCCACTTCCCCATACGTTTCCACTTTCATTCTGCAACTTAATAGAAGAAAAATCAAAAATAACCATATCATTTTGTGGATCCGTAATTATATCAATCGCAGCATGCAAAGGAGATATTTTCACCTGTTCTACAGTAAATTTTTGTCCTTCTACTACCACCTCACGATTTAGCTTGTAATGCTTTGGCTTTGCAATTTTATTTTTTAACTCAAATGGTATGACAAATGTTAAATCCTCTTCTCCACGTATTGAAAACTTTAATGTAAAGGCTGGATTATTATAATCGATTGCGCCACTAGGGTCAGAAATCCTAATGGTGCTCTCCACTTTTTGGACCACTTCTTTTTGGGCATGCTCAGAAGTTACATAAGCAAGACCAAGCTCTTCCTCATTTTGGAGCAGGACTGTGTCTCCGAGATGATAACCATTTACGGTATTAGGAGACTCGAGGGTATAGGAAAGTAGCATACCAGTATCATCTGCTATCACCCCATCCAACGTAAAAGTAACATCATTTTCTTTTGCAGAAACACCGATTGCCTCAAAATAGTTGTTTCTGACACTATCTTCTACCCCTCTATCATATTCTACGATTGCTACAATAGCCCCCAAGCCCGGTACATCCTCAAAAATCTGGGCAAAGGCTGGAGAAATGCGTGTCATAAAGGCGAAGCCAAGGAAAAGCACGGCTATAGCTGAGAGGCTAAATCCTATCTTAGACCTGCGCTGTTTTTTTCTTTGTGCTATCTTAATACCGTTTAATATGGCGTCTCCAGTAGCTGAACTAACCTGGATAGCTTCCATTTGTTCATTTACTAAATGCTTAATTTGTTTTACGTTGGTCATTAAACATCGCCCCCTCTCTCTCCCATAAAAACACGAATTTTCTTTAGCGTATGATGTAATCTTGACTTAACTGTCCCCTCTGGAATTTGTAGCCTTCTTGCGATTTCGCTCACCTTTAAATCATTAAAGTATTTTAAATGAATGAGCTCTCGTTGTGCACTCGGCAACTCTCTAAGTGCAAGCATAAGATCCTGGTTAGAGGACTGTTGTTCTTTTTCTACATCTTCATTTAACGAAAGTAAATTGCCCTGCTTCTTCAATGTGTCCATACAATAATTCAACAGGATTCTCACTAGCCATGTTTGAAAGAAGGACGGCTCCTTTACTTGGTGACGCTTGGTATAGGCTCGAAACGTCACTTCCTGAAGAGCCTCCAACACATCATGTTCATTTTTTAAATATATAAAGGCAGTTTTATATAAAACATCACGATGTATTTGCATTAGCTGTAAGAAAGCATCGTCATCTCCTGTGATTGCTTTCCTAACTAGGTGCTCCATTTTTGTTCCCCCTCTTTTGTAACTGTTAGACGTTAATTTATATAAAAACGTTCAATGTAAATAAAAAATATTTAAATGGAAAATGACTACGTCTTACGTACTGAATTCTTCTATTTCTCTTTCA
This sequence comes from Psychrobacillus sp. MER TA 171, assembly GCF_023713305.1. Classification (NCBI taxonomy): domain Bacteria; kingdom Bacillati; phylum Bacillota; class Bacilli; order Caryophanales; family Bacillaceae; genus Psychrobacillus; species Psychrobacillus sp. MER TA 171. The sequence continues at coordinate 76,047 of NZ_JAMAWN010000014.1, read as the reverse complement.
CTCTCTTTTACTTGTATGTTAAGATAGTGACCGATTGAAAGAGAGAGGTATGTAACATGAAAAAATGGATTATGTATATTTTATCCTTAACCATCTTATTAGGAGCATGCAGCAGTATAGATCAGTTAGTGGTGGGGGACGAAAATCCAATCACTGAGCAAGAGAAAGCTGAGAAAGCTCCACAAAAAGAATTCTCTGAAGCTACGTCTAGCACTACTCATGACGTATCTAAGCTTGAAGAATTTCCATTGGTCAGCGTGATCGATGGCGATACAATCAAAATAAAATACAATGGTGCAAATGAAAACGTGCGTTTTTTATTGATAGACACTCCCGAAACTAACCATCCTAAGCTGGGGGAACAGCCTTTTGGACAGGATGCAAAGGATTTTACGAAACAATTACTGAAAGGACAGGATACAGTCTTTTTAGAGTTCGATGTTTCCTATAGGGATAAATATAACCGGCTTCTTGCTTATATCTATACTTCTGATGGAAAGAGTCTGCAAGAAGAACTGTTAAAACAAGGTCTTGCCCGAGTTGCTTACATTTACGCACCTAATACTAAGCATGTAGACTGGTTTGAAGCCATTCAGAAAAAAGCTCAACAGCAAGCAATCGGGATATGGTCAGTGGAGAATTATGTTACGAACAGTGGCTACGATAAAGATGCGGTTGTAGAAGTGAAAGCAGTTAAAAAAGCTAATGAGGAAAAGAAACCGAATAGTATTACTGATTGTACAATAAAAGGTAATATCAATTCTAAGGGTGAGAAAATCTATCATGTCCCTGGTCAGCAATATTATGAAATGACAGTTGCCGAAGAAATGTTTTGCAGTAAGGAAGAAGCTGAAGCAGCAGGGTTCCGAGCAACACAAAGATAATAATATCATCAGCTCCATCACCCGGTGATGGGGCTTTCTTTTATTTCTAACTTATTAAAAAGCCCCCACTCAACCTGCTCCATTTAGAAAAATGTACAAAAAATTCTCAAAAAAATGTTAATAATACACAAAAAGAGGGTATCTAGTTACCATTAATATATTTTCTGAATAATATAACAACATAGTATTTGCTTCAATTCTTGATTTTATATCTAATAAAAGGAGTGATTAAATGGAAAAAACAATAAAAAAACCATCTTTATCCTATTCATTATTCATCCTCATTTTAATGGTTGCGGTTATATCCACTGGATTAATACTATTGGAAGCCCCTATTCAAATTATGCTGTTCACTGCGATCGTTGTTCTCATTCCTTTTGTTTTGCGTCTTGGCTATTCTTATGAAGAAATTGAAAAAGCAATGTTCGCTTCCATGCTTAAAGCCCTTAAGCCTTCCCTAATATTGATGGCAGTAGGGATATTAATCGGTACATGGATAGCATCTGGTACAGTTCCTACTTTAATCTATTATGGAATTCAATCTATTTCTCCTCAATTTTTCTTGGTAACTACTCTTTTATTTTGTTCTGTGGTCTCAATGGCTACAGGCTCTTCTTGGGCAACTTTAGGAACAGCAGGGATTGCTATGATTGGGGTAGGTCAAAGCTTAGATGTTTCTCTGGCGATGACAGCTGGAGCAATAGTAAGTGGAGCTTACTTTGGGGATAAGCTTTCTCCCTTATCCGATACAACAAATCTCGCTGCAGCAGTCGTTGGTATAGATGTATTTACCCATGTAAAGCATATGCTTTGGACAACTGTTCCCGCCTACGTTTTATCAGCAATTATATTTACCCTTATTGGTTTAAATACCGAAGTGGCAGCTGTTAATTCAGCTGAAGTTAATAGCTTGACTGGATATTTAGCAGCTAATTTTAATCTAGGAATAATCTCCATGCTTCCAGCCCTTTTCCTCTTTGTACTACTAATTACGAAACAACCTGCTATTATCTCAGTTTTTTTAGGAGGAGTCGCAGGTGCCCTTGTCGCTATTTTTTACCAAGGTATAGATATGACAAGTATTTTGGGAGTAGCTTATAATGGCTTTTTTGTAGAATCAGGTATTGAAGCGATTGATTCCTTACTACAGCGAGGGGGATTAGTAAGCATGCTGCCAATGGTAGCAATCTTTATTTTCGCCCTTGGCTTAGGGGGTTTATTGAATATCTCGGGAGTGCTAGTAACCATCATTGATTCTATAATTAAAATGATTAAGAGTAGAGCATTACTCGTTTTTGTAACGATGATCATGTCCTATTTTACACTCGGTCTTGGGGGAAGCTTCTCGTTTGCAGGAGTTATGACTGGAACATTCATGAAACCACTGTTTGATAAGTTTAATTTACGGCCTGAAAATCTTTCAAGGGCTATGGAAGATACCGCAACACAGGGCTGTGCTTTGCTGCCTTGGACAGCAAGTGGTGTCTTCACTGCAACTACGCTAGGAGTACCGACATTAACGTATCTACCATTTTGTTTTTTAGCTATGCTCACCCCACTTTTTACTTTTCTTTATGGCCTCACAGGATTTTCCATGAAGGAAGAAAAGAAACAGCCTAAACACTCTACAAAAGAAGTACCGACAGCCTAATAGATGGGTTACGCAAAATTTAAAAATCGATTCTTCTATTTTTAGAAGAATCGATTTCTATGTAAAAGCAGCTGCCTCCTCGCATTTTCCCATTTGCCTGTCGGGGCAGGGATAGGCGCTTTCGCTTTTCTTGGTGTCTAGCTACTGCGCCTTGCCCCTCGGGGTCAAATGGATAAAAGCTCCGGTGGCTGTGGAGCTGCCTCCTCGCTTTTTTCCATTTGCCTGTCGGGGCAGGGATAGGCGCTTTCGCTTTTCTTGTTACCTAATGGTTTTTAGTGCTGTTGCCCATGGGATGACTTGGTCTAGCATTTGGTTTACTGAGTCTGTTTGAACGGCAGCTGGTTTGAAGTCTGTACCGTTTTCAAAGTCGGTAAATAATGATAGGGCAGGATGTACGCGTACGTCTGCTACTAATAGCTCTCCTAGAATACCTCTTAAGTGCTCGGCTGCACGAGCTCCACCTACTGATCCGTAAGATACGATTCCTGCTGCTTTATTGTTCCACTCCACACGTAGATAATCTAGCGCATTTTTTAATGCACCTGTAATGGAATGGTTGTATTCTTGCACGATAAATACGAATCCATCACAATTAGCAACTCTTGAAGACCACGCTGCGGCACCAGAAGCATCTACACCAGATTCTCCAAGTAAAGGGAGCTTGAATTCAGCAATATCAATAATTTCATATTGAGCATCTCCACGCTTGTCTGCTATTTCTTTCACCCAGTTACCCACTTGTGGGCTTAATCTACCTTCACGGGTAGACCCTAAAATAATACCTATTTTCAACATATCTTTTCCTCCTACCTTTGCTCTTATTTATTTTGCCCAAACATTTTAAATACAAAACTTGCTCTTTCAGGTAAAGCTATAAACTAACGACTTATCTCAGTTCAATATATCTCTAATTCGAGGTAATAATATCATATTAAAACATAGAAAGCTAATAATTAGATTCTAAATTTTCCGATTTTTGTATTTTGTGTTTGGTTTAGGTGTTAAAATGTATATAACTAAATTTTCTAATCATAAAGGGCTGTTTAAAATGGTTAACTATTCTATTGTAGAAAAAATACTCTTCCCTTCTATTCATTTGGATGAAAGAAAGCTAGAAGATAAACTTGATGCTAAAACAGTTCTTATTACTGGAGCTAGCTCTGGAATAGGTAGAGAGCTTGCGTTTGTTTTAAAGAATATAAACGTACACCTTGTATTGGTAGCAAGACGCGAAAAAGAACTATTGCTAATAAAAGAAGAAATAGAATCCTACAAAGCTAAGGTAAGCATTATTTCGGCAGATATGAGAGAAGATAAAGATATGGAAAGATTACTACGCTTTTTGCATCAGCTCCCCAATGGACTGGATATTATCGTTAGTAATGCAGGCCTGTCCATTAATCGTTCGATTGATAAGTCATTAAATCGTTATCATGATTTCACTAGGACGATGGCCATTAATTACTTCGCTCCCGTGCAACTGCTATTGTCCACCATACCTTTAATAGAAAAAAATAAAGGGCATATTGTAAATGTGTCGACAGTTAATGCCTTGCTTCTTCCTATACCTTTTTGGGCCGCTTATCAGTCATCTAAATCTGCATTTGATACATGGTTCCGCTCCGTGTCTCCCGAAATAAATGGAAAGGGTATTTTAACTACCACGGTATACCTACCATTAGTTAGGACTCCAATGATTGAGCCTACCCTTGCCTATCGTAATACACCTGCCATGAGTCCTTTACATGTTGCAAAGATTATAGCAAATTCCCTTTATACAAAAAGAAAAACTTTTCAACCTTGGTGGCTGATTTTCGGTCAAATAGGTTCATTAGTCGGCCGAAGAGGATGGGATTATGTATTGCCTAAACTCCTTCAGAAAAGAGGGCTTAACAAATGATTATTTCCTTATTGCAAGTAATATGGAAGATAGGTCTCCTCTCTCCTTCTGGCTTGTTTCGTTTAATCTTTACGATTTATAAAGAAGGTATTAACTTAATGGTTTTAGTACGGCTTGCGGAAAAAAGATTCGGCAATCAGATAGCCATAGTAACTGACACTGAAAGTATTACATATAGCCAATTAGCAAGGAACTGTGAGGTTGCTTCTATTTACTTGAAAGACAACCGGCATTTAAGTTCAGGTAAAAATGTAGCTATTTTAAGCAAAAATCATCATCATTTTGTTCATTCTATTTTTGCTGCTTCCCGCTTAGGAACTAATGTTTATTTGATGAATCCAACGATGAGTACCATTCAATTTAAGCAATTAGTAGACACCTATCATTTCGATTTATACATATATGATGAAGAAGCCAGATCACTATTAAAAGATCTTCAACTACTCCACTTGGCAATTGAAAGTAGTTACATTAACCATTTCATTCATCAAGATATCAGACTAAAAGCTACATCGATGAAAAGATCGTCAAAAGGTAGGCTCATATTGCTAACAGGCGGGACAACTGGGACACCTAAAAAAGCAGTCCATAAACCTTCTTTAATCAACTACTTACATCCCTTTTTAACTGTGTTAGAACGATTGAGGCTAATGCAATATCGTACGGCATATATTGCAACGCCTCTCTATCATGGATATGGTATCGCAATTTTGCTTACCTTTATCGCTCTAGGGAAAAAAGTAATCATTTCAGAGTACTTTCAAGCAGAAAAGGCTAGTCAAATCATTAGAAGACATAAAGTCGAAATAATAACAGTTGTACCTCTTATGATTCATAAATTGGTTAAGCATAAACCTGATTATTTAACCTCTCTACAATGTATTGCTTCAGGGGGAGCACACCTTAATGCCAAGCTAGTAGAAGAGGTCAACAATAAGCTAGGACCCATTCTCTACAACCTTTATGGCACTTCCGAAGCTGGTCTAAATACGATTGCTACACCGAAAGACTTGCAATACTCTCCTGACACAATTGGCCGATTAGTTAAAGGGGGGAAACTAGAAGTGATTGGAAATGGGAATCAACTAAAAGAAGGACAGATTGGACAGCTATGTACAAAGAACAGATGGTCTATAAAAAACAAAGAAGCTTCCTGGATGGGGACTGGAGATATGGGATATAGGGATACAAACGGATATTACTACTTGTGTGGGAGAACAGACGATCTTATAGTTTCTGCAGGGGTCAACATATACCCTAAAGAAGTAGAACAAGTATTAATACATCATCCTTTGATAAAAGAAGTGGCCATTTTAGGCATAGCTGACGAACAATATGGTCAAAGACTAATAGCATACGTTGAACTGAACAACGAAGGCGAACAATTAACAGAGATAACTTTATTAGAGTGGCTTAGCTTAAGGATTCCACGTATTCATCTTCCAAAGGATATAATCTTTGTTGACCAATTACCTTATACCACTTTAGGAAAGCTAGATCGAAAACAATTAGCAGCTTACCGTTGAAATAACTCTTTAGACAACCCGAACACTTCTTCTTGAATAGAATAACAAACCATAACAAAAACCCCCTTAGAAAAGAGGGTTTTTTTGTTAATCTCCATAATCGGCAGCGACATCTGCTGTTGTACGTTTATTTTTGAAAAATACATTTCCATCCAAATATTTGTGGAAGAACCATTCGCCTCCACCAATAACTAATGCAGCAATAAGTGTTCCAAGCGCTAGATTTCCGTCAGCATCTACTAATGCAATTTGCATAAACCAAATGGTTAAGAATGCTAAAATAATATCTCCACCTGTGGCAATCATATTTCGAACATTTTGGCTTGAACGATTAGCAGCTAGGCGGAACAATAGGAAGTCTCCTAAAATGTAAGCTAAAACAGTTAAGACTAAGCTAGTCCATATAGAATCCAGGAATGGGACATCAAAGATTAAAGTCAAAACAACTAAAAGGACTACTGCTATCATCAGAAATTTAATAAGAAGTGCTTTTAAATGCTTCATTTTTTTGTCCTCCTTTGTAAATTTGTTCTATTTAAAATGTTCCCTTAATCTTTCCGATTAAACACATTGTTTTTAAAAATAGGTCTGTCGAGCCTCATTAATTAAGCCTCAACTTTGAAGCTGAGGCCTTTCTTATTGCTCGATTAAACTTACAGATACTTTCACATCTAGCGAATGACTTCCACCTCTATATACTCCTTGAACAGGGCTAACATCATTGTAATCCCGTCCAACACCTACACGTATATGGTTTTCTAACGCTTCCACGTTATTCGTTGGATCAAGTCCTACCCAGCCGATTCCAGGTACCATAACCTCCACCCATGCATGACTAGCAGCATCACCAACTAAAGCAGAGTTTTCTCCAACATACAAATACCCGCTAACATACCGAGCTGGTATATTCTTTGTCCTTAACACTCCGAGCATCACATGCGATATATCCTGACAAACACCTTTTTTAAGGTCGAAGGATTCAATCGCCTTAGTGGTAACTGTAGTAGATGAGCCATCGTATGTGAAATGATTGAACAAATATCCCATTAAATCAATTGAGTATTTAACCGGATTTACCATTTCTCCTATTTCATTATCCACCTTTTCTATTTGCTCTGGTGTCAAATAAGTGTAAGCAGTGTTACTTAAATAAGCTAAATAATGACTTCTAAAAAGATTCGAATGAAAAATTGCGTACATTTCAGGCGAATAATCAATACGATGAACCCACGGACTTCTTTGAATACTTACAATAGAGGTTGTCTTAACCTCTAAATGTCGATGATGGTCTGCTATAAAAAATGATTCTACTGTGTTTCCCCATATATCCACGTGTTCCTTCGTTAAGGCAACAGGATTAATTTCTGCGCGGTAGGAAAGCAATCGTTGACATTCGTCTGTTCTCGGCTTTAAACGAATTGAATTCATACTTTGATCGACCATCGTTTCATAATCGAAAATATTAGTATGCTCAATTTTGTACTTTAAAGAGGACGCTTTTTCATTATTTGAAACCTGAGATCCACTCATCCAATCATTGTCACTCTGTGTCTGTACTTGAATATGGAGTGTAGAAGATGTAGAAACTGGTTCAATTAAGTAATAGGTTTCAGAGAAAGTTTGCCCAATTTCATTACATTGGTTTTGAAAACGATTCAGAAATTCCATCATTTCTTCGGAGTCTAACTCCTGAATAGTCATTTCATCAAAGTCTTGATGAAGCCTTTGTAAAAGATAATGGAGCTTTTCTGAGTGTTTAGCCTTATGTCCTCCCAAATTATCGATTGCATTTTGCACACTATTCATATTGTAATGAATGGATCTAGGAAAGGTTTCATCTACAATAAGAAAAGCAAGAATTGTTCGTGGATCCATTTTTGGTCTATTCACCTTCAAATAGGCCTCATAGCCATTCAGCATTCTAAGTGCTGATAGCCACGCATAATATTCATCTCTTTTATAAGAAAGCTCTGCTTCACTTGTATGTTCACACACTACATTTAAAATTCTGGCAGTTTTTTCAGCCCGTTCTAACCAATTTCCTATTTTCATCATATGGTAAGCTATACCACGAGACATGTTTGACTCAATAATTCCTTGAATAGTGAAAGAAGCCTTTTTAATCTGGCTTAGAAATAACCTCATGTTCTGAAGAGAATAAGGGATATTTTGAGCATCTTTTGTATATAGAAAGACGTCATTCCACACTTCAAACAGTTCATTAGGTATGTGATCACGACAAACCCTTGCATTCTCTCTAGCAATACGTACGCAATTGAAAACCGAATTTGGATTTTCATGACTTAATGCCAAGTAGAATATTAGGTCTTCCTCTTTGCTATTCTTTTTATTTTCCAATGCCTCTAATTCATCTAGAGTAGAACACGCTTCATATAATAGCTTCCACTGTGTCTCTTTAAATGATTCATCACTAGAGGTTTCAACCATTTGAGTTAAATGAACATCTAAAATTCTTGCATTTTGTTCCGCTCGCTCAAAATTTCGAGACATCCAGTATAAAGAATCTGCTACACGACTTAACATGAACTAAAACCCCCTGATTTCATGACCCATGTATCTTTACCGCCACCACCTTGTGAGGAGTTTACTACTAGCGAGCCTTTCTTTAATGCTACACGTGAAAGACCACCTGGAAATACATGTGTATCCTCTCCTCTAATGACAAACACTCGTAAATCTACATGACATGGATAAAACGCTTCTCCTTGGTACGCAGGTGCTCTTGACAGCTGAATAGTCGGCTGCGCAATATACTGCTCCGGTGTCTTTAAAATCTTTTCCCTAAATCTCTCTATTTCTTTTTTAGTAGCATGTGGACCTATTAACATATCATAGCCACCTGAGGCACCAACATTTTTTACGACCAGTTCTGATAAATGCTGAAGCACCCATTCCCTCTGCTCTATATTATCCAGACGATAGGTTTTCACGTTATCAATAATTGGCTCTTCCTCTAAATAATATCTAATCATATCAGGAACATAGGTATACACTGCTTTATCATCAGCAACACCATTTCCTATACCATTTAATATTGCCACATTGCCTAATTTATATGCATCTATTAAACCAGGAACTCCAAGAGTAGAATCCTCACGAAACTCTAAAGGATCCAAAAAGTCATCATCAATTCTACGATAAATAATATCTACTTTTTCAAGTCCACGGATTGTTTTCATATATACAATGTTATCAACTACTGTTAGGTCACGGCCTTCGACCAACTGCAATCCCATTTGTTGAGCTAAAAATACATGATCGTAATACGCAGAGTTATATATTCCTGGAGTAAGCAGTACTGCCTTAGGGTTAGTTACTCCTTCTGGAGCATGTTCTACGATTGCTTCATAGATATAGGTTATTTGCTGTTCCAAAGCATGAATGGAGTGGTTAGCAAAAAATTCGGGATAGACCTGACGCATAACGTATCGATTTTGGAATACATAAGATAGACCAGATGGGTTTCTTAAATTATCCTCAAGCACCAAATACTTACCCGTTTCATCACGAATTAAATCTATACCAGCTAAAAATATGTTGTTATTTAATGGTATTTTAATATTTTTAATTTGCTTGTGATAGTAATATTTATTATTTTCTATCAAATCACGAGGGATAATTCCATCTTTTATAATTTTTTGTTTGTGGTAAATGTCTTGTAAAAAACAGTTTAAAGCCTCTGTGCGTTGTATCATTCCCTTTTGAATTGTCTCCCAATCTTCAGGAGGAATGATAATTGGAATGAAATCAAAAGGCATAGTACGTTCTGCTCCCGTATTATTGTTATAAACTGTAAAGGTTATGCCTTGTCTTAAAAAGGAAAGTTGGGCTGTTTCATGTTTTTCTTTTAGTTCTTCTACAGAAAATCGGTTAAGTATATTATAAAAGTTTTGATAATGTAGTTTTGGTTCTCCACATGATTTTAGCATCTCATCAAAATAAGGTTTAACCTCATACGTATTAAACATTTTCCAACTCTCACTCTCTCTTTAGTAATTTTATGGGAATATGCTATTATTTTTTTCACAACTTCTTTTAATCTATTACCCACTTTTATTTTTAATTAGACATTTTATTAAATATTTATTTTTTATTTTTTCAAAACACGCATAAAAGAAAAAATGAAAGATATACTTCCAAAATAAAAAACCCGAAGTTTTACGATGAGTAAAATTCGGGGTTTCTATCTATATTTGATTGGAGTGTTTTCCGTTACAGAGGGTGGGCTTTCGACTCGCTATTTACCCGGGATTGGTCCTCTCCTCTTCAAACAACTAAAAGTCAAAACGTAAAATCGAGTTTCCGATTTTACGTTTTTAATGGACATTTGTCTTAGCCCTTTTTAAATAAAATTAATTAGAAGCTTTTGGTTCTTGGTGTTCTTCTTCTATTTTACGTAATGATTCTGGGCTTACATCTACTCGTTTCAAGAAGAATGCTAAGACTAACGCGATTATGTTCATAACCAAAGCAACTAGGAAGGAGTATTGAATCCCTGCTAATAGAGCTTGTTGACCTAGTAAGCCCATGGTTTGCTCTGTCAGTGTAGCAGGGTCAACGTTGGCCATTAGGCTTTCCCCTTCTTTGGTGGTTACATAGTTCATTATAGAAACTAGCACTGCCGTACCAATGGAACCTGCAACCTGCTGAGCTGTGTTATTAACAGCTGTACCATGCGGGTTTAAACGTGTTGGTAACTGATTTAAACCATTTGTCATGATTGGCATCATAACCATAGACATCCCTAGCATCCGTATTGTGTAGATTATAACAATAAATAAATAGGTAGAATCTATTTGTAGTCTAGATAATTCAAAAGTAGAAATTGCTGTAATAACCAATCCTATTAATGCTAAAGTACGGGGACCAAACTTATCGAAAAGTTTCCCTGTTATCGGAGACATAATTCCCATAACAATTGCCCCAGGTAGCATTAGTAGTCCAGAGTCTAAGGGAGATATACCGCGTACACTTTGCACATAGGCTGGTGTTAAAATCATACCCGAGAACATAGCAACTGCATTAACAATTGAAATAATGGATGCTAAAGCAAACATCGGATACTTATATACGCGTAAATCTAACAATGGCTGTTCTAACTTTAACTGGCGAATTACAAAAATAACTATTGCTACTAATCCCACGATTAGTGTGGTTAATACAATTGGATCATCCCAGCCAGCTGTGCTTGCTGTGCTGACTCCATATAACAGACCACCAAAACCGAATGTTGAAAGGATTATTGAGGCAAAGTCAATTGTTGCAGTTTTGTCAGTTGTCATAACATTCCCTAGCTTCCAAACAGCTAGTAACAAGCTAATAACGGCTAACGGTAAAATCATGATGAAAAGAACTCGCCAGTCATAGTATTGTACTATGAACCCCGATAATGTCGGCCCAATTGCAGGGGCTGTGATCATAACTAATCCAAAAATCCCCATAGCCGCTCCTCGTTTTTCACGTGGGAAGGCAACAAGCATTACGTTCATCAGTAAAGGCCCCATTACAGAGGAACCAGCTGCTTGAACCATACGCCCTGTTAAAAGGAAGCCAAAGTTTGGAGCAACTGCTGCCATAGCAGTACCTAACGTAAATATGGCCATGGAGGTAAGAAATAATGTTCTATTCGAAAACCTTCTTATTAAAAAGGCTGATGCAGGTATTAGCACTCCGCTCACTAACATATAACCAGTTGCCAACCATTGGACAGTAGAATATTCCACATCTAAGTCCACCATAATGGAAGGTAGTGCTACATTTAAAAGGGAGTTATTTAAAAACGATACAAATGCTCCAACAAAGAGTACTGCGAGCATTAAATACGTAGCTTTTTTATTTTCAGTGCCACTCATCTTTCGTTTTCCCCTATTCTATTTTTCTATATTTACTTCATTACTCGAATTATATTAAACCATTAGTTCATTTTTTTCAATATATTTGTACACCTAGTTTAAATTTAGTTGAACTTTGTGTTCACAATATATATACTAAAGCCATCATCAGATTACTATCGGAGGATTTATGAATAAACGTAAAAGACATGTTGCAGATGTAGCCTTAAAGCTATTTGTAGAAAAAGGAATACAACAAACCTCTATCCAGGACATCATTGATAGAGCAGCTATTTCAAAAGGAACCTTTTATAATTATTTTAGTTCAAAAAATGATTGTATCGCAGAAATACTAGAAGGATTACGATATGATGCTAGTCAGCTTCGTATGCAAATCCAAGTTGGGAAAAACGAAAAGGACCAACAGATTTTAGCTCAACAAATATATAGTATTATTCAGTTAAATGAAGAAAGAAGCCTATATGCTCTCTTTGATGCAATTCTTAGCTCCAATGAAATAGATCTAAAAAAACTTGTGATGCAGCATCGTATATTCGAGCTAGAGTGGTTAGCGATTCGGTTTATTTCTGTATTTGGAGAGGAAATTTCTGAAAATGCCTTTGAAAGTGCTATACTATTTCACGGCATGCTCCAGCACTTACTATTTACAAAACGTGTAACAAATGCAACGTTTTCACTTCATCGAATTGTAGCAGTCCTACTCCAATATATCGGTCTTATCATTCCCTATATGCTTCAACATAATACTTCTTTAATTGAACCTTCTTCCGTCCATTTAATGAGGATGAATATAGATCGAAAGCCAGTAGAGTTAAGCGAGCTCATGAAAATGGCAAAGAACATTGAAGAGGAAGAGAATTTTACGATGGAGCAAGAGGATCTCTATGAGGCCATTATTTCGGAGCTCAACAAAGAACGAGTTCGCAAAAGCGTGCTTCAGCCATTGCTCAATCCTTTCTTAACATCCTTTGATGACACCTCTAGTAAAGGTCAGGTACAAACCTTCATCAATGCCATTTGGTTTTATTTAAAACTGAAGTAATACAAAAACTCACCAAGCTAATATTGGTGAGTTTTTCTAATTTAATGATTTATTACTAAGCAGGTGCAGATATAAGCGTCTTTGCCTAGTTTTAAGGTTTGCGCAAGGTTCGGTCGCGTTTCTGCAAGGTTCTAGCCTTTTTCCGCAAGGTTCAACCTCGTTTGTGCAAGGTTCTCCTCCGTCTCCGCAAGGTTTCTCTCCCCCTCTGCAAGGTTCAGTATCATTCGCTTGAAATCCATCCTACTAACATTAGATTAATAGCCGTATCTATAATCTCTTCCCTTTTTAGACATCTCATGGCCCAAACGAATTGTAGAAACAGCTAGCTCCGCATAGGTCACTTGCTTGGTAGGGTTAAACTGATTTTTCTCTGCCTTTAATAGTCCTAGAGAATCCGCCAACACAATATAGCCGGTATATTCATCTTTAATTTTCTTGCTATCCGCGAAATCATTTTTGTATATCTTAGTTTGCTTAGCTGCTTCCTCTAAGCCTAATGCACGAATATACCATATAGATAGCTCCTCTTTAGTAATAGGACTATCCACATCAAAGGTTGATTTGTCTGCAGCTATTACACCAAGTTCTACTGCTCTTTCAACAGCCTGATAGGAAGTATGCTTCGAATCGATATTAGTAAAGGTTTGTTTAGCATTCTCGGAGTCATCCATAGGATAGCCATGGTACATATATGTTAAGGAATTCATCATTATCCTAATAGCTTCCCCTTTAGATACTGCAGCATCTCCATTAAAAGACTTTGCATCTTTTACCGTTAACACTTTAGATTGGATTAAGTAATTTAATTCGGCGGCTGCAGTTGAATGAGAAACCTCTGGTAGTACCTCTCTGTTGTATTGGTTAAACCATTTACCAGTGCTTGCCTCTAAAACCTGAAATTCTTCTTCATTAAACAATGGAGAAGAAATTAAATAGTAGTGATTATTTTCTCGCTTCATATATTCTTTCATATAGCTTGTCTTTAGCATCACGGACTTTTTAAAAGTCTCTGTTGCTTCTTTCTCAGAAATAACTTTGTCTTTTGATGGCCACTCGTCAATCAGAGGTCTATCTATGCTTATGCTACTTAATGAACCGTCCTTGTGAATATTTACATTTATCTGATCACCCACTACCAATACTCCATCAACAATGCGAGGGAAAATGAAGTAATAACCACTCATTGGATCGGCATAGCTGGTCTCAGAAGGAAGCGCATACTCATGAAGATAAGAAGGCAAATACTCTTTTGCATACTCCACAGCCTTAGCTAATGCTTCCTCATATGATAGGGACTTCTGATCTTTATTCTCGTCTAACATTTCCTTAATTTCTTGCTGCATACTATGAAAACGAACTAACTCTCCTGTTTTCTTATCGAATTCTATACTAGACCCAGATCCTGAGCCATTAGAAAAATGATACATGTAGTGAACACTGATCACTTCTTGTCCATTATAATTTTTCATTTCCTCTACCGATTGAATCGTTAATTTTATCTTACTTGAATCGACCTTCAATAAGTTCTCTGCTGTTTTCTTAGCCGCTTCTTTTGTAATGCCATTGTGTTTGACAGGCAATGCCTTTTCTACAATCATTTCAGATCCTTTATGGGCAGGATACTCCTTTAAAAAATCATAGGAATTAAACCAATCCCCAGTAATAGCATTTACACTTAGTATTTCAGGCTTATAAACTAACTTCACATCAGGCTTATTACCTTCGTTTGGATAGGTAATTTGATATTGCAGCTTAGCCGTCAAATTATCCTTTATCTGATTTAGAATAACTTCAGCATCTTTACCCTTTTTTACATCATCGAAGGTAGAAGACTTGCTTGGAATAGCCCGATTAAATCCTACTACCTCTCCATTTCCTAGCACAGTCACATTAACTTGTTGATCCCCAACAGCGACACCATCCTGCATTCGGTTAAAAGAGAAAGTATAGCGAATTGGTCGAGTTAAAATTTGTGAACTATAATAAAAATCTTCAAGTCCTTCTTCTAACTGGTAGCTACCGTCCTTCATATACTTTTTCATAAAATCATGGGCAATTTGTTTAGCTCCATCTTTAGATACTTTGCCTGGAAATAAAGAATCTGCAGTGGCAACTGGTTCATATTGAAAAGACTCTATCTCATAATTATCCCCATAAAAACCTATGCTGCCCGAGATCTCCTTCCCTTTTTCCTGCTTATGAAAAGACATACTATGCCTAGTTGTATTTTCATATGGATTATCGTAGGAATGCATGTAGAATTCGCTAGGCTTGATTGAGTCGAAAACACCTGGAAAGCTAGCCTTAAACTTTTTAAGTAATTCCTCTTTAGACACCAAAACGTCTGTAGCAGCAACTTGCGCCACAACATTATAAGGCTGTGTTCCTGTCGTATTTGATGCATTTGCAGTGGCTGATAACATTCCCAGTGATAACGCGGAAGCAGTTAAAATAATTCCCATCCTCTTCAAAAATAGCCCCCCTTTTACGGTAATAATTATATTTTAAACTAATATATGGAAATTAGAAACATATATTTTCCCAAAATTTTAACTATTCATTTAAATCGATTAGTATAAGTGCTGGTATATGTAGTAAAAACCGCCACTCAAACTAGAGGCGGTTTACTTACTTCATGTATTTATTTACTAGCTCATAGCATCTTTCTTTAGTGAGATCGGCTAGAGCACTCGCATACAGGAATGGTTCAAGTGTTCCACCTTCAGCTTCCTGTGATTTTTCTTCTGCTATTTGATCACGTTGCACAATCCAGTCTTCTTGTTCCTTCTTTAAATCCTCGAAGTCACTTTCAGTAAGCTGTTCTTTAAGAACATCATAAATTTCATTTAATGCCTCGTCCCATCTTTTGAATGTCTCTGACTTAGCTTGATTCATATCCGCTTGAGTTCCAGATTCATACACCTTATCAAATTCTTTCAAACTATCTTCAATCTCGTCTAATTTGTTTAGATAGGCTTCCTTCGTTCCATCAAGCTCGCTAGCTTGTTCTTCAGGGACTGGAACATCAACAGCTAAATACTTTTCTGTGCTAGAATCGCATCCTGCTAGCCAAATAAACGGGAGCATTAATATGAGAAGTTTCTTCAATATAATCCCTCCTATAATCTATCAGACAGAAACTTCACAGAAAAGTTTCACTTTTTCTAACGATTTATATATTTCCCACTAATTATCTCCTATTCCTTATATGTTCTTCCCCAGTATAAAGAGGATAGGCAAATCTAACCCTTATTCAACCAAAGTCCTCATTTTTTATGTTATCCATAGACCCTTTCGCCCATTTTCTCAAAATTCAAATAAAATAGGAAGCTATTATTTTCATATCTCCTTAGGTTTGATTACAATTAATAAAAACCGACAGTTTGAGCTTTAAAGCGGGAGGATTAATATGAAGAATAACAAAATGGCCGTAGCAATTGTTAGCACAACACTTTTATTAGGAGGCTGCAATATGGAAGTAGAAAGCAAAAAGGAACCCGAAATAACTGGTAAGGGAGATGTTGCTTTAGATGCTTCAAGCTTTGTTAGTGTTCAAGACTACACTGGGGAGGAATATACCCTACAGGACGGGGAGGAAACAGATAAAATAGCTGAAGCAAATCGAGAGGAAATAGAACAAGCGGTAAAGGACTTCTTTTTAAACAACTATAAAACAGAAGTGAAAATCCATAACATTGTGGGAGCTGTGGACGGTGCCTCTGTATTCGTGGAATCTTTAGGAGAACCTCATTTCTACACATTTGCCATTGTACCTATTGATATTGAAAAAGAAAAAGTAGAAGCAGATAAAGTATGGTCTCAAGAGGGACAGATAGAAGATGCCATTACTACTGGGCTTTATGCGATGATCCATGATCAGGAATTTTCTACACTTGATAACTACTTAGAGAAACTCATTGAAGAAAATCCTTTAGTAGGTACCCGTATAGAGGCAGTTGAAAAGGTAGGAGCTAATGGATTTGCAACTCCCTATTATTATACAAGCGCTGCTGGTGAATACTTTACCGAGCTTTACAACAAATATATAGAAAATCCTACCATTAGCAAAGAAGAGTTAAAGAGCTCAATGAAAAAGTATGATTTAAATTCAAATCTAATGCTTATTACGATTACTTTATATATGAAAGAATCAGATACTGACCCAGATGAAGTGCTTTATGACAAAATAGTTTCTGATATCGAGCAAATGGAAGGCCTACCACGAGGCTCTTATTCCGTCATTTTACATGATAACTTGATAAACGCAGAATATGCGGACGGCTCCAAAAAAAGCTCATTAAACAAAACTGCCTTGAATGAAATTAGAAAAGAATAGGAGTGAAAATCTAGGTGACTACTATTAATCCTGTTTCTAACGTCCAGACAACTGACCAAGATTTAGTAGAATTAGCTGGTTTTCATGCGTACCGACATTATCAAACCGGTAAAATTATAACCGTAAACGATAAAATTTTTAAAGTAGTAGATACCCAATATGGGATGTCCTCTGGGCTAGATGCTGTTACTGTACAAAACAATGAAACGAAGGAATTGACGGTAGTTTATATTGGGAGCGAGGACAACAAGGATTGGATCGATACGAATGCAAAGCTACTCGCTGATACTCCCCCCGCGCAAGTAGGTGATGCACAAGAATACTTTGACTGGGTAAATACTAACCTTGGTAAAGTAGATTCCGTAACAGGTAACTCCCTAGGTGGAGGATTAACTAATGCTGTCGCTATTGAAAATCCTCAGGTGAGGGCTGTCACTTTAAATCCAGCCATCCTTCCTGCTGGTTTAGTAGATCCTACAATGTTGTACGATAATATAACCAATTACTATAGCCGCTTTGACTTTCTTACAAGTACAGAGGAATCGCTAGGATTAGGTAATAGAATACCTGGGAAAAAGTATAGCATCAATAATGGGGTTCCCCTCCTTTCCATGATTGTCCCGAATCATACGGGCTACGTAGATCCAGATAAAGATGGGAACTTTGTCATTGAAGTTGGCATAAAGGGACAGCCTGGACATGGATTTATCCATATTGGGGCCGACGATCATATTGTAACGAGTATTTGGACAGGGCAGCCTATTTATGGAGGCTATAGCGAAAAAATTGAGATTAACCAAGAAAACATGATTTTACTCTCCAATGGTATTAGAGACCAAGTAAAGGGTCGAATTACTAATGTTCAAGAGTATATAAGCAACTCAGTTAGTATTGTAGAAGACGAGAATGCAAAATTTAGTCAGCGTGTCACCACACTTCAAGAGACATTCCAACAAAAGTTGGAGGAAATAGCTGTAGACCCACTTTTTAAGGGAATAGCGGAGACAGGGGCCATTATCAAAGCGGCAATCGATGACTTAATCGACCTTCTGAATAAGGCCGAGGAACGCTGTCTCATCTTAAACAGCATTCTAAACTCAAAGCCTGCTGAACTTATTGAGTTTATTACCTCCACTAACATAAGTGTAGAAACGCTCTTTGCTCCGGCTAGAGACTATTTAAACCAGCTGAAGCAAGATGTAGATCATCTCGTCGCTAGCGCTCACAATATCCTTTACAACGAAATCCCTGAATTATTTAGAGGAGGTACCGATAATTTCATCGATGCTGTTGTAGGCGAGCTTGGGGCACATTATAACGTCCTAAAGATAAACAAAGAAGAGGTGTACACTCAGTTAACAGAATATGAAGCGCAGGTTAACGACATTGCCAATTCTTTTATTAATCGAGATGTGAGCTTAGCTGATGCTATCCACTCGGGAGCCACACCAGGAGAACGTGTAGATGCTGTTCAAAAAACAGAAATTAAAACAATTCAGGAATCTTCTTATTTAGTAATCGGAATGAAAATGAAGGAAGTCCAAGTAGAATTAGCTCATAATACAATTGTGACTGTAGGAACAACGATATTAAGACCTATCCTTTCTAGACTGGAACGTATTGTACTTTTAATAGAAGCTGCATTGACTGCCATTATTGTCGCAGTAAAGGCCGCTCAAAATATCGCGATATATGGAAATCCAATCAGCTTGTTGATGAGTATATTCACAGATTATGAGCAAAGAGTTAAAAGTGCTGTTGCCAGTGCTCTAGAACCTCTAGTAGAAATGGAGGTCCTAATGGAAAGTTTGCGTGTGGGATTTAATCGGATGCATACAAACTTACCAGAGATGCTTGATAACTTTAAGCCCTACCTGGATACCGCCATCTTTGAACCAGCTAAGTTTGAAAATGTGCGATTATACAATGTGGCGACCTTAGCCATTTTAGATGAAATGGAGCTACTGTTTAATGAAATCATTTACCAGCTTGCGGACGAAAAAGCTAATGCCATCGAAGAGACATTAGAGGTTTCCAAAAACGTATTAGGAAACCTACAAATCCTGAAGGAGCAAGTAGACAGAGGTACATTATAATATAAAACTTTGGGACTCCGGTGCAGCGATGCTACATTAGAGTTCTTTTATTTTGCTTACATATGATATCTAGTTCTTCTGTTCTTTTAATCTTGCATTGTCTTTCAATAGTCTATATACTAGTCTTTGTGCAAAAAAACAAACCGACCGTTCTGTTTTAGAAAGGAGTAAATAAGATGCCCCCAGGGATGGAAACTAAACAGCACCTTATCAAGACTGCAGGCCACTTATTTAGTTGTTATGGTTTTGAAGCGGTAAAAATCTCCACTATTATCAACGAAAGCAACACAACTAAAGGCGCCCTTTATCATCACTTTCCGAACGGTAAGGAAGAGCTACTTCTTGCTGCTATCCAATATACAGGAGATTTGTTACTAAGTGATACAAAAAATCTATTGAACAAATCTGCTGATCCTATTGAAATGTTATTAAATCAATTGAATATGATTGCTACGCAAATTGAGCAAAAGCATGAATTATATGGTGTTCCTATTGGTAATATTGCAGGAGAAATGGCTCTTAAAAACAATGAGATTCGTCTAGCCTGTGACCACGTTTTTAAAAGCTGGCAAAAATTAGTGAAAGAGAAGTTTATCGATTATGGTATGTCGGAAGAATGTGCAACTAATCTTGCCATAACATTAAACGCATTATTTGAAGGTGGGATATTGTTGAGCGTCACAAGTGCTTCTGGTGATCCATTAAGAGCTATCGCCAAACAAATACCCAATTTAGTACCACCAAAACAGTAATTTATAATAGAGAGTAGGATTTACATGTCACAACCAATTAAAAAATTACCTATACTTTCTGCATTCTTAATAGCGGGCTTTGTAGGTCTCTTCAGTGAAACAGCACTAAACATGGCATTAGGACAACTAACTGTCGAGCTAGGCGTTGAACATACAACGATTCAATGGCTGACAACTGGCTTCCTGCTGACCCTAGGTATACTTGTACCGATTTCTGGATTGCTAATCCAAAAATTTACGACTCGTCAGCTATTCTTAACCTCCTTAACATTTTCTATCGTAGGGACAATAATTGCAGGACTTGCGCCAACCTTTGCCTTCTTATTAATGGCACGTATTGTACAAGCAGTTGGTACTGCTATTCTATTACCTTTGATGTTTAATACGGTTCTATTAATCTTCCCAGTCGAAAAACGTGGATCCGCAATGGGTATCATGGGACTTGTTATTATGTTTGCACCAGCAATCTCCCCTACCGTATCTGGAATAATTTTAGAATACTTAACTTGGCACTGGATTTTCTGGACGACACTGCCATTCCTTGTATTTGCTTTAGTTTTCGGCTATTTCTATATGCAAAATGTGAATGAACTAACTCATCCAAAGATTGATGTACTATCTGTTCTCTTCTCCAGTATTGGATTCGGAGGAATTGTGTATGGCTTCAGTGTGGCAGGAGAAAATGGCTGGGGGAGTACTATTGTAATTGTTGCATTAGCTGCAGGTATAATCGGTCTAGCTCTATTCACTTGGCGCCAGCTGAACATGGAAAAACCAATGATCAATCTAGCAGTACTAAAATATCCTATGTTTGTACTTGGCCTAATCGCGGTATTTATCGCCTTTATGTGTATTCTTTCTACCATGATCTTGCTTCCACTTTACCTACAAACAGGCTTAGCTTTAGCAACATTCACAGCAGGACTTGTTCTATTGCCTGGTGGTGTTATTAACGGTATTTTCTCACCTATTGTCGGAAAGCTATTTGACGACTATGGTGCAAAGGTTCTTGTAATGCCAGGATTTATTTTAATCGGTATTGCGTTCGTATTCTTTATGCAAATTGACCAACAAACTTCTCAACTTACGATAATCGTGCTTCATAGTGTTATGATGATTGGTGTATCGCTTGTTATGGCTCCGGCTCAAACAAATGGCTTAAACCAATTACCACGTCATTTATATCCAGATGGCACTGCATTAATGAACACGCTTCAGCAGGTATCTGGTGCAATCGGTACAGCAGTAGCAATTACAATCATGTCCACTGCTCAAACTTCATTCATGAAGGAGGAAGGTACTACTATTCCTTCCATCGATTCATTTATCTATGGCGTGCAAACGTCTTTCAAATATGCTATTGCATTAGCAGTAGTTGGTTTGATTTTATCGTTCTTTATCAAAGGGAAAAAACAAACGATCAACTCTAAAAATTAATCATGTCAACAGCCTTCAAGCTTTCTTTGCTTGAAGGCTTTTTAATTGATTTTGTCTCTATCTCACACTTTTCGTAGGATAAGGATAAGTCATCCCCCCTCCCAAAAGAATATTTACTATTTCTGAAGCGTCTTAGGGATGCTAAACTAATGTTAAACAAACAGCTTTATTCAAATGAACTTAAAGGAGAGACGTATAAATGACCTTAACTATTAAAAAATGCACCTTTGAAGATTTGCATACGCTTCAAGAAATTAGTTATGAAACATTTGATGAGACATTTAAGCATCAAAATTCACCTGAAAATATGAATACTTATTTAGAACGAGCATTTAATTTAACACAATTAGAAAAAGAATTATCCAATATTTCCTCGCAATTCTTTTTTGTTTATCATAACAGTGAAGTTGCCGGTTACTTAAAGGTCAATGTGGATGAGGCACAGTCTGAAAAGATGGATGGGGAATCACTTGAAATAGAGAGGATATATGTAAAGAATAAGTTTCAAAAGCTAGGACTTGGAAAACTTCTCCTCAACAAGGCGATAGAAATCGCAATGGAACGCGATAAAAAGAAAATTTGGTTAGGTGTATGGGAGAAGAATGAAAATGCAATTGTTTTCTATAAGAACATGGGGTTTGTTCAAACCAGCAGTCATTCCTTTTATATGGGTGATGAAGAACAGATAGATTTAATAATGACTAAAACGCTCTCCTAAAATACCGAAGAAAAAAATGAGCTAGGAATTTCACTTCCAGCTCATCACTTTATACATACTCCTTATTTCCTTCGCCTAATAAATATACTTCTCCCAGATGAAAAATATCCGTGTTGTTTTGTTTCTCTTCCCACGTGCAATTCACTTCGCTAAAATGACTCCCTGATTATTATTTCTTATTTCGGGTAAATACGTTATAGAGTCTAGTAATCTAGAAAAATTCAAAGACTAGACTATAAGCAGTTGTCAGGAGGAAGAAAGAAATCATGCAAAAATTTTTACTGATCTTAGTCATGTGGACACTATGGGTTGTCTTTCCTACAGGTTCTATAGAAGCTAAGGCAGAAACATATACGATTACCCCATCCAGCGATACATACAATCATAAGTTCGAGAGCTATTCTACATACAATTCTCATACGAAACATTATTATTTACTACGTTCCTATCTGGAACAGCTTGAAAAAATAAACGGTGGGACACTCATCATAGAAAAAGGCACTTACACAGTATCCAATGTACTTTTTGTCCCTTCTAATGTAACGGTTAAATTAGAAGATGGCGCAAAGCTTGTTAATAGTGATAAAACTGGCACCTCTGAGCTCGATGCCGATAAATCACTTTTCCATCTTATCCGACCTTCATTAGGAAAAGAGGAAGGTGTCTATGGTAAGCACGAAGGTGAAAAAAATATCTCGTTCATTGGAGCAGGAACAGCGACCATGGATTTAAATTTTGATAAGGATGCAATTGCTATTATTGCAGGACATAATAAAAACATTAAAATTGAGAATATCCATTTTACTAACATGTATTCTGGTCATTTCATCGAAATTGATGCCACAAGGAACGCTGTTATATCCAACAACAAGTTTATGAATTCAAAAGCCTCTCCAACTGAAATAAAAGAAGCCATTAATATCGATACCCCTGACAAGCTGACGAATGGCTGGAGCTCTAAATGGAGTAAATTCGACAAGACACCAAACACCAATATGCTAATAGAGGACAATGTCTTCTATGACTTAGACCGGGCAATCGGTACTCATAAATATTCGGGTGGTAAATATCACGATAATATTGTTATTAGAAATAATAAAATAGAAAAAATGCGTCAGGATGCCATACGCGTCATGAACTGGAGCAACTCAACAATAGAATATAATATCATCAAAAATGTTGACCCAGGTGAATACAACTCGAATAGAGGAATTATGGCTAGTGGCGCCCTTAACCCTACCTTTCAAAACAATGTATTTATAGACCTACCGCGAGCAGTCCAATTTATCGCGTGGAAAAACGATGATTCCGGATCTGAGTACGATATAACATATAATAAATTAATGGAGAATAATAAAGAGGTACTTAAAACAAACATCGTTTTTAACTCGGAGGAGGACTTTATACGCATTAACCCTAAATTTAAGAAATATGATGCTGCCCATACGGAATTTATCCCTTTAAAAACAACACTATCTCCTGCATTACCTAAAGTATCTTCTCTCTCTCCAAAAATATGGGGTCTTATAGAAAAAAACAACGACGATAATGGATCAAATAATCCCTCTACCTTTTATGAAGATCTATTTACGGCAGAGTCCCTACCTTTATCTTTTCAGAGCTATAGGAGCATATATGAACGAAAAATGACAAATAAGCTAGAAATATTTAAATAGACATCCAGATTTGTATCACGTAATTTGAGAATTCCTTATATTTCAATACTCATAAAACCTTAAGATTTATCCTAATATCCCCTTAAGATTTATTGGTTACCATAAACTTACCAATTAATTTTAGGAGGTTACGTTCTCATGGATTTAATAAGTATAGTGTCTGGTCTTTTGCCGTATGTAAAATATTCTATTTTTATTTTCATTGCCTTAATCATTGGGTTTTTCCTTTTTAAAAAGGTTTATCTGGGGAAAAAACTAATACGTCTGTCCAAATTTATTTTAATCCCTTTACTGATTTGCTGGGGAACCGTCGTATTAGGGATCACTACTTTAAGTAGGCCTGCAATGTTTACTGGCCAATTTAATCCTAGTCTGTTCAGTAGCTATGTGAATGCCTGGAACAAATGGTCCATGCCTGAATTACAGTTAATCCTCTTTAATATGTTAATGTTTGTTCCATTAGGTGTTTTATTGCCGTTGATCCATCCAAAAATGAAACGGTTCTGGAGAGTATTCATTATTTCGATTGTATTTACTCTTTGTATAGAAATATTCCAGTACATTTCTGGTAAAGGGATCTTTGAATTTGACGACCTTCTGCATAATACAATCGGAAGTCTAGCAGGTTACTTTTTAGTAATGGCCATCATGACAAGCATCGAGCAACGAAAGTTAAAACTAGCTCCAATTGTAAAAGCATTTGCTATTCCACTAATTTTTGTTCTGTTATTCGGTATAGCAAGTGTTGTATATAATGCACAAGAGTTTGGAAACCTGGCATTTAAGCCTGTACAAAAACAAAGTATGGAGCAAATTGATGTGCAACTAGAGACACAGCTATCTAACAAATCGACTAATGCTTGTATGTACCACAATTCAGATGTTAGAGATATTAATAATTTTAAAACAGTCTCACAATCCATCTCCGATCAATTTGCTTTACAACAGCACGGTGGTATACGAATGGAAGGGGAAAATCGCCAGCTACAGCTGATAGATGAGGAAGGTGAATTCTATTACTTAACTTATTTCATGTCCAATGGTTCATGGTCCTTTTCATCTGATGCTTATAGCGAAGAGGTTCCAAAAGTAGACATAGAACAGCAAAAACGGTCTATGGAAGATTGGTTAGAAAATGAAGGTTTATTCCCTAGTAATGCTACCTATCAGAAGCAAGATGAACGTACCATTCGTTGGGATTTAGAAAAGCGAGAGAATGTACAATCTACATGTGAGGATTTTTCTCAAGGATTTATCGTAGTTAACCTTTCTGATAAACAAACTCCTGATAGCATCATTTATGACGTGAGTGATAATAAATTGGTTAGGGAGAAGGAAGTTATATCCCAACAGGAAGCATATAAGGCATTACTAAATGGGGAGTTTAGCTTATTCAATCCTCTACAAAAAGGAGATAAGTTAACGATAACGGATGTTCGCATAGACTATACTTATGATACTAAAGGTTATTATCAGCCTGTATATGTATTCAATGGTAATGTGAATGATCCAGATTCTACTGTTGAAATTCTGATACCAGCTATTAATTAATAAAACAGCACTTACTCTAGCAGAATAAAGTAAGTGCTGTTTTAGTTTAGATATTAAATTTTAGTGTGATTGTTTCCATTACTGCCATCTACCACTTCTTCTCCCGCTTCTTTCACTTTTCCACTTATTTCTTTTATATCAGACGTGATCTCTTTAGCACTTGAAATAATCCCACTTGAATCTTCCTTTACTTGACTAACTGGTGCAAGAATGTTCTCGTTCACTTTTTCATATAGAGATTGTGCGTCGTTTATTGCGTCTTTCAGAACCGTAGAGGCAGATTTCAGTCGCTCTTGTAGATCGTTTTTCACTTCTCCTGGATTGTTTCTAACTTGGCTATACATATCCAATGTTGAGTCTTTCACGTTTTTGGTTGTGGATGTTACTTTGTTTCGTGTATTGGAATCAAGCATTGCAATAGCCGCGCCGATAACAGCCCCCACTACCAAGCCCTTTATAAGCTTTCCATTTTTCTCTTCCTCGGTATTAGTCAGTTCGTTGTTATACGTAGCAAATTGTGTCATCCATTATTCCTCCTGTCTGTTTTTTGAAATTTGTTTCCTTACTACTTTAAGTGCCCTTTTTTCTTTTGTTTAAACTATTTGATTAAATTTCAATTCCTTTTATCAGCTAATTAACGTACTCTCTACAAATGAAGGAAAAAGTAGCAAGAAATAAAAAAAGCTTCCCACTAGTTATTACAACTACTGAGAAGCTTCTATTTTTAAACGATCCTATATGTTAATCTCTAAACTTCACTTCACATCGTAACCCTTATGAATCATGGGTTAACAAGGCTTATTACATCATGCCGCCCATTCCGCCCATGTCAGGCATACCCATGCCGCCTGCTCCTGCTGGTTCTGGAATGTCTGCTACTACTGCTTCTGTAGTTAAGAATAGAGAAGCTACAGATGCAGCGTTTTGAAGAGCTGAACGAGTAACTTTAGTTGGGTCTACGATACCTGCTTCGATCATGTTAACCCATTCGCCAGTTGCTGCGTTGAAGCCCATGCCGATATCTTCGCGTTTTAGGCGATCTACAACGATAGATCCTTCTAAACCAGCGTTGTTAGCGATTTGACGAACTGGTTCTTCTAATGAACGAAGAACGATACGGATACCAGTTGCTACGTCGCCCTCTTTTGTTTCTGCAAGCTCAGCTACTTTGTTGTATACGTTTACTAGTGCAGTACCACCACCAGATACGATACCTTCTTCTACAGCTGCGCGAGTTGCGTTTAGTGCATCTTCAATACGAAGTTTGCGTTCTTTTAGCTCAGTTTCTGTAGCTGCTCCAACTTTCACGACAGCTACTCCACCAGCAAGCTTAGCAAGACGTTCTTGAAGTTTTTCTTTATCGAATTCAGAAGTTGTTTCTTCTAATTGGCCACGGATTTGAGCAACACGGCTAGAGATGTTTTTCGTATCTCCGTTACCTTCTACGATTGTTGTGTTATCTTTTGTTACTACTACTTTAGAAGCGCGTCCTAATTGAGTGATGTTCGCAGATTTTAAGTCTAAGCCTAAGTCTTCTGTGATTACTTCTGCACCAGTTAGAATAGCGATGTCTTCAAGCATAGCTTTACGACGGTCACCGAATCCAGGAGCTTTAACAGCTACTGCATTGAATGTACCACGTAATTTGTTTACTACTAGAGTAGCTAACGCTTCCCCTTCTACATCCTCAGCGATTAGTAAAAGTGGTTTACCTTGTTGAACTACTTGCTCTAGCACTGGTAAGATTTCTTGAATGCTTGAGATTTTTTTGTCTGTGATTAAGATATATGGGTTGTCTAAGTTAGCTTCCATTTTATCTGAATCCGTTACCATGTATGGAGATGCATATCCGCGGTCGAATTGCATACCTTCTACCACATCAAGCTCTGTTGTGAATCCTTTAGATTCTTCGATTGTAATTACTCCGTCGTTACCAACGCGCTCCATTGCCTCAGCGATTAATTCACCAACTTCTTCATCACCAGAAGAAATAGCAGCTACTTGAGCGATTGAATCTTTACCTTCGATTTGTTTAGAGATTGCTTTAAGCTCTGTTACAGCAGCAGCTACAGCAAAGTCGATTCCTTTACGGATACCAACTGGGTTAGCACCAGCTGTTACGTTTTTAAGTCCTTCACGGATCATAGATTGTGCAAGAACTGTCGCAGTTGTTGTACCATCACCAGCGATGTCATTTGTTTTAGAAGCAACCTCAGCTACTAATTTTGCACCCATGTTTTCAAAAGCATCCTCAAGCTCGATATCTTTTGCGATTGTTACACCATCATTTGTAATAAGTGGAGAACCAAATTTTTTCTCTAATACTACGTTACGACCTTTTGGCCCTAATGTTACTTTAACAGCGTCTGCTAATTTATCTACTCCACGCAGCATTGCACTACGAGCGTCTTCACTAAATTTAATTTCTTTTGCCATGTTATTATGCCCTCCTAATTGTTCTTTTTAATTTCTTTTATTAGCCGATTACAGCAAGAATATCGCTTTCGCGTAAGATTAAATAGTCGTGGCCTTCATATTTTACTTCAGTTCCAGCATATTTAGAGAAGATAATACGGTCCCCTTCTGTTACGTCTAATTCAACGCGGTTTCCGTTTTCTAGTACTCGTCCAGTACCTACTGCAACGACTTTACCTTCTTGTGGTTTCTCTTTAGCAGAGTCTGGAAGTACGATGCCAGATGCTGTTTTTTCCTCAGCTTCGATTAATTCGATTACAATACGATCACCTAATGGTCTTAACAAGTGAAACTACCTCCCTAAAATAAGTTGAATTTAATATTTATTAGCACTCACACACTTTGAGTGCTAACACACTTATAATAATAATTAAACTATGGAAATTTTGCAAGTCAGAACCTAAACTTTTTTTAAAATTTTATTATCTACTTTCTCCTCTTAGATCATGAGTATTTCACCTTGCCTTTGTGCGAAAGCAAGTCCCTTTTCAATACTAAAACTGTCCAAGAATAAAATAGCTAACAAGCGATTTTATTTTAGTTTTCCATTACAATAAGGCTAGCACATATAATAATTACCAGTATGCTATGCAATAGAATCTTTATAGAAGACGGAAAGGATATTTAGATGAAAAAACAACAAACAGCCTTATACATATTAATCACCTACTGTGTCATGCAGCTCTCCGGAATCATCTTTGCTTCTCTGCTATTTATGGTTTTTAAATACTATAACCTGGAAAATCCTATGTTACTGGCTAACGGCTGGTGGACTTTCATCGGAATGGGGACTGCAACAATCATCACTTTACTTATCATCCGAAAAGACAAGAGCTTTATCCGACCTTTAAAGGGACAAGCTTCGAGCACACTCAAATCAGTTGCCTGGGGAGTTTTGGGATTCATAATGGTTTTGTACGGCCAGGCCCTTGCTGCTAATATAGAGATTAAATTTTTTGGAATCGAGCCCGGTTCTGAAAATACACAAGATTTCATGGAACTAGCTAGTTCGGTGCCCTTTGTTTTTTTCTCTATCGTATTCTTTGCCCCAATCTTAGAAGAGCTCATCTTCCGTCGTATCATTTTCGGAACATTATTACCTAAAACAAACTTCTTTGTAGCAGCACTTATAAGCTCACTGTCCTTTGCAGTCATCCATTTTGAGTTTACGCACATACTAATATATGCTGTGTCTGGTTTTATATTCGCATTCATTTATTATAAGACAAAACGAATCATTACTTCTATTATTGCCCATATGCTTTTAAACGGATTCGTAGTAATTGCACAACTATATAATGAAGAAATCATTAACTTCTTTGAAAGATTAGCAGAAATGTTGCAATAAGGAGGAATCACTATGACTTTTTCATTTACGAAGCTTCCTATAATAGAAACAGAAAGACTTATTCTTCGAAAAGCAACCGAACAAGACTCCGACGACATTCTAGAATTGTATGCCAATGAAAATGTTGTAGAGCATATGCCACTCGATCCGTTTACTTCTATTGAAGATGCAAAAGGCGAGATTAGTTGGTACGAGAAAATATTTTTGGAGCAAACTGGTTTGCGTTGGGTAATAGAAGAGAAGGTAAACAAAAAAGTGATTGGTACGTGTGGCTATTTAAACTATGAGGTTGAACATAACCGGATAGAAATAGGCTATGACCTCTCCCCTGAATCATGGGGAAAGGGAATTATGACGGAGACACTAAAGGCTGTTATTCACTTTGCCTTTTCAGAGTTAAATGTAAACAAAATTGAAGCTCAAATCACGTCAGAAAACGATGCCTCCCTTGTAAGTAAGCTAGGCTTTCACAGAGATGGTGTTCTAAGGGAACATGAATTTGAAAAGGGACGCTATATCGACCTTGTCATTTATTCCCTCCTGAAAAGCGAATATACAAAGTAAGCCTTCGACTAAATTAGAGTCGAAGGCTTTTTCAGATGAATGGAGAAGTTTGATATCCTTGCTAGTTTTTATTTTTTCGGGGCAGTGACAGGCGGTTTCGCTTTTCTTGGTGTCTAGCTACACCGCCTTGCCCCTCGGGGTCAAATGGAAAAATACTCCGGTGGCTGATGAGCTGCCTCCTCGCATTTCCCCATTTGCCTGTCGGGGCAGTGACAGGCGCCTGCGCTTTTCTTGGTGTCTAGCTGCACCGCCTTGCCCCTCGGGGTCAAATGGGTAAAAGCTCCGGCGGCTGAGGAGCTGCCTCCTCGCTTTTTTCCATTTGCCTGTCGGGGCATACATAGGCGGTTCCGCTTTTCTTGGTGTCTAGCTACACCGCCTTGCCCCTCGGGTCAAATGGAGAAATACTGCGGTGGCTGAGGAGCTGCCTCCTCGCATTTCTCCATTTGCCTGTCGGGGCAGAGATAGGCGGTTTCGCTTTTCTTATATATCGTTTCGAATCATATAGATTAGTGTTTGAAGTTCAACCGAAAGGTCAATCGTATGTACGCGAATCTCATCAGGTGTGCTGATTGGAACAGGAGTGAAATTTAATATCCCCTTTACATCTGATCCAACTAGGAGGTTGGCCACCTCTTGGGCAGAACGGCTTGGAAGAGTGAAAATGACTAATTCAATTCCGTATTCCTTAAGCTTTTCTAGCATTACACTTGAATGAAAAACTGGGATATCGCTAATAATGGTTCCTTCAAGTGGCGCCTTCGTATCAAATGCCACTACTATTCTTGTATTATGGTTTTTTTGAAAGTTATATTTAACAAACGCTGTCCCTAAGCTACCAACACCTATCAATGCAACCTTCGCTGCTTCGTCTTGATCTAGTGTTTTTCTGAAAAACTCTAATAAATGCGGTACATCGTAGCCATAGCCTTTCTTACCTAATGCTCCAAAATGAGAAAAGTCTCTCCGGATGGTTGCCGAGTCGATTTTCATCGCTTCACTTAGCTGTTGGGATGAAATACGTTTATGCTCTGCATTGTGAAAGCTTTGTAAAAATCTATAATATAAAGGAAGTCGTTTCATTGTCGCTTGAGGAATGCGAGGTACATCACGTTTCATAAGTATCCTCCTAATGTATAAGGCAAATTCATTTTTTCACGTTACCTTTCTTTCATTGTAAAGGGAGAACGTTGCAACGACAAGTCCTATCTATTACACTTAGGATAGAATTGAGGTGCAAATAATCGTGATCGTTTTACAAGTAAACCAAGTAACTAAATCCTTTAATGGGGAAGATATATTAACAAACGTAAAGCTAGAGGTTCAAGACCGTGACCGAGTTGCACTAGTCGGTCGTAACGGTGCTGGGAAATCTACCTTACTTAAAATAATTGCCGGAGAAATGTCCTATGATTCCGGTGACATTATCATGCCAAAAAATATTAGACTAGGCTACTTAGAGCAGCATGCCGGTTTAGAATCCAAGCTGACCATTTGGGAGGAAATGAAATCTATCTTCAGTCATTTAATAGACTCCGAAAAAGAATTACGTTCATTAGAAGCCCAAATGGCTGACCCTGCTGTCTATGAGGATCCAGAAGCCTACGCTAAAGTAGCTGCTACATATGACGAGCTTCAGCTTGCATTTAACGAGGCTGGTGGCTATCGCTTTGAATCTGACATCCGCTCTATCTTACATGGGATGCAGTTTTTCCCGGACGACTATGACAAGCCTGTACAAGCATTATCTGGCGGACAAAAAACACGCCTAGCTTTAGCTAAAATGCTATTAAGTAAGCCCGATTTACTTATACTCGATGAGCCTACAAACCATTTGGATATCCAAACACTCAGCTTCTTAGAAAACTATTTGAAAAATTATAGTGGAGCCATTTTAATCGTATCCCATGACCGGTACTTCCTAGATCAGGTAGTAAATCTAGTGTACGAGGTTTCTCGCCATAATGTTACGAGATACGTTGGTAACTACAGTGCCTATTTAACGCAAAAGGCAAAAAATTATGAGCTGGATAAAAAGAAGTATGAGAAGCAACAAGAGGAAAAGGCAAAGCTAGAGGATTTTGTTAGCCGTAACCTGGCTCGTGCCTCCACAACCAAGATGGCGCAGTCTAGAAGAAAGGTAATCGAGAAGACAGACTGGATGGATGCACCTGATGGCGATGAAAAATCCGCTAACTTCGGTTTTACCATCGACCGCCCAAGTGGCAATGATGTTCTGCGCTTAGAGGATGTTGCTGTTGGCTACTCCAATAAAACCGTCTCCTCTAACATCTCATTTTCTGTGTACAAGCAGGACCGGATTGCATTAGTTGGACCGAATGGCGTCGGTAAATCCACCTTGCTGAAAACAATTATGAAGCAGCTTCCATCTGCTGGCGGGCATATTCAATACGGGACGAATGTGCAATTTGGTTACTATGACCAGGAACAAGCAGCTCTTTCCGGCAATAAAACCGTTTTGAAAGAGCTATGGGATGAATGGCCTCTCATGAATGAAAAGGATGTTCGCAATGTACTAGGTCGCTTCCTGTTCTCTGGAGACGATGTCCAAAAAACAGTCTCTACGCTATCCGGTGGAGAAAAGGCTAGACTTGCACTTGCCAAGCTCATGCTATTGAAATCAAATACGCTAGTTCTTGATGAGCCTACAAACCATTTAGATTTGGATAGCAAAGAGGTTTTAGAGAATGCTTTGCTCGATTTCCCTGGAACAATTATCTTCGTGTCACATGACCGTTATTTTATTAACCGAATTGCAACAAAGGTAATTGAACTCTCCTCCAAAGAAGCAACACTGTTTTTAGGTGACTATGACTATTATCTAGAGAAAAAGGAAGAGCTCGAGGAGTTAGCAATGGAAAGCTCGATTGCACAAAATACAGTCGTTCAAAAGGTAAATACCTCGACGATTGATAAAGAAGCGAAGAAAAAGGAAAGACAAATTCGACGTCAAATCGATGAGCTCGAGGAACAAATTTCTGCTATCGATTCAGAAATCGCATTAATCGAGGAAAAGCTATGTGATCCAGAAGTCTTCCAGGACCATGAGGCAGTCCAAAAATTACAGAGTGAGCTCGATAACCTTAAGGTAAAGCAAGACACCATCTCCAATGAATGGCTGGAGCTACAGGAACAATTAGAAGAAATTACAGGGTAAGCCGATTGACTCGGTTTACCTTTTTTTATATGGGGAAAAATATATAATGTCGAACTATTTATTTTTGGGATTAACTATTCAATTTATAAAGAAAACAGTCAGATTAATGGGACAAGCAACCAATTATTAAATTGATCGAGTCGGTTTATGGTACAAAGTTGTCTAATCGTTCTAACAGGATATCAGATACATATGTTGTATTTTGTCGAACGATGGCATATATAGGTCAAGCCCCTTTTTCCTAAAAATCTTTTTCCACATATTTATTAACATCAAAAGTACTGTCATATCAATCTATCAACAGGTTTATCCACATTGTCCACAGATTAAAAACTTAGTTTTCCACAAGTTGTGAGTATAAATAACCACAATATATTGAAAACACACAACTTACTAACAAGTTATCAACAAATTGTGCATAAGTACGAATGTTCTCTATTGACAACCGAAATAATACATGGTAAAAAATCCTCTTTTCTTGTCGAAGAAAAGAGGATTTCGTTTAGTTCCAGCTATTTAATTCTAACCCAGGACGACCATTCATCGCTAAATCCCCTATTTGCCCAGCTGAAAATTTAGAGCTACCAGCAGCTGCGATCATGGCTGCATTGTCTGTACACAATTTGATTGGAGGCACATAAAAAGGAATATTCTCTTTTTGGAATGCTTCTTCCAATGCTTTTCGCAGTCCTTTATTTGCTGCTACACCACCAGCAGCAATTACTTGCTTCACATTAAACTCCCTGGCTGCACGAAGCGTTTTAGTAGTGAGTACTTCTATTACGCTCTCTTGGAAGCCCGCGGCAAGATGGTTAGGATTGATTGCTTCCCCTCTTTGCTCCGCATTATGCTGATAATTGATGACTGCAGATTTTAAGCCACTGAAACTAAAATCATAAGAGCCCTCCTCTAGCCAAGCCCTTGGGAAAGGCACTGCTTGATCGCTCTCATTTGCTAGACGATCTATGTGTGGACCACCAGGATAAGGGAGATTCAAGACTCTAGCTACTTTGTCATAAGCCTCTCCAGCTGCATCATCGCGTGTTTCTCCGATTAGCTCAAATTGACCGTCTTCTTTCATCAACACTAGCTCGGTATGCCCTCCTGATACTACTAGAGCAAGTAACGGAAATTCCATCGGCTGGACCAACGCATTTGCATAAATATGCCCCGCAATATGATGAACTCCTACTAAAGGCAGACCGTTTGCAAACGAGAATGCTTTTGCAGCGTTTATTCCTATTAATAGGGCACCTACTAGCCCAGGGCCTTCGGTTACTGCCACTGCATCTAAATCCTGAGGAGTCATGTCCGCTTGCTTTAAAGCTTCTTCTATAACCAGTGTGATTTGCTCCACATGATGACGAGAAGCAACCTCTGGAACTACTCCACCAAAGCGCTTGTGACTTTCTATTTGTGATGCTACGACATTGGATATTATTTCTGTTCCATTTTTGACTATGGAAGCCGCTGTTTCATCACAGCTTGTTTCTATTCCTAAAATATATTGATCTTTTGTCATTTGAATTCCACCCACATTACAAGAGCATCCTCTTGTGTATCTGTATAATAATTTTTACGAATGCCTCCATCCTGGAAGCCAAGCTTGTAATATAAATTTTTTGCAACCGTATTGGATACGCGTACCTCTAACGTCATAAGTACTCCTTGTTGTTCCTTTACAATACGGATCGCCTCACGCATTAAGCCTTCCCCAATTCGATGGCCTCGCATACGTTCTGCTACTGCCACATTCGTGATATGACTTTCATCCATGACAATCCACATTCCACAATAGCCGACAATATCCTTTTCCTCTATCTCCGCTACTAAATAGTAGGAATATAGATTAGTCGTCATTTCATGCTCGAATGCCTCTCTAGTCCATGGATGTGCGAATGCCTCTTCTTCTATTAAAAGCACCTGGTCTATGTCTTCTATAGTCATTTTGCGATAGGTAATCGTTTTAGTTTCCATTTTTCTTCTGCTCTTTCATCCAGTTTGCCTCTGCCTCTGTTATTCGCAAATATTCTGGTACCGTAGTATGTACACTTACCGGCTCCATTCTTTGCGCAATTTCTATTAGGACTGCAGCACTTGGTAATGAAAATGATGCTCCTGCTTGGTGGACTTTATCGCCAAGCACCTCTTTTATTTGGTTCCAATGAAGAGCTACATCCATTCCTACAAATAAAACCTGGTGCCCCATCTCATCCAAAGTAGATAGCAAATCTGCCATAGACATATGAGATTCCTTCACTAATTTACCGTCCGTATAAATTCCCGCAAATACATTTCCACGTCGAGCATCCATAATGGAACACACCGTCCCTTGGAAATATGGTGCGTTCCCTGCAAGCACCTGCAAACTTGAAACCGAGTAAATTGGAATATTTAACGTCCAAGCGAGCGTCTTTCCGATTGTCACACCGATTCGCACTCCCGTATAAGAGCCTGGCCCTTTTGCCACCGCAATCGCATCTAGCTCGTTAGGCTGAATATTAGCTTTTTTCATAAGCTCCTCTATTGCTGGCATCGTTCCAATGGAATGAGTTACCTTCACAGAGGACTTATATTCTGCAAGCACCTGCCCGTCCTTTACGACTGCTACCGCAAGCGGTGTATGAGATGTATCTATTCCTAACCAAATCATTCAAAAAGCTCCTCACATAATTGTTCATATCTCTTCCCAAAAGGCTCAAACGTAAATCGACGCTTGTCATTGTCCAGTCGATGAATCTGTATTGCCAATCGTTCAGGCGGCAAATCCTCTTGTATTAAATGAGCCCACTCAATAATGCTTACTGCATCACCGTAAAAAAGCTCGTCCCAGCCCAGATCCTCATCACTATCCGCTAAACGGTAAACATCCAAATGGTTTAAAGGTAGCCTACCCTCATATTGCTTCAATATGGTAAACGTTGGGCTGTTCACGTTTCTTGTGATTCCAAGACCCTTCGCCACACTTTTCGTAAATGTTGTCTTCCCTGCTCCCAAATCTCCCTCTAATGTCAGGACATCTGCAGGCTGTAATAACTCAGCTAGCTGTCGGGCCAAAACTTCCGTCTCCAGCTCCGAATCAATCAATCGCTCATACATCATCGATCGCTTTCCTTTCAAGTACAAATCTATTTGACTCTATTATAAAGAATAACCGCTCATAATGTAACTCTAGGACATTTATATGTACAGAACTCTTTAAATGAAGAACAGCTCTAAGATATAGCTGAATGCTCCGATTACGACAATCAAAGCCTAGATTACTACAATCACCGGTAGTTTGCGACAATCAACCTCTGGATTACTACAATCCTCACATCTTTTACGACAATCAATCGCAGACTCTTCCACGTCTCCTTCCCTATCCCCTACCGGCTTGCGAATCCCTATTCCAATAAACAAAAGGACCGCCTCACCTATGTGAGACAGCCCTTCTATTAATGTTAATGCAATAATCGAAGCACTTTTTCTACTTCCTGCTCGCCAGCATGCTCCCAGCGGTTCTTGTCGGTAATGTTACCGTCTTGATCTACGGGTGATTGAAACTGATCAAATCCCGTAGTAGTTAGCAACGAATTTTCATCTTTATCCAGACCTACATTGACCACATGTTTTATTAAATAAGGAGATTGGAATTTAATGTGTGCCTCGTAATCATCAAGCTCTCCTTGAGTCACTGTAAATGGGATGCGAAGATAGATGGTTTCTCCCTCCTCGCGGCAAAGGATAGAATCAAAGCTACCTTTATGGTAATCCCAGTTTCCTCCGATTGTATAACCTAAACTCGAGATACGGTCATGTAAATCTCCAAAAAATGCTGTCTTACCTTCTAATTCTGTGTTTAACTGAAGCATTGCTATCACTCCTTCATTGGATACTCATGTATAGAGTTTCCCAATGCCAGTAATAACATACGTTATTTTTCTTTTTCAAAAAACAAGCCGATTACCTTTTCCAATAAACCCTTTTTAGGATGATTCAAGTTTATCTCGATAAGTTTTTGAGCGATTAAATCGGACAGCATGTCATAGCCTGCTTCCCCAAAATGAAGACCATCGTTCTTTTCGCCAACTAATAGCTCTTTGTAATCTTCTCTTGAATACATAGCAGTAAAAAAATCTATGTAGTGACTACCTGTCTCTTCAGCTACCTCTCTTACAACGGTTGTATATTGTAGCAAGGACTCATTAGTGCGATTCTCCTGAAAAGATTCATCTACTGGAGGCGGTGAAATAAGAATCGTCTTACTTGGACCAATGACCTTCGCAAAGGTGGTTATATTACGCTTGAATAATTCTAAGTCTACTAAACGATATGTGGCAGAATCATTCGAACCAAAAAGAACTGTGACATAGTCAGGTTTTTTAGCAATTACATCTGCAGCGAAACGTTCAATCGCCTGTTCAGTAGTATTGCCCGAGACTCCGGCGTTGATAAAATTATAGTTCGGTAATTTCTGAGCTAGCTTATACGTAAGCGCCGGACTTGGATTACCTTCCTTTCTAGCGGTGATACTATCACCAAAACAAACAACAGTTGTCATTTTTATCAAGCCTCCATTCTATTATTTTTTTCTCTCCTTAAGTTTATATTCACTAAAAAGTGGCTATACAAACATATGAGACGGCTATGGAGGAACATCATGAACAAGAAACGAGTCACATGGGTAGACGTAACAAAGGGTTTTTTAATGATCCTCGTTGTTATAGGACACTACCCTGGAGAACTAGATTTCCCTCTATCAAAGTATATTTACTGGTTTCATATGCCAGCATTTTTTCTATTGAGTGGAATCTTCTTCAAAGAAATCAAAGAAGATACAACATCTAATAAAACAGTAAAGAAAAGATTTCTACAACTAATGGTACCTTATCTATTTTTCCTTTTAACGATTACAGGTATTCGATATGGTATGGAAATATCCCAAGGAAACCATGATTTTTCTTGGTATTTAAATGATTTATGGAAATTATTCATTGCCGGTAGATTCGTACGGGGTGCTTACGGAGTTTTCTGGTTTGTCACCACTCTATTCTTTACTTATCTATTATTTATGTGGATGACAAAATATTTAAGCAAAGTACAACAAATAAGTCTCCTTGCGTTTTGCTATATTGCAGCGCATCTTCAAAGTATTTTTGCTAGAGAAGTAATCAGTGAATCAGCAGTAGAATCAGCACAATCTATCCCAATGGTATGGAATTTAGATGTCGTATTGATGGCAGTAGTATACTTTTCTTTAG
This sequence comes from Psychrobacillus sp. MER TA 171, assembly GCF_023713305.1. Classification (NCBI taxonomy): domain Bacteria; kingdom Bacillati; phylum Bacillota; class Bacilli; order Caryophanales; family Bacillaceae; genus Psychrobacillus; species Psychrobacillus sp. MER TA 171. The sequence goes on along the minus strand of NZ_JAMAWN010000014.1, from coordinate 37,800 downwards.
GCTACTACGGTAAATCACTGTGGATGAATGTGACTAAGCCTTGGCTATTCAGCGCAGGAGCGTTAGCTTTTGGAATGATTCTACTAGATCAAAATGGATTGATAAATTACAAACTGAGCATGAAATTTCTTCGTTATGATCATATGCTATTAGATTTAATTATCCCGATTTCCTTTATCATTGTAATCGTAGGCTTTTTCCAAAGAATAACTAAAATTCTTTCACTGGAATGGCTTCGAAAAATTGAAAATCATTCCATAGCTATTATGTACTTACATATTTTTACGGACATGATTTTGAACGATTACTTTGAATATGGAGTTGTCGGTTACACTATATTATGTACAGTTATTCCAATCATTATTTCTATTATCATTCAAAATGTTATCCCATATGGTAAATTTTTGCTCGGAGATATCCGCGCGAAAAGACCAATGCAGATAGAGATTTAAAAACCGCCACATGGCGGTTTTTTAATGTTTAAACAAGTATTACACAAATAAAATAGAACATTAGTTCGTAAATATGTTATAATAGAAAGTGCAATTGCATACCAGGTTGGGCGGCGGTCACTTCTTTCAAAGGGGTGATGCCAATGACAATTTACGAATCGATCAATTTGTTAATGCAGCTAAGTGCTGTCTTCCTAACAGCTTTTTCTATCGTAGTGACATTGATTATTTTCTTCATAAAAAAGAAATAACCGTCCCCTGGCAAAGGTTTGACGGTTATTTCTGACCTAGGACCAACCGCTCTTTCTGCGGCTGCATATTGTAGGACTGGATATTGCAGTATCCAGTCCTTTAACTTGCTTATTTATTGATATTATATACACAAATCAATATACATTCAACTTATTGCTGGTCAAATATGCCTTACTTTTCCACATATGACTCTAGGGTTATTATTACTTATGAATTACTTTATGATATGCAATAATTTATTATCGCGTACATAGATTCTTCCAATAAAAAGAGTAGACATGTAAACGTCTACTCTTTTGTCCTTTATGCTCTGCTGTCCAGTCGTCCTATAGATCATTGCCGAAATACGTAGGAACTACCGTTTCATAAACTTGTCCGTCCAGTTCGTGTCTCAGACGCTTTACAGCGATTTGGAAATAATCTAAAATATTTTTCTCCGTCATAATATCAGAAACACTCCCAGTTATTACAGGCATTTCTTTCGCAACCATAAGTACTTTATCTCCTAGATAAAATGCATGATTTGCATAATGAGTATTTATGACACAGGCCAAGCCCTTTTCTTTAGCTAGTCTTTTTATTGTTTGTAGGATAACCTTTTGCTTCTGCATATCTAAATGGGATTCAGGCTCATCTAGTACTAAAATCTCTGGGTCTGCCACTAGGGTCCGGGCGATTAGCGCTAATTGTAGCTCCCCTCCGCTGACAGATGTGCAGGATTCTTCTGCTAAATGCTTGATGCCTACTGAGTCTAAGGCTTCTAAAGCCAAAGCATAGTCTTTTTTAGATGGCTGGGCAAAGGAACGAATATATACTGCTCTCCCCATTGTCACTAAATCCAAAATGGAATAGCTGAATGTCATACTGGATGCCTGAGGTACATAACCAATCTTTGTCCAAACTTCCTTGGAATTCATCTTAGAAAGTGGTTTACCATCTAGTAAAGTTTCTCCCCTTTTCCATTCCTGTAAGCCCATCATACATTTTAACAGTGTCGTCTTTCCCGCTCCATTTGGACCAAGAATGGACAGAATTTCTCCAGGACGAAGCTCAAAGTTAATATCATTCATATACAAAAAATTTTGAGAATCAGGAGCCTTCACCTTTTTATAAAAGTAGTTTCCATCCTTCACCTGTAAAATCAATTCCAGCCACCTCCTGTTTTACGGAGTAAATATGCAAAAAACGGAGCTCCAATAATAGCTGTTAAAATAGAAAGTGGAATTTCAGCTGCCGTTAGACTACGAGCAAGATTATCGATGAATAACAAGTACACTGCTCCAATGGAAATAGATGCTGGAAGGACATATTGGTTGTTACTTCCTACAATCATTCGAGCGATATGCGGAATGATTAGCCCTACCCATCCGATAATACCGGCAATGGATACTGCTGCAGCAGTAATTAACGTTGCTCCTAAAATAACTAGCCATTTTAGCTTGTTAACAGATACCCCTAATGACAATGCCTCTTCCTCAGAAAGTGACAGGATGTTTAGTCTCCAACGAAGGACATATAATATCAGAATTCCAACCAAAATAATTGGACCACCAATCATTAAATCGCTATAGCTGGCAGTACCAAGACTTCCCATTAGCCAATATGTAATTGCCGGGAGCTTTTCCTCAGGGTCAGCAAGGAATTTCACAAGCGAGATTAACGCCTGAAACAATGCACTAGTGACAACTCCCGCAAGAACTAGCATAAATATAGGCATATCTCGCTTTACTCCACCTATTAGAAAGGTGAAGCCAATCGCTAGCATACCCATTACTAATGCCATGATTTGCATCGTGAAGCTATTACCAAACAATAGAATTCCAATGGAGGCTCCAAATCCAGCCCCAGCTGACACACCTAGAATATCAGGGCTAACTAATGGATTGGCGAACATCCCCTGGAATGCTGCACCAGCGATGGACAATCCACCACCAATTAGCATAGCCAATAAAATCCTTGGTAGGCGTACATTCATGACCACTGTTTCTTCCATGTTTGTCCATGTTTGCTCCATAGGTACTATTTGAGAGAGCAGTATTTGGATTTGAACGATGAAATCAATTTGATACCGACCTACCCCAATCGAAATCAGCCCAACTATAATAGGCAATGTCCAAAGTAATATCTTGATCAATTTAGACTTCATTTATATAGACACCTTTGTATTAGTATTTTGCTGCTTCCGATGGTGGATATAAGATCTCTTCCACTTGTGTATCCGTTAAATCATAATCATAGTAGCGTTTGTAATAGTCTTTTATTTCCTCGTTCATGTCATACGTAAATAGCTCAGGATGATTTTTTTGTGCCATCCATTTTAGCATCAATGGTGCATCTCCACTTGGTGGATACCAGCGATAGATACCAAGCGGCATTTTATAAACCTTTTTATCCTGAACGGCCTTTACTTCACTCCAGTCTTGGCTTTCAAAAACGTTGTTATACAAGTCCTCAGGCTGAGTTTCCGTAAAATTAGTAATATAAATGATATCAGGGTTCCATTTATAAATTTGCTCCATATTTACTGCTTTAATACCATCGACCTCTTCGGCTGCTACATCTATTCCGCCAGTGGAGTTCAGCCAACGATTTCCGTGCATTCCCGTTCCTGCCACAGAAATCTCTCCATCATTATGGTATTGCAATACCATCACACGTGGCATGTCCTTCTCTTTGACACCTGCTTCATCGAGCGTATCGTAAATCATTTGTTGGTTTTCTTCACCTTCAGCAATAATCTCGTCAGGACGATCTGTTATACCAGTAATTTCTCCTGTTAAAGTTAACCAACGATTTAATGTATCTAACGGATTAAGTGAATCGGTTGCAGTGTCTAACGCAACAGTTGTTATTCCTGTATCTTCAAGCTTTTTCACTGTTTTTTCTTGGTTAGCAATCTCAAAATAGACATCTGGATCTAAAGAAAGTAGCTCTTCTACGTTTACTTCCCCATTTTCAATAAAGTTCGTTTTAGCATCTAGTATAGATGGAGAAATTTCCTTTAAAATAGAGTGAGAGGCTGCATTATAAGAATTTGGATGAATACCTGCAATCTCTTCAGTAGAATTGGTAGCGATAAACCATGTGGAGAAGTACGGTAGTATCCCTCCCATTACAATGCTGTCTAGCTTTCCAGGAATCTCTACCTCTCTATTTAATTCGTCTACAATTATCTTTGTTTCTTGACTAGCCTCTAAATCCGTATTTTTTACTTCATTATCATTACCGCAGCCTGCTAATAATAATGCGATAGAAGCAGAGGCAATTATGTATCTATATTGTCGTTTCATCATTATATTTGTCTCCATTCTCATTGAGAATCATTTTCAATACCTAACTAACTTATAATAAATATCCCGAAAGGTCAAGAATGCTTAATAAAAAAACAATATTCAGAATGTAATATAGTAAAATTTTGCCTTTTTATTTTTAAGGTGCATATGTTATGATGCAATTAAATGAGAATAGTTATCAATTATTTCAAGCGATGGAGGGCTCTTTTTGACTAACATAAATAACATACTCTATTTGGATCCAGGTCATGCGTTTGGATTGTCCAACCGTACCAATTCTTTTATGAACGAATATTTTACGATTATCGATCAATATCAATTAAACGAGCATCCGTTAGATCCGTACTGTTGTATAGTCGTGCACGATTTTGCAGATCAAGAGTACTTATATAAACATAAAGCAGTTATAGAAGACTTTTTAGAAGCAGGGAAAGTTGTCATATTCGGTGGGCACTTATTTAGAGAATGGCTTCCTGGCTGTCCTATCTTTACACCTAGAACGATTGAAAGCCATGAAGATTATCATGTTTTCAAGAAAATAGATCATCCTATTTTTAAGGGAGTAGATACCGATGATATGACCTACAACAAAGGAGTGGCCGGCTTCTTCGCAAGAGTGACTCACTCCCCTGTTCCAAATGGTGCAGAGGTGCTTCTAACTTTCCGCGATGGAATGCCTATTACATATATTGATCGCCAGTCAACGAAGGGAACAATTTTAGTTCATTCTGGTCGTGATCTCTTTGCTCATCGCATGCAAAATAAATCAACGGATCGTATCAGCATCCAGCTCTTACAATGGATTCAAGATGAATATAAGGCACTACAAAAGGAGGTCAGCTCCAAATGAGAAAAATTGCTGTAATTTATAGTGGACATGCACCTCATCATAGAACATTCAATGAACCAAAATATAAACAATATATAGACAGACTAATCTACTTCCCAGATTTCCAAAATGATTCATTGGAAGGGATAGATGTTTTGTTTGTACCTTCACAGCTAAATGAACATTTATTGATGGCTTCGAAGGAGAAAATCCATGCTTTTGCAAATGCGGGAGGAATCGTTGTAGCCTTTGGACCGCAGCCTTGGGAATGGCTTCCAAACCAAAAATGGGAGGAACGAGAAACTAATTTTTGGTGGTGGCTTGAAAAGGATGCAAATAGTGGATTAGTGCTAGCTGACCCGGAGTATGATTTGTTCAACTATATAACTTTGCGAGATGCTACGTGGCACCAGCACGGTGTATTTTGGCCAGTGGAAGGTTCTCACAAACTTATTACGACCGAGGATGGTGGTGCTGTCCTTTACGTTGACAAGGTGAGCACTAATGGAACTTGGATTATTACTACCCTAGATCCTGACTATCATTATGGCTCCTACTTCATGCCAGCAACCGAACGATTTCTAGATGGATTTTTACCATGGCTAGCTAAAGGAAATATATAGGCCGAAAAACTTAACTAACTGCTATAAATAAAAAAATGATTTAATTAATTTCATGTAAAAAATAAGAGCTTCGGAGTATTGAAATAGATCAATACCTCGAAGCTTTCTTTATTAATGAAATACAATGGTTTTATTGCCCTCTACGATTACTCGGTTTTCAAGATGCCATTTTACAGCTCTCGCAAGTACACGTCTTTCGATTTTACGTCCAATTTTCTTAAGTTCCGTTACATCATCCCGGTGGTCTACCCGTTCTACGTCCTGTTCGATAATTGGGCCCTCATCCAAATTGTTCGTTACATAGTGAGAAGTGGCACCAATCAGCTTTACTCCACGCTCATATGCACGTTCGTAAGGACCTGCTCCTATAAAGGCAGGTAGGAAGGAGTGATGAATGTTAATGATGCGACTCTCAAAATGAGCAACAAAATCTGGAGTTAGTATTTGCATATATCGAGCTAAAATAAGTAAGTCTACATCATACTGCTGCATCAAGCGGATTTGCTCTTCCTCCACCTGCTTACGAATATCCTTATTAGCCGGAATATAATGATAGGGGATTCCTAGTGCCTCTACCATTGGACGTGCAGTTTCGTGATTACTAATGACTGCCACTATATCTGTGTCGAGGTCCCCATTTTGCCATTCCCATAAAAGCTCTATTAAGCAATGAGTTTCTCGGGATACAAAAATTGCCGAACGAATGCGTTCTGCAGGATAGGAAAACTTATATTCCATTCCATGCTCAAGTGAAATTTCTTTAAAATCACTCTCCATTTTTGCAGCCCTTTCAGCCAGCTGACCACCGTGATATTCAATCCGTATAAAGAATGTTCCGTTTTCTGGGTCACTTGAATACTGACTAGACTCAATGATGTTACATTCATACTTGTATAAAAAGGTCGATAATACTGCCACTATTCCAGGTTTGTCTGGACATTTTACTAGCAGTCGGCCTTTATTTTCCTGTGTTTTTCGATGCTTATTTATTTGTATTTCATCCATTTGAATGCCACCCTTTATTAGTCATATTAATTTTTCATTATCCTTTATTCTATTCATCTTCTCAAGTACTTTTTATATAGTATGTAACTATAAAAACCCATGTAAAATTACATGGGTTTTTTACGTTAGTTTAATATGATGAGTTTAACTTGTTTTCTACCCCACTGTATTGCATTATCATAGGATGGGATAAATACGTCAATTTTATTCCCTTTGATAGCCCCGCCAGTATCTCCAGCGATTGCCTCACCATAGCCCTCTACCCATACCCTTGTCCCCAGGGGTATAACACGAGGGTCAACGGCTATTACCTTTTCATTTGGATTGGCCCTTAGATCAATTCCATAGGCAGTCGTTCCTGAGCATCCTGTACAGTAGGCTGTGTATGCTGTGGCTTCCATCGTCATTTCAACAGAGCCTTCTGTTTTAGGTTCTGCTGTTACAACTGGCGCTGATGTAGCAACTTTTGTAGAAGCTGTATTCGGTGTTGAAGCTGCACTTGGAGCTACTGGTTCAATTGGTGGAGCAGTAACTCCCATTACTTGTCTTTTCGGTGTGTCCTCTAAGTCTCCTGTCCCCTGCTTTACAATGAGTTCGTCTCCCGGAAATATTAAATCTCCTGTTATATTATTCATATCCATAAGTTCATTGAGTGACAAATCATTTGCAAGGGCAATTCTATAGAGGTTGTCCCCCTCGGCAACCGTATAAGTTACTGGCTCTGAACGAAGCTTCATAAGCAATTTCATTGCATATAAATCATCAAAATGTATATTAAAGTCGTCCATATCGTTCTCTAAGTCAGTTTTTTTGTCTACTAGATTCCTGTGGTCTGAAGTGTCGGTAAGAAAAATCGATTCATCCTCTTGAGTTATAGGGGAGAATAGACTCTCTGCATGCGCTACTGTGTTTGTGGTCAACATCAATAGCACTACAAATAAAATAGTCCTAACCTTGAACATAAAGTTCCTCCTTTGTACCTCTTTTCGTAAACTCTTTAGAGTATTGCCCCAAAACTCCAAAAAACAAACCCTCTAAATAAAAAAATAGAAGTTTTCGTTCAAAACAACTAAAAAATTCAGAGAAAGGAAAGACTTTATATCATACTAGATTGAGAAATAATTCATCAAATGTATATTAATTCCACAACATAAAAATATCAAAAGACTGGTAGTGTTAATTACAAATACCACCAGTCTTTTTTATTAAACCTATGTCTAGCATGGATTTTGGGTTAAGGTTGATTGTTTAGATGATCACCGCTGTATCAAGGGATATCGCCTCCTTTGATACTGGGTTGGTAATCGATTTTATGGACGTAACGGTATTGCTTTATGGATATGGGACACTTCTTGCCTTTGTATGGGCGCTCTGCGCATATTTACGGGCGCTATTTGGATTTAAGGGCGATTTTCTCCTTTTTATGGGCGCTTCGACTAGCTTTATGGGACACCTTCTCCCCTCGTATGGGCGCCCTGCGCATATTTACGGGCGCTATTTGAATTTATGGGCGATTTTCTCCTCTTTATGGGCGCGCTGACTCGCTTTATGGGACACTTTCTCCCCTCGTATGGGCGCTCTGCGCATATTTACGGGCGCTATTTGGATTTATGGGCGATTTTCTCCTTTTTATGGGCGCTTCGACTCGCTTTATGGGGCACTTTCTCCCTTCGTATGGGCTCTGTGATGATTCATCTAGAATGATTTCGATCGTCCTACGCTACTCTTTCCTCATTATTTGTACAAACAAAAATCCAAAAAGAATAACGAAAGTCTCGTTTCTTTTTGGATTAGCTTATTATGTCCATTTTAAATTCTCCAATAGCTGATGAAAGCTTTCTAAAAAATTCTTCTTGCTCTCCTCGTTGTTTAAAGATTTAACGTCTACTCCGCTCATAAATTGTAAAATCTCCGGGTGATGATCCCAATCCTGTTCAAATTGACTCTTGAAATCTACATACCAATCATACTGATACATCCTTTTCATATGCCGGATGGCTCTTCGACTCTCTTCCGTGACTTCTTCCTTTGTCCTCTCTCCTAGAATAAAAATGGATTCTGCCAACCTTGAAATTTTATTTTTATATTGGGTAAACGCAGTGGATATCCTTTTAATCATACAATTCCTCCCTGTCCCATTTACTATTATTATACGCGAAATCACATAAAAAAGATTAATTTTTCAGATTATTATTCAAAGAAATCCATTTATTTATGGCTGAACATATAACTAAAAGTCACTATAAGGCTCCCCCTATCTAAAAAGATGGACATGCTGCTGGATCTCTTCAAAAAAAAACGTTTGACTAGATGCAGCCAAACGCTTTCTTTTTTTAAAACAGTTCTCTATCTGACCGTGCATCATCGAAGCATTATAAGGCCTAATATCTCTTCACTCGATGCTGATAAAAAGATGCTAAAAATGTTAAAAAGGCATAGGTGGTTGTCTTTACAGTTGCCTCCACCGAATTATCCTTCGTTGGATCAATGCATACAAAGTCGATCGCTCCTATTCCATCGCATTTCCCGACCTCATACAAAATTTCGAATAGCTCATCAGATCTCATGCCACCTGGAGTAGAGGCTGGGACACCAGGAGCGTATGAAATATCCAGAACGTCCATATCTACCGTTACATAAATAAAGTCTACCTGCTCCATCAAAACGGATAGTATATCTTGTATCGTTTGCTCGATACCCTTTTGACGCAGTTCCTTTAAACGAATACGATGAACCTCATAATCATTTGCTGCCTCGATTAGAGAAGGAGCGTTATAAAACCCATGCAATCCAATATTATAGACATGCTTTCCCTCAATCACTCGACCCTCTATTAATTGACGAATGGGGGTTCCGTTCGTCGGACCGTGGTCATCTGTCGAACGTAAATCCAAATGAGTATCTAACTGTAAAATACCAATCTTCTTCTCTGGCATTACCTTCTTTAGTCCACGAATAGTTGCTGCTGTTATCGAATGGTCTCCACCGATGGTCACCTTCAATGCATTTGGATAAGTCTCTGCGATACTCTCCATCGCATCCTCGATATGTTGATGGCAGCGCAAAATATCGGTAACATGCATCTTTACATTCCCTATATCTGCTACTGTTAACTCACGAATATCTATATCTTCATCAATATAGTAGGTAGAGAATTTTTCCCACGATTGGCGAAAGGCATTTGGAAACTCGGATGCTCCTGAAACACTAATAGAGGATCTGGAAAGCGGTGTTCCTAGAAGCACTACATTCCAATCTTTTTTCTCACTTTGCCACTGAGGAACTATCCAATCCTTTACCTTCATATCCTGATGTACTGTCCTTTGCCAATCAAATGGCGAGTGCTCTATCGGAGCTTTATTATAGTCCATCGGTAATCACTCCGTTGTCCAAAACTACTTTTCCATTTTTGATAACAGTTTTTGTATGATTCATCCCGTAGAAGTATTGCAATTGCTGATAGTTTGCTACATTTAGAATAAGTACATCTGCCTTCTTACCCACCTCTAGAGAACCGATTTCATCTCCACGATTAATAGCATAGGCTGCGTTAATAGTAGTCGCAGTGATTACCTCTTCCATTGTCATACCCATATTCATACACGCTAAATTCATGATGAAAGGCAAAGAAATCGTTGGGGAAGATCCTGGATTAAAATCAGTCGAAATGGCAACGGGTACCCCTTCATCTACCATCAGTCTTCCTCGTGCAGAGGCAGCCTTCAAGAAAAATGCTGTCCCTGGCAATAAAACAGCAACAGTTCCAGCCTTCGCCATTGCTTGTATTCCTTTATCTGATGCTACCAATAAATGCTCGGCTGAAATAGCTCCAACCTCTGCTGCTAGCTCCGCCCCCTCATATGGTTCAATTTCATCGGCATGAATTTTAGGAATAAGCCCATGCTCCTTGCCTGCCAATAAAATCCTACGAGACTGCTCTGGAGTAAATACTCCCTTCTCACAGAAAACATCATTAAACTCTGCTAGACCAAGCTCAGCCACCTTTGGAATCATATCATTCACAAGCTGATCCACAAATGCATCAGGATTTGCTTTGTACTCGGCAGGTACCGCATGAGCTCCCATAAACGTTCGAACAACATCGACCGGATGATTTTCCTGAAGCTTCTTTGCAACCTGCAATTGTTTCTTCTCTGTCTCCAAGTCCAACCCGTAGCCACTTTTCGCTTCTACCGTCGTTACCCCATGGCGAAGAAAATCATTTAGATGGTTATATGTTTTCTCGTATAAGTGATCGAACGATGATTCTCTCGTTTTCTTTGTGGTCGCATGAATTCCTCCACCAGCATTCATGATCTCCATGTAAGTAGCACCGTTTAAACGCATTTGGAATTCATTTTCACGAGTTCCTCCGAAGACAAGATGAGTATGGGCGTCTACTAGACCCGGCATAACTATATGGCCTGATGCATCTATAATCTGTGCTCGTGCTATGAGGTCAGGATGCTGCTCCTGAAGCTCTTCCTTTGTACCGACAGCGACAATGCGATCATCTTCTATTAACATACTTCCATTTTCTATGATGCCAAGCTCGCTCATCTCTTTTCCTATGCGTGCTTTTTTACTAGCAGATGCTAGAGTAATTAATTGGTTGGCATTAGTGATTAGTAATGTCATGTATCCTCATCCTTTTATGTTTAGCATTGGTATATGAACATTCTTCTCCTGGGCAGTTTTAATGGCAATTTCGTACCCAGCATCCGCATGGCGAGCAACTCCTAGCCCAGGGTCCGATATGAGTACTCGGCTAATTTTTTCTGCTGCCATCTCCGTGCCGTCTGCCACAAGCACCTGACCAGCATGCTGGGAATATCCCATTCCTACTCCGCCCCCGTGATGTACACTCACCCAGCTTGCTCCACCAGCCACATTCACTAGTGCATTTAAAATCGGCCAATCTGAAACTGCATCAGAGCCGTCCTTCATTCCTTCTGTTTCTCGATTAGGGGATGCAACAGAGCCTGAGTCTAGATGGTCTCGCCCGAACACAATGGGAGCCTTGAGTTCTCCTGAAGCGACCATTTCGTTTACCTTTAAAGCAAAGCGATGGCGATCACCGTAGCCTAGCCAACAAATTCGAGCCGGGAGACCTTGCCACTTCACCATTTTCTGTGCCATATCAATCCAATTTACTAAAGCCTCGTCTTTTGCAAACATTTCCTTTGCCAGCGCATCCGTCTTTAAAATATCCTCTGGATCCCCGGACAATGCAGCCCAGCGGAACGGGCCTTTTCCTTCGCAGAACAATGGTCTAATGTACGCTGGAACAAAACCGGGGAAGTCGAAGGCATTCGCTACACCCATCTCCTGTGCATACTTCCGAATGTTGTTACCATAATCAAATACCTCTGATCCAACTTTTTGGAAATCGAGCATCGCTTGAACATGATCAGCCATAGCCTGTTTCGCCTTATGCTCATATGCCTTCGGATCTTCCTTGCGAAGCTTTAGTGCCTCCTCCAAAGACATATGATTTGGAATATATCCATTTAACGGATCATGTGCGCTAGTTTGATCTGTCACTAGATGTGGAACAATTCCACGCTCATATATTTCTCTATAAATATCCGCACAGTTTCCAACTAACCCAATGGATGCGGGCTCTTTCTTATCCTGTAACTCCTTCGCCATTTTCAGTGCCACATCTAAATCTTCTACTAAATAATCGCAATAGCCTTCTTTTATTTTTCGTTCAATGCGTTTCTTGTCTACCTCTACTACAAGAATTACTGCTCCTGCCATCTTCCCTGCAAGGGGCTGAGCACCACTCATGCCACCCATACCACCTGTTAAAATTAGTTTTCCACGGAGGTCTGCACTACCAAACACTTTTTTACCTGCCTCCACAAAACTCAAATAAGTTCCCTGTAAAATTCCTTGAGCACCAATATATATCCAGCTACCTGCAGTCATTTGGCCATACATCATCAAATCCTTATCCTCTAGCTCATAAAAATGCTCCCAGTTGGCCCAAGCTGGTACTAAGTTAGAATTCGCAATCAATACGCGTGGCGAGTGCTCATACGTACGAAACACCGCTACCGGCTTACCTGATTGAATGAGTAACGTTTCATCGTTTTCTAGCTTTTTCAGCGACTCGATTATTTGCGCATAGCTCGCCCAGTTTCGAGCTGCCTTTCCTATTCCCCCGTACACCACTAGCTCATCCGGATTTTCAGCAACCTCTGGGTCCAAATTATTCATGAGCATACGCATAGCAGCCTCTTGCGTCCATCCCTTACAGGAAAGCTGACTCCCTGTTGGTGCTTTAATATTTTGCATTACATGTTCCAACACACAACACTCCCTTTAATATAATAAAAATACGCTTAATGAAAGGGTCTTAGAAATCCCTCTGTTTTACCAATTATAAAATTCAGAAAAAATAATATATATATAATCCAGGGTTAAAATAAAGGAATTTCATTAGATAAGATGGAATTTTATAAAGATAAATAGGGAATAATTTATGATTTTATGAATCAATGAATAAAATCATAAGAAAATACCTCAGTGTTAATTCAAAGTTAAATAAGTACAACTAATAGGGGGTGAAACAAAGTGAAGCTCTTAATTATTGACAGGGATCAAACAGAAAGAAAAGGTATAGAGTGGTTTATCAAGCGATATCAGTTGGATGTTATGACTGTTTTAGAGGCAGGAAATTTTAACGAGGCAGTGGAGCAAATCGAGGCCGAGAACCCAGAGGTTATTTTACTCGAAATGGAGTTGCTTGCTCAAAGTGATTCCAATCGATTAAGAAAAGCATTATCGCTAAATTCCCATCACATCATTGGGATCACTGCAGAGCCACTTTTTAAGCATGCTTTAGAAGCACTTTCCATGCGAGCGCTCACTCTCCTGGTTAAACCAATAGACTTAAGCTTGCTTAAACAATATTTAACTCATGCAGTTAGAAATGAATTAAGAGTGCAACAAGAGAGTCTACCTTTAATAGGAGAGCATTCGATTTATCCTTCCTTATTTTTAGATCAATATGAGATAGAGCAAGAGTTTACATTTTGTCTGATGTTGGAGGCTGAGATTTTGGAGCAGAATGAACCGCTTTTCCATTGGCTAGAATCCCTAAATCATTTGACTCTCTTTCCCCTTTCTAAGCGTATTGTGGCATTCTCAACAGAAGAAACACTCGAGGAGCTTCGTAAAAAAGCAAAGGCAATTATAAGGGAATGGTCTAACACACAGAATACCAACTTAAATATAGCTATCTATGATCTACCGAGAAAATCCGTAAAGGACATGTACCAAGCTATAAAAGAAACTCTAAAGCTACGTTTTCAGCATGGCTTTGGTCAGATTTTTCTTGTAAGCGAACTTCCTACCTTTCAAAGTTTGGACCCATTTTTAACAATGGAGCAGCAACGACTTTGGATGTCGAGCCTAGAGCAAAATGACATACAGACAATTAAGCATTTTTTATATAGCATCTCTACCATTAAAACGTATTATCATCCAGACACTATACGCATCCATTTGACTAGCATTCTAGCACAAATACGGAGATTCATGCTTAAATACCAAATGGAGAAACGAATAGATTTGGAACATCGCTACAACCAACTCTTTGAAATCATTCTAAATCATCCAGTCCTTTACACGATTATCCAGGAAATTGTCCTCCTCTGTCAGGACATAATGAATCAGGTAGAAAAACAAAAAGAAAAAGGCCAGTTCGACTATGTAAATGCCGCATTGGATTTCATTGACCACCATTATACAGACGATAAGCTTAGCCTTGACCAACTCGCTGAATTTTTAGGAATCAGTCCTAGTTATATAAGTATGCTTTTCTCGAAAACAAACGCTACTACCTTCAAGCAATACGTTACCAAGAAACGACTCACCCATGCCAGGCAGCTACTTCAGGAAACCAATCTCACTATCCACGAAATAGCAGCCAAAACTGGCTTTAATGACGCCAACTACTTTTCTAAGCTGTTTAAGGCAAATCATAATATTAGTCCGTCCTATTATAGACAGCAGGTAATTGGTTAAGGAGGTCTCAACTATATAATTCATTTGTAAAGACATAGACTAAAGGTTTAAGATAAATATCAACAGTAGCAAACTAAATCAATAGTAAGGAGGAACAATTATGCCAGTTTACAATAAGCTAGTACGTGATTTAATCCCCCAGGTAATCGAGAAATCTGGAAGTAAGTTTTCCACGCGCATTTTAGATAAATCCGAGCATTTAACCGAAGTGAAAAACAAATTATATGAAGAAGTGAAGGAATTTGAAGCAACGGATAACCGAAAAGATGCACTTGAAGAGCTAGCAGATATACTAGAATTAATCCATGCGGCTCTTCCCATTCATGAAGCTACCTATGAGGAGCTTGAGCAAATCCGCCTTGCCAAAAAAGAGAAGCGCGGAGGATTTAAAGAAGGAATCTATTTAATAGAGGTTGAGGATGAGTAGGCTAAGGCTGATCACATCTAATCTTATTGAGGACTTGAAGAGTCTTACTCTCGATGCGACTAGTATTTACTGGATTACTGCATTTGCTATGAAATCAGGCGTTAGGCATGTACTCCCTTCTTTAAAGGAGGCAGGTTTACGTGGAGCAGAGCTTAAGCTACTAGTTGGTGACTATTTATACATTACTCAGCCCGAAGCACTGAAGCTCTTACTAGAGGAACTTCATCATGCAGAGATTAGAATCTATAGAAGTAATGGAATTTCCTTTCATCCAAAGGCTTATATGTTTCGTTCCAATGAAGATAGTCACCTGATTGTTGGCTCCTCTAATTTATCCTCCTCTGCGTTACATAATGGGATAGAATGGAATCTTTACGCCCCTGCCGTAGTAAGTGGAACCGTTTTTGAGGAAGCAACAAATGAATTTATGAAGCTTTTTTATTCAGCCTCCACTATTCCCTTAAACACAGAAACTTTATCAGGCTACCAAGAGGTCTATAACAAAGTGAACAAGGATTTAGCGCTTAGTAATACCTGGTCAGCAAATGAGGAACAGGTGATCATGTTCGGCGCAGTTAATGGAGAGTCGATGGTTATTGATCCCAAAGAAGAATACAAGACTGGACCAAGTCAGCTTACTCCTCGCCCTGCTCAGGTATTGGCACTGCAAGCGCTAAAGAAAACGATAGAAGATGATTATGACAAGGCTCTTGTCGTTCTAGCTACTGGTTTAGGCAAGACCTATTTGGCTGCTTTTTTCGCAGAACAGTTTAAACGGGTACTTTTCATCGCACATCGAGAGGAAATATTATACCAAGCAAAAAACTCTTTTCTACATGTCCACCCTAACCAGTCAGCCGGCATGTACAACGCAGTTGAAAAGAATGTACATGCAGATTTTATTTTTGCTTCTATTCATACGCTTTCCCAGCAGTATCACCTCGATCAATTCAGCTCAAATGACTTTGATTTAATCGTTGTCGATGAATTTCATCATGCTGCTGCACCAAGCTATGAGCGGGTTATCGAATATTTTAATCCCAAATTTTTATTAGGTATCACAGCTACTCCAGACCGTTTAGATAATAAGGATGTCTACAGTATTTGTGATGGAAATGTAGCCATTCGCATTCCATTCATTGATGCGATAGAGCGGGACTGGTTAGCTCCCTTCCGATATTATGGGGTCTATGATGAAACGGACTATTCTCAAATTCGTTGGCTAGGAAATAGATACGATGAGGACGAATTAGCTCGCTTTCAATTACGTGAAGAAATGGCTAAGAAAATATTAGAGGCCTGGAAGCTCCGTAAACAAAGTAAAACGATTGGATTTTGTTCTTCTGTAAGACAAGCTAATTTCTTAAGCAATTATTTTTCTGGAGCAGGATATAATTCAGTTGCCTTAAGCGGTGCTACTCCTCGAGAGGAACGTATAAATGCGAGGAAAGAACTGGAGAATGGATTATTAGATATCATCTTTACCGTAGACTTATTTAATGAGGGAGTGGATATTCCCACAGTTGATACTCTTCTTTTTATCCGTCCCACTGAATCTGTTGCAGTATTCACGCAACAGATTGGTCGAGGCTTGCGTCTTGCTGACGGAAAAACGCATTGTGTCATTATTGATTTAATAGGAAATTATAGGAATGCAGACACGAAGCTGTCTATCTTTTCAGCAGAGCAAATGGATAAACCAAACCTGTATACAATACAAGCTGCTATACCTGAATATTGCTCTATCGAATTAGAAACGGAGATCATTGACCTTATTAAAGAAATGGAGAAAAAAGCTGCTAGCCACAAGCAACGAATGATTTATGAATACTTCCGATTAAAAGAGGAACTAGGAACCCGTCCTTCCTACCTAGAATACCATTTAAAATCAGGAATCATAACAACCCAAGTCAAAAGTGAGTTTGGCTCCTATGTAGGTATGTTGAAGGATGCTGAGGAGTTAACCGAACAAGAACTAAAGGCGTATAACCTTTATCAGGAATGGGTTGAAGAAGTAGAAAAAACAGCTATGACTAAAAGCTATAAGATGGTACTCCTGAGCTACATGTTATCGCGTGGGGTAAATCACTGGTTTGAGCCAGTCACTGCAGAGACTGTTGCTCCCTACTTTATTGATTTTCTAACCACTAAGGAATATAGAAGAAAAATCGATTCCATTGTACCAGATCATAAAAAAACGGCTTCCTTAATTGGTCGCATGCCTATGACCAAATGGAGTAATTCTTCAAAAGGGAAAATTCGATATGTAGATGGAGAATTTGCTCTAAACTTTGATGTGAGTAAACATGTGAATGAAATCATCTTTAATTGGACGAGGGAGATTTGTGAATATCGATTACATTGGTATTTCGAAAAGAAGGCTGAAAGAATTTAGGGTAAGTAGCAGTCCAATTAACTTTGCAAATAGAAAGGCATAAATAGAAGGAAGAAACCTTGAAAAGCTTTGGCTGATCAAGGTTTTATTTTATGATCTTTAAACTTTATAATTCCTTATCTTTCTAAATCCATGGAAGAAAAAGAAAAAAAAGCAGATTGATAATGATGGTATTTGACCATAATCACCCTGCTATTTGTTTCTTTGTATAATCTCATTTATTAACTATTTTTCAACTTGACCCAATAAACTCTTATAGCATGCAATTATTTTAGCTCATTAATAATTCCATTTACCCCGTGTACAACTATACTACTAAGTACGTCAGTATAATTATTGTAGTCATCTGATTTATCGATGATAGTATCAAAGACTTCTTTCAGCTTACCATCAATTATAAGTGTAAGCCCTTCTACTTGCTCCTCACTTCCCTCTTTCCCAAACATTTCTTTCATTATAGTAAAGGTTTCTGTTTTATTCATAGTTATTCTCCTTTAGAAATAAATTTTCGCCAGTGATTATCCAATATTGATAGTCTACGGGAATGTTTTCCATGAATTGTTCATACTTCCCTAGCCAGCCATTCGGTACATATAATTCATAGGATGCCGGTTCTGGATAAAAAGAAGTAAGCTTCTTATCATCAAAATCAACATATAAAGAAGGTATCATATCTGAAATATGACTATATTCTCTATGCACTAAACTTTTTCTTAACTCTTCATTACTTACTTCTAATTCTCTGATTTCATGTAGAAAATCTTCCACATTATCTTCATTTACTACCGCCATATCAAACCTGTCAGAAAAGTCATCAGGATTAGGAATTTCAAATCCTTTCTCCAGATAAGAAGATATTAATTTATTTAAATCTAGAAACCATATTTCCTTATCTGTAACAAACCATCTATATGATGTGTTGTATTTAACTAAAACTATTATGTTTTCAGCATATTTGGGTTTGTTAAACAATGTATCATCTCCTCAGTGTATTAAGTGTTTCGTATTTTATTTCTTTATCTTACCATATTCCTCAAGCCACTCAATCCATGGTGAGGGAAATTCAAATGATGTTCCCGGTGTACTAGGGTCAACCACTTTTGGTGCTGTCCCTCCCTGATTAAGTGGATTGGTTTTATATCTAAATTGTGGTATTGCGCTTTCTTGCACAAAATCGTCAAACCATCTTGGCACTTCAATCTCTACAATTTCAGCACCAGCGCCTCTTTTCTCCAAGAAATATTCGGCATGTTCCCTAGTCCCTGCGCTAACGTTTAAGTTTGCATCTTTGTTAGGAATGATCATTCTTCCATTATTGTCGACTTGAATCCTTACTTGGCTTGCATTTGGCATTTCTCCACCTTGAACCCTAAAGTATGATGTAGTGTCATCCATCCCCTGAGATCCCGGTTTAACATTTTCCGTAACTCGATTGACGTCTCGAGCATCTTCTATTGCTCGGCCTCCTTTTATTGCAAATCTAGCTCCAGTAGTGCCCCAACCCACGAATGGAATCATCGATCCAAAGGAAAGTCCTGCATTTAGCATATCTCCTCTAGCGGTATAGATTATCCCGTTTAGACCATCCGCTACTTCTCCCACAACTGGTATCAGTCCTAATATATCTAATCCCAACTGAATACCATCGAGGACTTTATTTTCCTGCGGTTCATCGGCTTGATCGTTTTCTTTATATATTACTTCGGAGACAACTTCATAGCTAGATTTTCCACCATCCATTGTTTCTTTAATGATTAAACCATTTGCGTACGCATGGTACTTTATATTTTCTCCCACGTTTTCTTCAATTAGCGAGACTTTCATCCCTTCAAGGGTCTCAAAAGTATCCGAATTGATTGTTGTTCCAATTAACTCTTCATATTCTTCTACCCATAGATTGTTAGGGTCTAAGTATACTTTAGGAAAGAGTTCTGTTCTAATCCCACTACCGAAAGTTATGGCTTTCCATTGACTGGACTGGAAAGAAGTGACCTTTACCCCTGCACCAAACATTCCTTCCATAAGTACTATCCATAAGCCTAACTCTTGTAGATTCTGTTCAACGGTGCTTAATGATGTAGTTTGGGAAGTATCAAATTGATGTAGATCTGTAATTGTGTTGTCACGTTTCTGTTTAGAATTTCGAACTCCCTCTTGTACCTCACTATCATCTAGCGGTGGTAAAGCAACGATATCACTGACGGTCTCCATAATACTGTTTGCATCGTTGGTGAATCTTTCAGTTAAAGTACCAATCTGGGTAAGTCCCTGCTCCAATTCTCCTTCTAAAAACTGTTCAAGGATGTGACCAGCAGTATCCGGCTCTAACGATGTGAGTGCTGTCTCTATATGTTGGAGCTGCTGCTTGAATCTTTCTGTGAACAAAAGGAAGAAATGAAGGAATGGGAGATGAACTTCCGAGTAGAAATTTCGAATTGCACTGCCTCCAGCCCCCTTCAATACTTCCTCCATTGCAACAAGTCCCTTAATAGAATCATTAATATTACTTACTTCCGTTTCTAGACGTTCTAGCATAGCCATATTGCGTTGTAAACCATCTTGAAGTAGGTTGACATCTAACGTTTTCATAAGCGTGCCCTCATAGGATTAGGGCTTAGATATCTCCAATTTGCTTTATTATATAACACTTCCTTACATATTATAGACATAATCTCTCCTCCTATAGCAATCTATCATTATCTATAATATTCCATTTTTTATATTGAAAGGTAAAGTGTGGACTCCCATGTAACTCTAAAATGATTCGAAAGAAATATTAATTTTCAGTTAATTAGTTATTTGGAATTAGAATAACAGGGTTATCATTATTCTAAATTAAGAGTCCCTGCCATATCTGGGTGACTAACACTATGTTTACCATAAATAAAAAAGCCTTCCAAGCCTCCTAGCTAAACAAAGTTTAATAACTATTAAACTTTTATAGAAATAATAGTTAGATCATCAAAATATAAGTCAAGTAAATTAGCATTAGATCCTAGAGCTAGCTAAGTGCCGAAGATAAAGCAGATTCCAGCATATGATTAAAATCATTAAAAGTTTCCATGTGCTCACCTGAAGGTTTATCTAGTTCCACAAATTCTTTTTTAGAAATATTATAACAATACCAGGCTATATCTGAATCTCCAAAAAAAATTAGCTCATCTTCCTCTTTAATCGCTTCCCATACTTCATTGGCATCGAAAAAACTATCCACCTGATTTAGTGGTATAGAATCCAAAAAATTTGGGTCAATTCCATAAACTATAAGTCCATTAAATTCAAATCCATTTATCGTTTGTAAAAATTCATAATATTGCTGTGGCAAAATATCTTCACCAAATTTTTCCTCTACAGATTTACGAAATCTTGATAACTCATTTTTATTCGTAGGTAAATTGAGTTTTTCCCCTCTTATTTGAGAAATCTGCCTAACTTGCTCTCTCCACATATAATCACCTTCTATAAATATTCTTTAACTCTGTTGTATTTTTATATTTTATGTCCATAAAAGTATTTTTACCTTTTTCCCATTTTATATTGGAAATCACACTTACATAATTGATGAAATCTTTATAATTACCCCTATTAATGATGGTGTTGTAATCTCCAGGCACTCTTTCACCTGTCCAAATAGACAGTAAAGAAGGAATTAATTCCATTCTTAGCGGTTCTCCTTTATTTACTGCTAGCATTACTCTCTGTATTAATTTTTTTGTTAAGTCTCCCGGGAAAACTAAGTTTTCTTGAAAGTAATATTTCTCTCTCTGGGTGGCTTCACAAAGCATAAAATATAGTTCTCCAATTTCATCTACTGTTGCTTCTGCATTATTTAGATTTTCTAAATTCAGGAAAGAATCAATAGAATCTTTGATAATAATGGTTGTATCGCTAATACCCTCCCACTCTTCAAGTAAGGCTAAAAGGTGTGGGATTACACGAAAAGAAAGTGAGGTTATAGCCCCAGATGCGAAAGTGTTTATAGTTTCTTCGGTTGCCCCTCCTAGAAAATCAAGGTTGTTCGAATTCTCTAAGTCTTCATGAGTTGAAATAGCTAGAAACACTCTAATACATAAGTTTAAGACAGCTTCATCTTTTGTTTGATTCATAGTTGAATCAATAATGGTTTTTGAACAAAGTTTCCTAATTTAAATAATTCTATTAAGTTCATTAAAATTTCTCGTTCTGTTACAGCTTTTAAAATATTTCATTGATTTCAGGTTAGGATAGATTAGGTTTTTCTCCAAACCATATACTATTCATTAAGTTTTCTATTCCCCTCATTTGTACATCAACTTCTTTCAATTATTTAGATATGTTTTTCATTATTTCTTGATAATTTCAAAAAAATATTAACTTATAACATATTTTAACACTTCTAACATCCCCTATTATTGATCAGTATCCAGTACTAATATAGCATTTGCTGACATTTCACATAAAACCAGATATTGCTTCGGAAAACCATGATCTTTTCTAGAAATGAGTGTGTATGATTCAATATTGTTTTCTTCATATGCTATATCTAGTAATTCAAAGGGTACATGTTCTTCCCAAAAAGGTCCTGCATACTGGATATAAAATTTTTGGAAAGTATCCGATGCGTTTACACCTAGCCTTATTAAAGCATCCTGTACTAGATTGCTATCTTCACGTTTATATATTTCTTCTCCTAGAACTTCGTCTAGCCTCTCAGGCAATATGCTCATATTATCTTTCTCCTAAAGCTTCTTTTCCTCGTATTTTCCGATAATTATAGATTTGAAACGCACCTCTAGTTGTCTCATCCATTGGATAAAATGGGTTTAACTTTCCTTTATAAGGATGTAGTGGAGCTCTTTTAGCATTTTATAAGCTTCCTTCTTGTTATCAAGCAAAATTGTCTTATAAAAAAAGCAAAAAACACTTGACGTATAAAATGCAATCAAGTGTTTTGAAATTTAAATTAAATGCCATCCTCGGTAATATAAAAATAATAACTACTCTTTAAACATCGTGAAAAATTCAGATATATCTTGGGCAACTGTTTTAGTTACGGGTGAAAATTCTTCAGACTCTTCGTGGTACCAAACAACCACAGTTGGATTTTCCCTGTTGCTATAATCTAAACAAACAAAATCTCCTGTAAAGAGTGCTGCAATTGGAACCACATTCATTCCTATTAAGTCTTCATCGTCAGTTAACCTTTCACCAATTTGTGTAATTGTAACTTCAATATCATACCACCCATTGATTTCATCAGATTCACTTTCTTCAAGGATGCAGAGAAACCTTTCAATAATATAATTATTTTCATTGGAAGAAAAGATGTTTGTAATTGGCACAGCTCCATTATTTTTTTTTATAAACTCTCTATATGGTTCAGGAAATGTAACCCTTAAACTATGTTCGACCACGTCCAGCAATCCATCCGTTGGCAATGGTGAGACAATGGTATTCGTATCTACTTTCATTTTTTTCCCCTCCTAGTTTTTTATCTTTTTCCATGTGCCCATCCACCTGGACCCTTCCTCCTGAATGATAAACTGAATTATGTATTCCAAAAGGAACTAATTCCATTCTACCGTCAATTTCAGAATGATGCCAAGTTGTCCCTGGTGGACGTTTTCCACCAAAGATTTTTGAATCAAGCCAACTAAACTGTTCTGGGTCTGTTTTCTTCCAATATTCTTTTGGTAACATAATAACGACTGCTTTTTCATCTATCTTTATAATTAAATCAGCTTTTTCGAAGTCTGGATATTTTGTTCTTGGTTTCATAGGAACATCGAGTACCTCTCCCAGCTCTTTTGCCCGTTCTCTAATCAATTTTAATTGTTTTTGCGTTAGTGTATCCCCTCCTGGAATGTTCCTCCACTTCCAAGGAACATTTGAATTTACCTTTTCTGCATAAGCAGTAGCATAATCATCTAAAACCTCATCAAATTCCTTATTTTTCAATAAAAACTCATTAATATTTTTTAAATACGAATTTACTGGTTTATTCGTACCCTTAGTCTCAACATCCACATTCTTTACATCTGCATTCACATTACTATCAATACTTTTATTTGTTGGTGTAGTATCCACCTTTGCAGATGGTGCATTTATTGTCTTCGCATTTTTAGGTGGAGCTGTATAATCTCCATTGCCTCCAACAACTTTTGGCTTAGCCTGTATATTCGAATTTGGTGTTTCTGATTTCACATTTGCTTTTCCGCTACTAACGGGGGCTGGGTTGTTCGCTTTTGCCGTTGGTGTAGTGACTGTTTTAGTAGATTTATTTGGTATCGTAGTACTGCTAAGGTTTATGTGATCTCCATTGCCACCAACGACCTTCGGCAGATCCTGTATCTGCTCATTTGGATTCCCCTTAGTAGGGCTGGCAACCGCACTTTTGGCTTCAGGTGTATTCCCTTTAGATGGCGGCTGGACTGCAGATGCTTGTCCTTTATTTGTATTCGCTCCATTGCCGTCCAAATCGGGAGTCTTATTGGCAACGTTCGGGTTCTGGATCTCTGGATGAACACCGCCACTGGGAGTTTTAGATGTTGGCATGTTGAACATGAATGGACTATTATTGGTATACGGTGTCCGATTCTGTAAGCTAGTAAACAGATTTAATTGCGACTGCGAACCAATCAGTGGACTATTCACCATATCACGATAAACGGAAGTAGACACTGATTCTACTATCTCATCGTTTAGGACATTTTTGGGCTGAAAAAAATTACGTCCTTTATTTACAATTTTAGTCCCGGTACTTCCCCAGCCTAAAAATGGAACCATTGCTGCAAAGGAAAGACCTGCGTTTAACTTATCTCCTCTAGCATAATAGATTACTCCGTTTAAACCATCGGCTATTTCTCCGATTCCTGGTATTAACCCTGCTAGATCTAATCCAAATTGAAAACCATCCAACTATCGAATTCATGCAACTGTAAAACTGTATCGTCGCGTTTCTTTTTGGAATTTTGAATTTAAAAAACCTTGAAAGACAGTTAGCCAATCAAGGTTTTAAATATTATAAATTATCTTTAAACCCCAAAAATACACCAGAAGGGAGGAAATAAAATAATGAATGATATTTTTGTTAAATTACTTTATGAATCTATCGTGAAAGAGAACCTTCAACTCAAAGACTTGTATGAAGCGGAGAATATTACTTCTAAAACAGATGATTATTGGAAAAAGGCTACGGTTTTAAGTTCTTTAAAAGTTGAATTCTTTATGGCATAATATACTTTTTTAAATTACCTAATACCTCTTGCCAATAACGTTTGATGAGTTCCCTGATCGAGTTGCTTTCCATTTGGATTTAGTATATCAAATACTTTACTTACACCCTCATACTTTACATTAATTCAGGTAAATTATAGTACAATATCTTGATACCCTACTTCTTCTACATTTTCATCTTCAATTTTTATTCCTAACCCATTTTCAATATCCCAAGAGACATCACAAAGCAAACCTAGTCTTCTTTTTCCATTCTTTCTTACTCTTCTTACAATTAATTCAGTTGGCTTCACTAAACTTTTTAAATCTGAGGCAGATTCAACTTTTGGAGCAAAATTATCTGCTTCTGATTTATTCCCTAACCTCTCTCTATATTCTTCATAATTATCACTATAGTAGTCATATACTAGTTTTTCTGCCTCATTCATTATATTTTTCATATCTTGAATAAAATTTATAAATGCTTCTCTCTGTACATTGGAAAAATCCGCACTTTCATGTCCATCAATACTTAAAATTATTTCCTTCTCCAAGTCAAACATTCTAAGAGTTGTTTTTCCTCTCCAGAAATTATTTTTATATTCAAGTTCTCCAAAAAGATCATCATTAATCATTGTCATTTTTAATTACTCTCCTAACTTAACTTTTATATTATATTCGCCAACTCCACCCAAATGTCCAAAAACACTATTAATTTTTCTAGGTACCAATTGTATTGTTTCCAAGTCATTAAGTTCATGCCAAGTATATTTATTATCTTCTCGCCAATCAGCTACATCTTCTGCTGTCCATTTTTTATCTGGTGTACTCCAATTTTTAGCCAATTCTTCATCAGCAGTTGAAAAATTTGATTTTCTATCATTAGTCATGTTTTCTAATTTTATTTCACCTTTGGAGAATGGTGAAAAGTCTGGCATTCCATTTTTGTACTCAACTCCGTCAACGCCAGCTTCATCAAGATATTTTTTAACTTCTCCGGTCTTATCAGAGATAAATAACGACTCTGCTCGTTCGCTACTCCATTCGCCTTTATTAACAGGTGTTGTTTTTACCCTTTGCTCATAAGAGCTATATTTAGGCTCTACATCAAAACCTCTAGTATAATCTATCTGCCTATCTTTAACTGTCCCCTTTGACGGGACATCCGGTTTCGACAGCGATAAATTGCCAGTAAGAGGACTATTGAATGTTACAGACTTTGGTGTCATATTATTGAAGTCTGTTTTGAACATATACATGTTAGCCTGGGTTCTGCTTAGTGGGCCATTGACCACTTCTTGGTAAGTGGGTGTAAACATAGATGCCACTTTTTCATCACTTAATACATTCCTTGCTTGGTATAACTGACTACCTTTATTTGCAAATTTCGTTGCAGTACTTCCCCAGCCGGCAACTGGAATCATCGCCGCAAAGGAAAGACCTGCGTTTAACTTATCTCCTCTAGCATAATAGATTACTCCGTTTAAACCATCTGCTATTTCTCCGTATACAGGAATTAGTCCCGCTACATCTAATACAAATTGAAAACCATCCAACAGTTTATTTTCTTTTGGTGGCTCCACTTGGACTGCTTCTTCCTTGTATTCTACTTTAGAAACGATTTCGTAGTATACTGTCCCGTTTTCCGAGTATTCTTTGATAAGTAGACCATTTGCATATTGATGGTATTGGATATTCTCTCCCACGTTTTCATCAATTGTAATCATCCTTTTCAGCTCTAGCGCTTGAAAGGTTTTGGCAGTGATCATCGTGCCGATTATTTTGTCTCTTTCATCTACCCATAGTTTATGAGGCTCTAAATATACCTTCGGGAATAGCTCTGTCCGAATCTCGCTTCCAAACGTAATTGCATTCCACTGACTCGGCTGGAAAGTAATGTCCTTTACCCCTGATGTAAACATTCCCTCCATATCCACAAGCCAATTGCCCATCGTTTGAATATCTGCTTCGACTGTGGTTAGTGATGTGGTTTGAGAGCTATCGAATTCATGCAGCTGTAAAACCGTGTCGTCACGTTTCTTTTTAGAATTTTAAATTTAAAAAACCTTGAAAGACATTTAGCCAATCAAGGTTTTAAGTATTGATCCATAATTAACAATTAAAAAATACCTTCAAGAAACAAAAAAAGATGACCAAGTTTCCTTTAACTCTTCTTTTTAAAGCAGTACATCTCCACTCTTAAAATTAACTATCACATTTATATATTTCTTCTCCCAGAACTTCATCTAGTCTCTCGAGCAAAATACTCATTAATCCAATTTAAAAGCAACAATTTGTCCTTCTGGATAATCACCATTCCAACCGCAAGGAAAAGCACCATATTGATATATTTCAAACAATTTTTCAAAAAAGGAATTACTCTTTCCATTTATTGCTCTATTGATGGCACAATTAGTAAGGTCAGCTACAACATCATTATAAAATATACTATATTTAAATGAGCTCTTTCTCACATTATCAGCAATAATTTCTAATAATTCTTCCAGTCCTTTAGGTTTTTCATTTTCAGATTTTGCATAATATAAACCCTTGACTTTGCTCATTTCCATTTCTCTAATATCTTTCCAATTATACTCTTCTTCACCAAAAATTTCTTCATAAGCTAAATGCTCTGCTTTTTTTGTATCATTAATAATGATAATATTTTGGGGAAATTTATTAGTTTGTTCACTCTGGAAATCTTTCGAGAACTGAATTACCTCTTCAACTAAATTATTAAATAACCCATAGTTCATTACTTATTATACCACCTTTCCAAAAGGTCAACTGTTGCCCTCCTCTTTTCCATACAGGATCCTGCAAACATCATTCCCCAATATTGGTGACTCTAATCCAAAAAAATTTATAAAATAATAGAGTAATAGTTAATTTTCTCACTCAATATCAGCTGATTTAATATAAATTAAAATAAAAACCTTGAAAAGCTTTGAGCCAATCAATGTAACAAGTAAAATTTCTACTCTATTTCAATTCCGTCATAAGCATCTCCTAGTGATTCAAAATCATCACTATACCAATACCAACTCTCACCTTCGCCTTTACTTACTAATATTCTATTTAATAAATCAGTAAATGAAATTGCTACAACTGTAGTACTACCTACTACACCATGGGAATCCCAGTGACTATCATAGCATTTTCCTAACCTTTCAGGATGTAAATCAATCGATAAATAATTACCACTACCTAGGTCACCTAAAATATACCAATGTGAGGAAATATCATATTCGCATTTTTCCCCCACAATTATAGGGTTTGCCAGCACAAATTTATCAGAAGGAACGATAGAAACGCCAAAATCTACATTAGTAAACAACTCCACTCCTCCACAAATCGTATAAAATTCAAGTAAATCTTTCGGAAGAACGTCACCCTGTTCAATATTTTCTGGAAGTCCTTGAGGTGGGTAAACTTTACAGTATTCTGTTTCATTAATTTTTTGAAGAATCTCTTTTATACTCATAATAGCCTCCTAATTATTAGTCAAGTGTATATAAATATTTATTTAATTGTCTGTAATATTCTCTCCTAGTTAATTCCGGAACCTTTGCAGCATCAAACATATCTTCTGATAATCTTTGTATCTCTTTAGGACTAACATTTTTCCAATCAACTTTCGCTCCTACAGGTCTACCTGTTCTCTCCCGTAGCCATTCTCTATAGACCTTTTTAGTTGCTTCATGCATCCCACCATTATTCCTATCTGTGAGAGCAACTGTAGGTGACTTACCAACTTTTTCTTTATATCTTGGAATATTTTGCTTTGCCCACTCATTCATTACTCCATGATGATTTTCGAGACCGTACTTTCCATTTGCAGGACGATAAGAAACTACATCATATTCTTTTACAACTTTTTCCGTACCCTTAGTCTCAACATCTACACTTTAATTTGTTGGTGTAGTATCCACCTTTGCAGATGGTGCATTAATTGTCTTCGCATTTTTAGGTGGAGCTGTATAATCTCCATTGCCTCCAACACCTTTTGGCTTAGCCTGTATATTCGTATTCGGTGTATCTGGTTTCACATGGGCTTTCCCGCTACTAACTGGTGCCGGGTTGTTTGCTTTTGCCGTTGGTGTAGTGACTGTTTTAGTAGATTTGTTTGGAATCGTGGTACTGCTCAGGTTTATGTGATCTCCATTGCCACCAACGACCTTCGGCAGATCCTGTATCTGCTCATTTGGATTCCCCTTAGTAGGGCTGGCAACCGCACTTTTTGCTTCGGGTGTATTCCCTTTAGATGGCGGCTGGACTGCAGAAGATTGTACTTTACTAGAATTTGCTCCATTGCCGTCCAAATCCGGGTTCTTATTGGCAACGTTTGGGTTCTGGATCTCTGGATTAACACCGCCACTGGGAGTTTTAGATGTTGCTGGGATATCCGTTTTCGCTGTTGGCATGTTGAACATGAATGGACTATTATTGGTATACGGTGTCCCATTCTGTAAGCTAGTAAACAGATTTAATCGTGACTGCGAACCAATCAGTGGGGGAAAACTTTTAATAGCTTGGGTAATGGTGTCTCAATTGAATGTGCAACTGGTTCTTTAATGCACCTTGAGCTTTCACCAAGACTTTTATTCTAGTGACCAATTGCTGTATTGAACAAAATAAATCATGTGGTTTAGCGTATGAAAGTGTTAGGTTACTCGCCCGGTTATCTTACTTTTCATGCCACTCAAGTATTAAACATAATACCTTGATGGTACAACCATCATAAGCTATTGATTTTCATTAGCATTTTTAATGTCGTCCAAAGCATAAATTTCTCCCCAAAAACAAAAAGCACCTGTTGCCTTTATTTGACAATCAAGTACTTTAAGTTCATCTGTTTTTAAGTAGCATAAATTTTATAAGTTTTATAGTAACAGTATGACACCTTTTTTATCGTGCCAAGTACTTCATTAATACTTACGAGCTTGTATGAGTCGTTATTTTTATATACTTACCATGTGTTTATATACATCACCCAGTAAAATGTCGCCTAAGCTCGTACTTCTTTTACTATTCTATCATCGTGCACGTAATACTCTTTGAAGGTTGTACCACCATAGAATTAAACTAAACTTCAAATCCAATTACTATCCATTCATCAACTATGTCCCAAAAATTCATATTATATCTAGGCTCTTTATTTGTCCACCATAAAGTCGCATTATCATTATTAGAATTCTTATAATCTACTGCAACATAGCCACCCATACCACTTTTGAAGAAACCAAAAGTAGTTTGTAAATCAATTTGTAAGGGCTCTTCTAACTCTTCGATAATCCCCCATTCATCATCACCAAAAAAAGTTACATCTTCTAAAGGAACTAAACCCATTGATTGGCTCGCATAATAATAGAAACCATTATGAACAGTTTGATAAAAATTTCTTATTGTTGAAGGAAACTTATCCCAAGATTTTTCTAATTCTTCATTATTAAACTCATCTTTAGGATTCCCCCCCTCATAATATCGAATTTCACCATTATCTGTTTTAATGGTGTATAAAATTGAATATCCACCATTTATGTCCATAAGGTCTACTTCTTCAAGGTGCTTAGACAAATAAGAAATGGTGTTTCTTAATTCCACTCCTACTTGCTCTTTCCATAAAGATAAAATAATCTCAACTCTCTGGTCTACGTTTTCTTCTTGAAACAATTTATACCAAGAATTTGGTATTTTCCCACAATCAAGTTTATTAATCTCATGGCATGATATAAGTTGTGCATTTCTTTTATATTTTCTTAAAAACCCCAGTTTTTGTTCCATAATGCTATATCAGCTCCTTTATTTATCTATATCTTTTTTATTTCCTTCAACAAAATCATCAATTTGTTTTTGTAATTTCATTTCTAATTCTTTTTCCTTCTTTATCATTTCTTCTCTAAACTTAGGGTCAACTTCAATATTTTCTTTTTTATAAATTGTCCAATCAGAATAAGATTTAGACCCCTTAGATTTATTGGCTGCTTCACTTAATCCTAAAAAATTCTCTTCATTGTTTAAAACCTTAAGTTGTTGTTCTTTTGTTAGTTTATCAAAATTCTCCATCTTAGCTATATTTTTCATTGATACGATATGATCGGCTTGAAGTCTACCTGTAATATGCTTACCAGGTAAAGCAGGGTCAGGCATTCCTATTTTATCCTCAATACCCTCGTTAACTTTTTCTCGTAACTTTGCAGTAGGCGATCCGTCTCTTAATTCATCATATAATTCCTTTGAGATTCTTCTTTCCCCGTATCGAGGCGGTAATCCAATTTCATCCGTACCCATAGTCGTAACATCCACATTTTTTATCTCTGTATTACCATTACCCTCTAAACTTTTAGAGGTTGTTGGGACATCCGGTTTCGACAGCGATAAATTGCCAGTAAGAGGACTATTGAATATTACAGACTTTGGTGTCATATTATTGAAGTCTGTTTTGAACATATACATGTTAGCCTGGGTTCTGCTTAGTGGGCCATTGACCACTTCTTGGTAAGTGGGTGTAAACATAGATGCCACTTTTTCATCACTTAATACATTCCTTGCTTGGTATAACTGACTACCTTTATTTGCAAATTTCGTTGCAGTACTTCCCCAGCCGGCAACTGGAATCATCGCCGCAAAGGAAAGACCTGCGTTTAACTTATCTCCTCTAACTGTATAAATAACCCCATTGGCGCCATCTGCAATTTCTCCGATTCCTGGTATTAACCCTACGATATCTAATCCAAACTGTATACCATCCAACAGTTTATTTTCTTTTGGCGGCTCAACTTGGACTACTTCTTCCTTGTATTCTACTTTAGACACGATTTCGTAGTACACTGTCCCGTTTTCCGTGTATTCTTTTATAAGTAGACCATTTTCATATTGATGGTACTGGATATTCTCTCCTACGTTTTCATCAATCGTATTCATCCTTTTAAGCTCTAAAGCTTGAAAGGTTTTGGCAGTGATCATCGTGCCGATTATTTTGTCTCTTTCTTCTACCCATAGTTTATTAGGATCTAAATATACCTTCGGGAATAGCTCTGTCCGAATCTCGCTTCCAAACGTAATTGCATTCCACTGACTCGGCTGGAAAGTAATGTCCTTTACCCCTGCTGTAAACATTCCCTCCATATCCGTAAGCCAATTGCCCATCGTTTGAATATCTTCTTCTACTGTGGTTAGTGATGTGGTTTGAGAGCTATCGAATTCATGCAGCTGTAAAACCGTGTCGTCACGTTTCTATTTGGAATTTATAATTTAAAAAACCTTGAAAGGCATTTAGGCAATCAAGGTTTTAAGTATTATAAATTATCTTTTATTGATCTATAATTAACAATTAAAACATGCCATCAAGAAACAAAAAAAGATGACCAAGTTTCATTTAACTCTTCTTTTTTAAAGCAGTACATCTCCACTTAACTATCACATTTATATATTTCTTCTCCCAGAACTTCATCTAGTCTCTCGAGCAAAATACTCATTAATCCAATTTAAAAGAAACAATCTGTCCTTCTGGATAATCACCATTCCAACCACAAGGAAAAGCACCGTATTGATATATTTCAAACAATTTTTCAAAAAAGGAATTACTCTTTCCATTTATTGCTCTATTGATGGCACAATTAGTAAGGTCAGCTACAACATCATTATAAAATATACTATATTTAAATGAGCTCTTTCTCACATTATCAGCAATAATTTCTAATAATTCTTCCAGTCCTTTAGGTTTTTCATTTTCAGACTTTTCATAATACAAACCCCAGACTTCGCTCATTTCCATTTCTCTAATATCTTTCCATTTATACTCTTCTTCACCAAAAATCTCTTCATAAGCTAAATGCTCTGCTTTTTTTATATCATTAATAATTATAATATTTTGGGGGAATTTATTAGTTTGTTCACTCTGGAAATCTTTCGAGAACTGAATTACCTCTTCAACTAAATTATTAAATAACCCATAGTTCATTGCTTATTATACCACCTTTCCCAAAGGTCCACTGTTGCCCCTCCTCCACTTTTCCATACAGGGGTCGCAACCTCTTTGTCTATTCTTTCTATTCTGTATTGTTCCAATCCAATTTCTTTAATCCTTTTAAGTTCATTTTCAAGGTAATTATCCTTCATGTATAGTGGTAATCCCTTTTCTTGAAGTAGTCTTAACTTTTGTTGCAATTCAAAAACTTGTTTTTCTATTATAGTTATATTTTGTCTAATATCTATTTCATCCAATTTGCTCCTTACAAAATTACTATAAATTGAGTGATATCCTTTATGTCTAGAAGTTACACTAACCTCAGCGTCTGGAACTCGAAGAAAAAATCCATTTGAGGCATTGTCCATATCCATACCTATTTTTTGTAATACAGGATGACTTCTAAATTCCTTAGGAATAATATGTTGTGCTTGATAAGGGGTTCGCTTTGTAGTTATAGGCAAACCCATTTCTTCAAACATGTTTTTACCCAGCTTTGTAGAACTTCCTCCTGTCACCTTTCCAGGTGTACCAGGAATAAGCCTATTAACTTCTCCCGCACCCTTTATCTCAAGATCCATCTTTACATCTTTATTCACATTACTATCAATACTTTTATTTGTTGGTGTAGTATCCACCTTTGCAGATGGCGTATTAATTGTATTCGTATTTTTAGGTGGAGCTATATAATCTGCATTGCCTCCGACAACTTTTGGCTTAGCCTGTATATTCGAACTCGGTGACTCTGATTTCACATTTGCTTTTCCGCTAATAACGGGTGCCGGGTTGTTCGCTTTTGCCGTTGGTGTAGTGACTAATACAATCAGCCATCTTTTTTCAGCCAACTTGGACAGAGTTATCTATCGACGATATTTACGACATTTTAAACGGTATGCAAGTGTTGAACATCGACATTCTCGAGTTGGGTTAGTCCTCTTGCTCTAGTCACTGTTCTATGTTCGTAAAAGTTTGTAAAAATTTTAAAAGGCTAGGAGGAAAGCGAAGGTAAGGTTTTGAAGAATTGAAATAGTGGTAATTGTTGATATTATGGTTATTTGCTTAATAACATAAAGAGTAGATAGGACATAATTTTATTAAATAAATCGGAATTGTTCGGTACTGGGTAGCCCACATAAAAAAAGAAACCTTGAAGTAAATAGCCCTTCAAGGTTCTACAAAGAGTATTCTAAATACAATTATTTTTCTTTTTTATATGCTAATGTAATCTCCACTACTTCCTCTGGTTATAAATCCTCATCGATCCAAAAAATTAAGTCGCTGGGAGCAGGGTGAGGAACATTTTGTTCTAAGATTTCTATATATTCACTTACCCCTTCCTCAGATAGCATAGGATTATAATTTTATTTACTAGTTCAACTAGTTCTTTAAAGGTTAGTTTCTGATAAATAATTGTGTACTTACTTATCCTTGTTGAGATATTCGACACTAAATAAAATGCTATCTTTTCAGTCTCAAATTCCCTATTAATTCTTGGATATTATCAGCAATATGCTCAAATGTCCCTTTTTCAAAATCTTCTAATTGTATTATTCCATTACTGTTCTCAATAACTACCAACAAACCATTCCCTTCAATCCCAATAGGTATCTTCTTTAAACTATCCCCATGATTTTCTTTATATCCTTTCAGTGCCTCTCGGAATGAACTTATCTCGCTATTCGGTAGCACAGACTCTAATGCAATATAGTGTTCCTGATAAAATCCATCTAAATCTGCAAACCAATATGAGTTAAAATATTCAACTATTGATTTATGCAATTTTATATCAAATTCATCTTCTAAACTTGTAAAGTCCTGTGAAACAGTCTTTTCTACAGGTTTCCATGAGATATATTCTTCCTCATCAACTTCTCCATCATAAATTATTAGGTTATCTTCACTACTAATTGGTGTTTTAAATAAAAAATCTAAACCTTCATTAGCTATCTCTTTTCTCATTTGAAAGTATATCTGCATTGCTTCTTTTATTGACAAAGTTATCACCCTTTACTTATTTAAAAATTTTTCAAGTAATTCAGCATACTCACTGTCATTTCCCCAAACACTGGCAGCTTTTTCCGCATTATGTATGCCACCTGTTCCTGGGTGTAGCTTGGAAGGCACTGCAACTGCTTGCCCCCCCCCACCTACATGATGATGGATTAATTTATCATTGTATAATTCCTTTAAATCATATTGAGGGAAGTGTTCTCTAAATGTTTTATCAATTATCGGAGAGAAACCCAATTGAATTTTTTGTTTATTTGCTTTACTTAAACTTTCTGGTTGTTTATTCATTATTTCTTTCCAATAAAAGTCTTTATCACGTAACCAGCCTTCTGAATTGGTTCCTGCTTTACCCTTACCCACATAAGGCATTTCTACTGTAATTCTTGGGTCTGCAGTATATTTTTCTTCTAATTTTTTTAAATCAGCATTCCTATAAGTTCTTATAGGATGATTAATATTATCTATACCCATAGTCGTAACATCCACATTTTTTATCTCTGTATTACCATTACCCTCTAAACTTTTAGAGGGTGTTGGGACATCCGGTTTCGACAGCGATAAATTGCCAGTAAGAGGACTATTGAATGTTACAGACTTTGGTGTCATATTATTGAAGTCTGTTTTGAACATATACATGTTAGCCTGGGTTCTGCTTAGTGGGCCATTGACCACTTCTTGGTAAGTGGGTGTAAACATAGATGCCACTTTTTCATCACTTAATACATTCCTTGCTTGGTATAACTGACTACCTTTATTTGCAAATTTCGTTGCAGTACTTCCCCAGCCGGCAACTGGAATCATCGCCGCAAAGGAAAGACCTGCGTTTAACTTATCTCCTCTAGCATAATAGATTACCCCGTTTAAACCATCTGCTATTTCTCCGATTCCTGGTATTAACCCTGCTAGATCTAATCCAAATTGTATACCATCCACCAGTTTATTTTCTTTCGGTGGCTCGACTTGGACTGCTTCTTCCTTGTATTCTACTTTAGAAACGATCTCGTAGTATACTGTCCCGTTTTCCGAGTACTCTTTTATCAATAAACCATTTGCATATTGATGATATTGTATGTTCTCTCCAACGTTTTCATCAATTGTAATCATCCTCTTCAGCTCTAGCGCTTGAAAGGTTTTGGCAGTGATCATCGTGCCGATTATTTTGTCTCTTTCTTCTACCCATAGTTTATTAGGATCTAAATATACCTTCGGGAATAGCTCTGTCCGAATCTCGCTCCCAAACGTAATTGCATTCCACTGACTCGGCTGGAAAGTAATGTCCTTTACCCCTGCGGTAAACATTCCCTCCATATCCGTAAGCCAATTGCCCATCGTTTGAATATCTTCTTCTACTGTGTGTAGTGATGTGGTTTGAGAGCTATCGAATTCATGCAGCTGTAAAAGCGTGTCGTCACGTTTCTTTTTAGAATTTTGAACTCCTTCTTGTACCTCACTATCATTAAGATGAGGTAGTGCAACGATATCACTTACTGTATCCATGATACTGTTTGCTTCGTTTGTAAGTCTTTCTGTTATGTTGGCAATCAGCGTCAGTCCTTGTTCTAGCTCTCCCTCTAAAAATTGCTCGAGGATGTACCCTGCCGTATCTGGTTCTAACGACAAAAGAGCAGATTCAATTTGTTGAAGCTTTTGCTTGTAACTATCGGAGAAAACAAGGAAAAAATGAAGGAAAGGTAAATGAACGTCTGAGTAAAAGCCACGGATTGCACTACCTCCTGCCCCTTTCAATACCTCCTCCATTGCTACTAGTTCTTTAACTGTGTTTTGAATATTCCCCACTTCATTTTGCAAACGTTCCAACATAGCTATGTTACGTTGCAATCCATCTTGAAGTAAGTCTACGTCTAGTATTTTCATAGGCATACCCACGTTGAATCGGGTACAATGAAGCATTTCCAATTTTCTTTATTATACAATATTCCCCACCAGATAGACATAATTTCTCCTCCTCTAGCAATCTTCCAATATCTATAATATTCCATTTTTTATATAGAAAGGTAAAGAGAAGTCTAGTATTTAGCACTAAAATGATTCAGAAGGAACAAGGTAAGTTATACAGAAATAAGCATTTAGAATTAAAGAGATATAGTATTTTGGAATTATCACTACAAAAATAAAAAGACCCTCTAATAGATAGAGAATCTTCTTTTTGAAATACTATTAAATCTTGGAACGCTTCGTGATAGAAACTATTTAAGTTTATTGCTTATCTATTGATACTTCTGATTGTTTCCATAAAATGCTTTAACACTCGTGCAGTTAATCCCCAAATAGTATAGTTTTTATAATCATAAAACCATTCCTCAATATCTCTAGGTCTCCATTGATATTTGTCCCCATTAAATATCTTTTCATAAGGAAAGTCCATCGGTGGCATAGGTTGAACAGAGACAGTGTGCATATAAGGCTCATAGTCTAAGAGCCAGCTAATTGGTATGGTAAATACTTCTTCAACCTCTTGTTTGTTGAAACTTTCGATTTGGTGATGATCAATAGTGGCCACGAATGGATAGACCACGAAAGATGAAGAAGCAATATAAGGACTCAACTGACCAATAACTTTTATAGATGTCGGGTCTATTCCTAACTCTTCATGTGTCTCTCTTATTGCAGCTTCCAATGGAGAGGCATCTGTAGTATCAATACGACCACCTGGAAAACTGATATCTCCGGGCTGTTTTCGCATCGTTAAGGAACGCACTTCAAACAACATATGCCATTCTCCTTCCACTTGCACAAGTGGAAGCATAATAGCTGAGCGCAGAGCTGTATCCTCCCCAATAAATAGTGGCTGGCTATGCTGTAATTTTTTTGTTAGATCCTTTAAGAACATAGAATCCCCCTTGCCTTATTTATATATATTACTAGAGTACCATGAATACTGTTTCGTTTAAAATAAATGGACAGCAAAACAAAAAAGCCGCCACCGATTACTCGGTGACGACTTCCTTTAGTTGCCCAGCGACGTCCTACTCTTGCAGGGGGAGACCCCCAACTACCATCGGCGCTGAAGAGCTTAACTTCCGTGTTCGGTATGGGAACGGGTGTGACCTCTTCGCCATCATCACTAGACTTTTGAGTTGTTCACTCAAAACTGGATAAAAGACATCATATTAGAAACAAACAATTTGGTTAAGTCCTCGATCGATTAGTATTCGTCAGCTGCACGTGTCGCCACGCTTCCACCCCGAACCTATCTACCTCATCGTCTTTGAGGGATCTTACTTACTTGCGTAATGGGAAATCTCATCTTGAGGGGGGCTTCGTGCTTAGATGCTTTCAGCACTTATCCCGTC
>NZ_JAMAWN010000013.1:0-116396 GCF_023713305.1 Psychrobacillus sp. MER TA 171 | reverse complement strand
CCAATATTTTTAATAAGTGGTTTAATAAGGGTGCAAAAGATCAGTAAGACGAGTTAAAAAAATTTTTTTCACTTTAAAATACGTAATGAAACCATTGGTACGACTACATTTTAAGAGGGAGTCGCCGCCTACCGCTACAATCAATATAGAGAAAATGTTCGTGTTTAATCGGTAAAATGCTGTTTACAAAAATAATACAAAAAATTTTATGCATACAAAAAGCGAGTAGGTAAACATACCCTACTCGCTAAGTTACTTACTCTATAGTAAACAAAATGATGGAACATAGGGGACTTGAACCCCTGACCCCAACACTGCCAGTGTTGTGCTCTCCCAACTGAGCTAATGCCCCGTATAAATCATGTAATAATATTGTAAGGGAAAAAAGTAGGAAAGCAACCCCTTTTTGGGAGATTGCGGTTATAAATTGATGTCCTTAAATCTAGCTGGATAAACGAGTCTATTAAAATATCCCGTGATGGATAGGCTGATAGCATATCGCTCATCCAGTAAAAAGCTGCCAACTAATTTTTCGACAGAATGAACACTTCATTTATTTAAGAAAGAACCTTCTTTTCGAAACGATTGATATCCACGTCTGCTCCAATGATGATGAGCACATCATTCAGCTGCATCTTATCCTGTGCCTGTGGAGATACAATAATCTCTTTTCCCCTTTTTACCGCAACTATATTAATACCGTATCTAGCTCGAATATCCAAGTCCACTATAGAGAATCCAGCAATTTTTTCATTTACTTTAATCTCCATAATAGAATGCTCATCGGAAAGCTCCAAATAATCTAAGACATTGTTGGACAGAATGTTATGAGCGATTCGTATCCCCATGTCCCGCTCTGGATGAACTACTTGATCGGCTCCAATTTTACGTAACACTTTTTCGTGATAATCATTTTGAGCTTTTACTGTAATTTTCTTCACACCTATTTCTTTTAGCATAAGCGTTGTAAGAATACTAGATTGAATATCATCACCTATTGCAACAATAACATGCTCAAAGTTTCTAATCCCGAGCGATTTTAAGACTGCTTCGTCTGTCGTATCCGCAATCACTGCTTGGGTTGCTATGGAGGCAAATTCATCAACTCTTTCTTGTACCTTATCAATGGCCATAACATCGGCGCCCTGCTCCATTAACTCTTTGACGATACTTCCACCAAAACGACCTAAACCAATAACAACAAATTCCTTCTGCATAGCTGCGCCTCCTAGAACTAATTGCCATTAGTTTAACACAACAGTGGTTCTACTGCTATCTAGATTTCCATCATTTTTTAAACCCATGCTTATTATTAAAAATTAGATCTCTTTTATCAAGAGGACAAGTCGCTTTTCCAACATTTGCAGCCCTCTCTCGCCAGCCTGTCTGTGTCGCAGTCGACCTTTTTTATCAAACAAATAAAAATTTGGTACAAGCTTACACTGGTACATTTCAGATAGCACCAAATCATGATCTAGACAAATCGAGTCATAAATTCCTGCAGCAGAAGCTGTCGACTTCACCAAGCTTTTACTCGCATCTTCAGGAGACCTAGGCATATGAATAGCAATGACATTAAACTGATTTTCATACTTCTCTTTCCATTTATTTATTAATGGTGGAGCAACCTTACAGGCATCACAGCTAACAGACCAAAAATAGACAAGCAAAGGCTTTGTACCTAATAACTGTCCCTTTGTCCATGAGCCGTTTAACCATTTAGTCGTAATAGGAAACTCCGGTAACTCCTCTCTCAAATTCATCCATATCTCTCCTTTATCCGTCATCCATATTCAGTCTATGCAACTAAGAGACAGTTGCATCTAATAGTTGGAAAAATTTTTTTTTGTATTATCTTTAAAAAGTTGTTAAAGTAAACTTAAAGTTATGTTAAAATAAACTTTGTTTTATGGAAAAGCTCTTTATTTTACAAAAGAGAAGGAGCGTAATTACATGCAAATTGGTAGAAAAATTAAACAGTTAAGGCTGAAAAAAGGTCTAACACAGGAAGAACTAGGCGAGAGAA
Source organism: Psychrobacillus sp. MER TA 171 (assembly GCF_023713305.1). Taxonomy (NCBI): domain Bacteria; kingdom Bacillati; phylum Bacillota; class Bacilli; order Caryophanales; family Bacillaceae; genus Psychrobacillus; species Psychrobacillus sp. MER TA 171. The sequence goes on along the minus strand of NZ_JAMAWN010000013.1, from coordinate 114,370 downwards.
CGGACTTAAGCAAGGGTTTCATATCCCAGCTGGAAAGAGATCTAAATTCTCCCTCCATTGAAACACTTTTTTCTATCCTAAATGTTTTAGGTTGTAAGCCTAAGGATTTCTTTGACGATGAACATAGTAGAACTAAGGTGGTTTTCCAAGAAGAGGAGCAGACTGTTTACATAGATGAAGAAAAAAAGTACAAGCTTCACTGGCTTATTTCTGAATCCAATGAAAACGATATGGAGCCAGTATTGATCACTTTTGATAAAGGCGGTCAGTTTAAAGAGTTTGAACCTTCCTTATCTCAAACTTTTATATATGTTTTACAAGGTCGCGTCGAGTTACAACTTGGCAAACAACACTACTTTGCTTCGGCTGGAGAGTCCCTCTATTTTGAAGCGGCAGATCATCATCTTTTGAAAAATGCATCAGATGATATCTCCAAGGTTATTTATGTCGTCACGAATTCTTATTTATGAAAATGGAGGGTTATTATGTCAGAGACACCTATTATTCGCTTTGAAAATGTTACTAAATTTTATGATGAGGACACAACAGTTCTTAAAGACATTAATTTTGAATTAGAGCGTGGAAAGTTTTATACATTGTTAGGCCCATCTGGTTGTGGGAAAACAACTATCCTTCGCTTAATAGCTGGTTTCATGCAGCCATCAAATGGCAGTATCTATCTTAACGGGAAGCTAATTAACAATGTGCCAGCTAACCAACGCCAAGTAAATACAGTGTTTCAGGACTACGCTTTGTTCCCTCACTTAAATGTATTTGAAAATGTAGCATTCGGGCTACGTATCAAAAAATTAGGGAAAAAAGAAATAGAGGACAGAGTATTAGAGGCGTTAAAATTCGTTAACCTAAACGGCTATGAAAATAGAGAAATAGCAGAGATGTCTGGAGGACAAAGACAACGTGTCGCTATTGCTAGAGCTATTGTCAATGACCCTGAAATTATACTACTAGATGAGCCCCTTTCAGCATTAGACTTAAAACTACGATCCGAGATGCAATACGAGCTTCGTGAGCTGCAACAACGTCTAGGTAAAACATTTATCTTCGTTACCCATGACCAAGAGGAAGCACTTGCAATGTCGGATGAAATCTTTGTCCTAAATGCTGGGAACATTGAACAAAGTGGTACGCCTATGGATATTTACGATGAACCGATTAATCGTTTTGTTGCAGACTTTATTGGGGAGTCTAATATCGTTGAAGGAACAATGGTAGCAGATTTCCGTGTTCGTATCGGTGGCAAGGAATTTGAATGTGTAGACCAAGGTCTAAACCCAAATGAAAAAGTCGATATTGTTATTCGTCCAGAGGATTTAGAAATCACAACGATTGATAAAGGAAAAATGAAAGTTAAAGTAGATACCCAATTGTTTAGAGGAGTTCACTATGAGCTTTCCACTTATGATGAAGAAGGAAATGAGTGGTTAGTACATTCAACTAAAAAGGCAGCCGTAGGTGAAATGATTGGCTTAAATTTTGATCCAGAGTCTGTTCATGTTATGCGTCTGAATGAAACAGAAGAAGAGTTTGATAAACGCCTAGAATCTTACGGAGAAGACGCTTATGGAAACTAAAAAAGCTAGGGCACTTTATCTAATACCCTACTATGCTTGGATTCTGTTATTTGTAATAGCTCCAATTGCATTAATCGCTTATTATTCCTTCTTCGATTTAAGCGGAAACTTTACTTTAGATAACTATCAAAATTTCTTTACGTCTGTTTATTTAAAACTAACACTTAGCTCTTTCTGGTATGCGTTCCTAATTACTTTGTTCTCATTATTAATCGCATATCCAACAGCTTATCTTTTGACTAAAACAAAGCATAAACAATTATGGTTACTTTTAATCATCATTCCATCATGGATAAACCTATTATTAAAAACATATGCCTTTATCGGTATTTTCGGCTTATACGGCCCAATTAATGCTTTCTTAAATGTATTCGGTATAGGAGAGCAACAAATACTATTTACTGATTTCAGTTTTATTTTCGTTTCGGTATATATTTTTATACCATTTATGATTCTTCCGATCTTTAACTCACTCGATAAGTTAAATCCTTCTCTTATTGATGCAAGTAAAGATTTGGGAGCTTCTGGTTGGACAACCTTTAGAAAGGTTATCTTCCCTTTAACAACAAATGGTGTAAAGGCTGGAGTTCAAGCAGTATTTATTCCCTCTTTATCCCTATTTATGATTACCCGCTTAATCGCTGGTAACAAAGTAATTACTTTAGGAACAGCTATTGAGCAACAATTCCTCGTAACTCAAAACTGGGGAATGGGTTCAACGATCGCTGTATTCTTAATCATCTTCATGGTAATCGTAATGATTATTACAGGGCAAAGAGATAAGGGGGCAACTTCCAATGGGAAACACAAGTAAGGCAGCAAAAATATATTTAGTCCTTATTTTCGTCATTCTTTATGCTCCTATTTTTTATTTGATATTCTATTCATTTAACAGCGGCGGTACGATGAATGAATTTGACTCCTTTACTTGGGAGCATTACGCAGCAGTATTTTCTGATACTCGCTTAATTATGATACTTATAAACACAGTTATAGTCGCATTACTATCTGCTTTAATTTCAACGGCTATTGGAGTTCTAGGTTCCTTAGGAATCGTTTATATTAGAAACAAATCATTAAGAAATTCGATTTTATCGTTAAATAACGTGTTAATCGTAAGTCCTGACGTTGTCATTGGTGCGTCATTTTTAATTCTTTTCACTATGGTGGGCGTTAAGCTAGGATTTGCCTCTGTGCTTATTTCTCATATTGCTTTTAGTATTCCTATTGTTGTTTTAATGGTACTTCCAAAGCTACAAGAGATGAACAGCTCATTAATCGATGCGGCAGCTGACTTAGGTGCAACTAGAAGAGACATTTTAAGAAGGGTTATCATCCCTTTCATCAAGCCAGGTATTTTCGCAGGTTTCTTTATGGCACTTACTTATTCTTTAGATGATTTTGCAGTCACCTTTTTTGTAACAGGAAATGGTTTTAGTACTCTATCTGTTGAAATATACTCCATGGCTCGAGCTGGAATTACTTTAACGATAAATGCACTTTCAGGTATTATTTTTATCGTAACATTGTTCTTAGTTGTAGGTTACTACTTCATTAGCCAACGAGGCGGTAAAAACCTGACAGGAATGGGGATACGTAAATGAAAGAGATTGTAAGAGCAGCTGTAGCCATTATAGTTGTATGTATCGTATTATTTATCACAAACGATTATTTAGGAAAAAGTGCAAATAATGCCGGTAGTGATACTGTTACTGTCTTTAACTGGGGAGAATACATTGATCCTGAGTTGATAAACCAGTTTGAAGAAGAAACCGGATATCGTGTGGTTTATGAAACCTTTGATTCAAACGAAGCCATGATGACAAAAATTGAACAAGGTGGGACTTCCTATGATATAGCTGTCCCTTCAGAGTATGCTATTGAAAAAATGAAGGAAAATGATTTACTCTTGCCAATCGATCCTTCCAAGTTACCGAATCTACAAAATGTGGATCCTTACTTTTTAGATTTACCTTTTGACCCTAAAAATGAGTTTTCTATCCCTTATTTTTGGGGAACAGTAGGAATTGTTTATAATCCTTCCCTATTGGAGGGACAAACATTTGAAAGCTGGGATAATTTATGGGATCCATCCTTAGAAGGCAAAGTATTGTTAGTAGATGGAGCACGTGAGGTTATTGGAATGGGATTAAATAGCCTAGGTTATTCCTTAAACTCTACTGATGAAAATGAGCTTCAAAGTGCTCTTGAAAAGCTTCAAGGCTTGACTCCTAATGTAAAGGCTATTATTGGCGATGAAGTAACGCAGCTGATGGTAAATGAGGAAGCAGCTGTAGCCCTTACTTGGTCTGGACAAGCTGCTGACATGATGTGGGAAAATGAAAAACTAGACTATTCTGTTCCTGAAGAAGGCTCTAATTTATGGTTTGATAATATGGTAATTCCAAAAACCTCCGCTAATGTCGATGGTGCTCATGCATTCATTAACTTCATGTTAGATGCAGAGGTTGCTGCCCAAAATGCAGATTATGTTGGTTATTCCACTCCTAATACTGCAGCGATGGAAATAATGGATGAAGAGGTTATCGCAGACGAGCGTTTCTATCCTACGGAGGAAGCTAGAGATAATTTAGAAGTATACAAAAATCTAGGTCTCGAAATGCTAGGCCATTACAATGAATTATTCTTGAAATTTAAAATGGGAGATAATTAATCACTTTTTCGAAAAAAAGGTGTCCGTAAGTTCATCTCTCCTAAAAAAATTATATAGAACAGTAACAAGTACGTGAATGATTGTCATTCACGTACTTGCTTTTTTTATATGCTACTAATTTTCTCTCAATGCATACATTTTTATCAAGCATGACTAGCTTAATAGCCATTTAAGTGCCTTTATAACGGAAAAGCTTATGATAGATCCCTCTTTTCAATTTATTACATTTCCTATGATTGGAGCGGCAGGTGGCGACTCCGGTGGGATGAGTGAGATAGATAAGACATCACAACCACGCGCGTTAGCGATGGGTGATGGCTTATCGCTCACCCCACGAAAAAGCGTCCGCCGAAAGCGGAAATCTGCCATCTATCTCTACAATTCTTATCATAATGTAAACATCAAAACTTTTCGGGGCACGAAAGTATGTATTAATGGGAAAATATGATATTATCGATAGATGAATAATAGTACGAGAGAAAGCAGGAGTCGTTATGACAGAGAAAAGAAATAAATTCGCATTATATATTCTGATGTTCAATATGTTTATTGTAATGTCAGGGATAGGAATTGTTATTCCAGTAATGCCTTCTTATTTAGAAACTTTTGGAGTTGCTGGGCAAGCCTTAGGTTTTATTATCGCATCCTATGCCTTAGGACAATTTATATTTTCCCCATTAGCGGGTGAACTATCTGACAAACATGGAAGAAAAAAAATGATCATTATTGGCTTGATCATTTTTGCTGTTTCACAATTATGGTTTGGGATAGCTACTCAAGAATGGATGCTCTATATTGCAAGATTTATGGGTGGAGTTGGAGGAGCATTTTTAGTACCTGCAACGATGGCCTTTGTCGCTGACATCACAAGTTATGAAGAACGTGGGAAAGGTATGGGGTTCATTGGAGCTTCCATGTCACTAGGCTTTATGATTGGGCCGGCTATTGGAGGATTTTTAGCAGGAGTTAGTTTATCCTTTCCATTTTATATGGCCGCGGTAGTTTCTTTTCTTTCCGCAATAGTATCCTTAATCATTTTGCCTGATATTAAAAATGTAATAACTGATTTAAATCCAGTTATAAAAAAACGTGAAAATATTCTTACTCAAATGAAAAGCTCGATTTATACACCTTACTTTATGATGTTATTTATCATTTTTGTATTTTCTTTTGGAATCGCTAACTTCCAGGCAACCTTTTCTTTATATGTAGATCACAAATACGAATATAGTCCGCAAAGAATAGCCGCTATTTTAACGGTAGGTGGATTTGTGGGAGTAGTTATTCAAACAGTTGTCATTGATCGCTTATTTAAACGTTTTGGTGAATTAAACGTTATTCTTGTCAACTTAGTTGTGGGAGCCGTCTCATTAGTTCTATTCTTTTTAGTAGATTCCTTTTGGCTTATCTTGTTTTTAGCAACAGTCTTCTCGATTGCTACTACATTGATTCGACCAGCTGTTAATACCATCGTTTCTAAGCTCGCTGGCAATGAGCAGGGGTTTGCTGCTGGTATGAATAATGCTTATATGAGCTTAGGTAATATGATTGGCCCAGCACTTGCTGGAATATTATTTGACGTAAATATTAACATACCGTTTTTAGTAGGTGCTGTAATTTTACTTTGCACTTGGGTCATTACACTTGTTTGGGTTAAAAAGAAGAAACCTGTCATTCTATGATAAAAGCGCAACAGAGGAAACAAGCCTCTGTTGCGCTTTTTCATTTTATCGTTTTTTCTTTTCTCTCACTAGCTTTTCCATATTACTGGACTTTGTTGTAGTGGAAGGGGTAATTGCTTTTTTAGGTTTCTTAAATGGTAAAATTAGCTGTTTAAATCCAAATCTCCTGATTGTTATATCGATAAAGAAAAGGATTATCGCAATTAATATTAATATCTGTCTAATAGGCTGTTTTTCGGAGCTAGTGACATCCATATCTCGAAACGCCTCTGCTGGTTCACTTAAAAGTTCTCCACCAGTTCTATTTGTTATAAGCTGTAGTTTTTGGACATCTGGCTGTTGGACCTTATATTCTTCACTATAAGGAATTGATATTCCAGCTTGATAGACAGCGTCCTGTTCATTGGAAACTCGGAAAAATACAAGTCCTGGCTCGCTCTCAACCGTGACACGTGATTTTCCAGGCGCCAATGGCTCTGAATTTACTTCTAGTTCCTCCCCTTTTTCATTGACCGCTGCCACTTCTATAAAGGATGATTTTCCAGATGGATCTGTTACCGTATAGCTTCCATCACTTGCTTTTTGAATCGTATATGGCACTTCACTATAGGATGGGAGCATTCTAGAGACTGCTGTGTTCCAAAAATCTCCCCAATTATTCCAACGAGCAAAATCTCCACTCCAGGCACCAGTAGAATCAGAAGTAAAGGCAAGTGTTCTTCCCAACCCATACATCCATTCAGCTAAAACTGGATCTTCCTTCTCACTTTGTGCAATAACATTTGCAGTTTGTTTTGCAGTGGTTGCAATATATGCATTCATCTGTGGAACTCCTTCCACAAACAAACTAGACCAGGTCGGGTCTCCATAAATAGTAGGGTAAAACGGATTATCCTCTATATAGGTTCTGGAGATGATCGCCGTTTCAGTAGACATAATCGCTGGAATGGTAGATTCATCCTGTACTTCATAAAAAGTTCCACCTCCCATTTCTGCAAGGCTTTCTAATAAAGCACGGTCTGCATCCTGACCAACCGCTACAGTGGAAACAGTTATATTGTTCTCTTTTCCATCTTCTATTAAAGTTTGATAGTCATTAGACGAGCTTGACTGGCCATCTGTCAGTAAGATGATATGCTTTCGTTGTAGCTTCAATGGTTGTAACTGCTCGTATGCTTGCGCAAGGCTTGAATATATTTCAGTTCCTCCCCCTGCGCCTACAGAAAGGATCTTTTCAACCGCGTCTTCTCTGTCTGTGAGTGGCTCTGTTTCAATGATCTGCCATGGTTTATCATCAAAGGCTATGAAGCCTAAATGATCATCATCTCTTAGCATTTCAACCGAACGAGCAGCGGCCTCCTTTGCATACTCCATTTTAGAGCCAGCCATACTTCCTGACCTATCCATCACTATAATAAGTCCTAATGAAGGTAATTGTTGCTTCCCTTTCACTTCCATCTCAACGGGTAATAACTTTTCTATAGGTGTTTTAAAATATCCCCCTAGTCCAAAGCTATTTTGTCCGCCAACCATCATAAATCCAGTACCAAAATTTTTGACTGCCTGTTCGATGACGTTCATTTTTTGCTCTCCAACAAGATGCCCTGGAACATTGTCGAAAATAATTGCATCATAGGCTAGATAATTTGATAAATCATATGGCAAGGAACTAGCAGAGATAACATCTGTAGTAATTGCCTCTTGGTCAATTACTTGAGTAATATTAGTTGTAGCATCCTCATTAGTGACAATCAGCAGTCTTGGAGAGCTCTCTACATTCGTAACACTCGTAAGCTTATTGTTCTCGATTAAAGCATCCCCTTGAACGATCACCTGTACGTCATATTTCAACAGACCTTCACCCTTAGACGTGTTACGGAATGTAAAACTATTGGAGCCCTGTTCCAAGGATACTTGTTCTCTAGATAATAATTCATCGTTTTGATAAAGTAATAGCTCTGCATTAGTTGCCTTAGTAGCCTCTAATTCCACATTTAGCTGCTGTTGTTCTCCTTCAAAGGCTACAGGTGGTGTCTCAAATGTAGTAATAGCTACATCCTCTGATGATATTCTCTCAAGCTCCACCACATCAACAGTTACATTACTACCTGTCATTTTCATGAGTTCGTCTGCCACCGAGCCACTAGTTTCAATTCCATCGGTAAAGAGAACAATTCGTGTAGCTTTGTTGGGATCAATTATTCCAGTAGATAATTGCAACGCTTTAGCTATATCTGTATTACCAGGTAAATCCATTGGGCTGAATACTGGAAGCTTTATATCCTCATTCGTTAATGCTATCTCTGACTGAAAATTCTCAGCGAAAGAATAAACTCCAACTAGATGTTTGTCTGTTTGAGCATCTAAGCTTTTTTCAATCCACTCAGAAACCTGTTGTTCCGTACCTTGAACGGAAGCAGAACGATCAATAAGGAAAACTACCTGTTCCTCTTTGATCGGCATTAATAGATACGGATTCGTAAGACCAAGTATTAAACAAAAAATAGCAAGCAGGCGGATAAAGAAAACTACAAGACCTTCCTTCTTCCAGTGCTTTCTGTCTTTATTCCATATCCATATAAAATAAATAAGAATAGGTAGTGATATTAATAGCAATAGTGGTTGATCAACTCGTAAATCCACGACGTCTTTGCACCTCCCACTCGATAACAAACAACAAGAGCAATAAAACAATTAGAAATGGAACTAGCGAAAATTGTTCATGATTCTCGGATTGCTTATCTGTTTTCTGAGCCCCAATGGAATAAGAAGCTCCTTTGGAAATTTCTTTTTCTTTTTGTGATAATGCTACCGTAAAGTATTTTTCTTTTTCACCTGAACGTATAACATACACACCGGGCTCTCTTGGTGCCATAAAGGCTCCTCCATTTTCAATAGAATATAAATAGGAATCCTCCATCGTATATATTTCCCATTCGTTCGTCGTACTGCCTAACGATTGAGGTTTTCTTTCATTTGGAGTAAATGTTCCTAAATATAGATTACTATTGGATAGCTGTTCTTTTACGCTCCACATAAATAATGGGAAGGAAGGACTTAATGGCCAATCAGTCATTTGTATATCGGAAAGCACGACTACATCGCCTTTGGTTGATACCTGTATAAAGGGCTTATTATCGACCGTTGCAATTGTAGAATAGCCTTCTACTCCTGGGTATACACTGCTCACATAAATATCCGATAAATCAGCAAAAGAAAATAACGGGTGCTCCACAGTTTGAACATTACCGTTCACTTCGATTGGCGTCACATCATTTCTTCCAATAAATAAGGCTGGTCTTTCCATTTGATCTATCAAACCAAACTGATTGGTAGCGAGTATACCTTCTTCTTTTACTAAGCTTACCTGCTCCGATGGTATACTGCTCATTTCAATCCCTAGTGATTGAAATGCCGTACGAACCAATGTATGTAGCGAGCTATCTATGTAAATCTTAGAAAGCTGGTCTTGCATAAATACAACCATTTCATTATCTAGGAGATAATCATCAGAAACATCAATAGTAGCTTTAAGAAAGCTTGCCTCCTCCAACTCATTAAAAGAAAGAGTCACCGTTTCTCTAGGTGGCAAAATAACCGCCTCTTTTATAATATCCTTCTCTCCATTTGATACGGTTAAAGAAGCATTTTGTTCTTCGTTCGTTTGATTGTCAATTTGGACCAATGCTGAAGTTCCGTTTTTCATCTTTGTAGCCCCAAAACGTTTAATGGATATATTATCCACTTCCGCTGGCTGTCCAATAACATTCCAGCTGACATTTTCATAGTGTAGGGGTAGTGTCTGTTGATCAAGCTTGTCCGTGAATACATAAACCGAAGTATCTTTCGTTTGAAAAAAAGATTGAGCAAAATCTAGTGTTTTGGAAAAGGCCTCATCCTCATATGTCACTTCTAATTTATTTATTTCATTTTTTATATGATTTATATTTGTTTCTTGTTTTAATACAGCAGTTGGTTCATTTCCTGTAGTAATAAGGGTGAACGGCTTACCAGATAACTGCTCAATCATATCAAGCATTTCTTGTTTATGAAGGTCAAATAAATTCGTATTATTAATATTTACTTCGATACTAGCGGATGTATCTACGACATAGATAACCTGCTCTCCTGCAAGTGCTTCTTTTTTCCAATAAGGCTGAATCAGTGCAAGAACAAGTAAAATCATCGCTAACATCTGAAGATAAAATAAGGCATTTTTTTGAAGGTGCTGTAAATAAGGAGAGGCCCTCGTTTCTTTCATTACTTCCTCCCAAAAAAGCGTAGATGAAACGGATTGCTTCTTATATTTTTTTCGGAAGAAATAATAAAGGAGAACAACTACTGGAAATATTGCTGTCCATAAATATGGTAATTGACTAAAACCCAAATGTACTCACCTCACTGCACCCAATTTGCTCTTAGTAGTTGATGAAATAGGACATGAGAAATGCCCTCATCTGCATTGACCTGTATTAGTTTGATACCGAATTTACTACATAACTTTTCTAAAGCAAGTTGATGCAGCTTTCTTTCCTCATTGTAAGAATCTATTACTCTGGAAGACATAGATATATTTAATTGTTGAGCGGTTTCTACATCCTCCAACTGCATATCACCAGAAAAAGAAGGGGTTAACTCCTCATTCGTAACAATTTGTAACAGTCGTATATCACCCGCAAAGCGAGGTAGTTTTTGTATAAGAGTTCTTAAATGCTCTATGTCCTCCAAGCAATCCGTAATAAGGAATAATACAGTACTGTCTTTCGGCAGAAAGGAGATTGCATTTTTAGCAAAGGAGTCTACCATAGACGGCGGATTCAAATCGGTTATTACTTGTGCAAACGCTTTACGGTAGGTTGCCCCTTTTCTTCTGAAAGGAGGAACTTTTTCATTTGAAACCATGGAAAAGGTAAGTCGATCATCTCTTTGAAGTACAAGGATACCTAGGGAAGCTGCTAATTGCCTAGCAAAATTCCATTTTACTTTTTCTCCCATCGATTTTGAGGAGTCAAGTAGAATATGTACTCTCATTTCCTGTTCATCTAAAAAACGTTTGATAAAATACTTATCTGTTCTAGCATAAACATTCCAGTCAATTTGACGAACATCATCTCCAGGCGTGTATTCCCTGAAATCTGAGAAGTCTAGAGAAGCACCGAATCTTTGGGAGCGATGAGACCCTTTATGCTGTCCACGTAGTTTAGATTTGGTTGCTATAGACAATCGACTTAGCTTTCCAGTCCAATCTTTTGGGATCAAGTAATCCTTACTCATACACTTTGTCCTTGCTTCACTGTTTGTAAAATAATTTCAATTAAGTCATCCGTACTTTTACCTTCTGCTTCCCCCTCATAGTTAAGCAACAAACGATGTCTTAGTACAGGCTTTACTACGGTTTTAATATCAGCTATCGAAACGTGATAACGTCCTGAAACCAAGGCTCTTGCTTTTGCTAGTTTAATAAGGCTTTGCAAACCACGAGGGCCGCTCCCATATTGAACATATTGCTGAACTTCTGGGACGACAGAAGATTCCGGGTGAGTAGCTGCAATAAGATCAACTGCATACTCTAACATGTCATCCGCAATCAATACTTCCTTAACCATTTGTTGAGCAATAATCAGATCTTCTGCATTCATTACTTTGTTCAAACGAATATCTTGGCTTCCCGTAGTTCTCTTTGTAATTTCTATTAACTCATCTTTAGTTGGATAGGAAACAATTATCTTACATAAAAATCGATCCATTTGTGCTTCTGGCAATGGATAAGTCCCTTCCATTTCAATTGGATTCTGTGTTGCTAATACAAAAAATGGTCGATCCATCTTCTTGGTGTCTCCGAGGACCGTAACAGTCTTCTCTCCCATCGCCTCTAAGAGGGCACTTTGAGTTTTAGGAGTTGCACGATTTATTTCATCTGCTAAAACCATCTGACTGAATATAGGTCCTTTTTGAAAACTAAATTGTTGTTTTCCGCTCTCTAATCGTTCGATCATACTAGTCCCCGTAATATCAGATGGCATGAGGTCAGGGGTGAACTGAATACGTGAAAAGGAAAGGTCAAGTACTTCAGAAACTGTACGGATAAGCATAGTCTTCCCAAGTCCTGGCAATCCCTCTAAAAGTGCATGACCATCTGCTAAAACACAATAAATAGAAAATTCTACTGCCTCTTTTTGTCCAACAATAAATTGACCTATTTCCTGGCGAACTGTTTCTAAACGTTTACTCATATTGATATAGTCTTCAGTTGTTAACTCCATAGTTTCCTCCATTAATCGTTATTTTCTACGGATGAGAAATAATCCTGAACAATCCTCTGTAAATCAGAAGGGAGCTGCATTCTTTCCGAACTCTTTAAATAGGAGTCCGTGTATTCATTGATGACTTCCTCGTATGATTTAACCGTACCTCTAGTTGTTGGTGCTTCTGCTGGCTCTTCACTAGAAGAGTCACCCTCGCCAAGGCTTCCACTGTCTACACTCGTATCTCCAGTACCACCTATTCTAGATGGAATAGAAAGGAGGTCCCTTCCTCCAGAACCCTTACCAGCGCCTTGTCCTCCTGAACCTTGGCCTTGGCCTTGACCTTGCCCCTGCCCTTGGCCTTGGCCTTGACCCTGACCTTGACCCTGTCCTTGGCCTTGACCCTGTCCTTGGCCTTGACCCTGTCCTTGGCCTTGACCTTGACCTTGCCCCTGGCCTTGACCTTGCCCCTGGCCTTGTTGTCCTTGACCTTGACCCTGGCCTTGTTGGCCTTGACCTTGCTGTCCTTGACCTTGTTGGCCTTGACCTTGCTGTCCTTGGCCTTGCTGGTTATTGTTACTGTTATTATTTGAATTTGTATTACCTTGTGCTATATTGTTCGAGGAAAATGGAAGCTTTTTCCCCATTTTACTTAGAGTAGAGTGAGCAGATGCTGAACTTTTTGCCAATGCGCTATTAGACTCCTTTAAGGAAGCAAGCTCTTTTAACTCCGCTTCGTTTAAAGAGGCTCCCTCTGATCCATCTGAGTTAGCCATATTTTTCTTTTCTTCTAGTTTTTGTTCCTTAAGAGCAAGCTCCTTTTGTTTTTTTATAAGTTCTCTCAATGCTTCTTCAGCAAGTTCTGTATCCTTCAATGATTCCCTTAATTCCTCTAAATCCTTTTTTACTGCTTTAGATAAATCTTTTTTCTCTAGTTTCTCTACTTCCTTCTTTATATCACTTATTATTTGTTTTTCTTGTTCAATATCTTTTGCTTCTAATTGAGTAGTCGCGGGAAACGTGTATAACAAAAGAATCGCCGCACATGACATTACTAACCCGACCATCCATTTTACTTCAAAATAATTCTTTTTTCTTTTTTTAAATGCCTCAAAAGCTACTCCCCCACTAGTTTCAGCTTTGCGCAAAATACCTTGAGCGAGGGGGCTTTTATTATGCATAAATGAAACGGCAGTCATTAGAACATTATCAGGGAAATAAGCATCCAACTGTCGAAGAGCTATTTCCTCCTTTGGTCTTTTCCAAAATGCCCATCCTAAAAAAATGGCAAAAACAAGAGATGCTAAAGACCAGGCATAAATTGTGTAATATGGTAAGACAAACAAGCGAGATATTAGGAAAATGATAGCAACAGAAAGAAATCCGTAAAATAGAGCTCCTTGAAGCATTCTAAAATAGTGTTCAATTGCTAGGCTATATTTAGCTTTTTTAATCCACTGGATTAATCTGTTATTGTTCTCCATTTATAGTACTCCTCACTTAGATTTCTTCATATTTACACGTAATTTTCTTACAGCTATAAAAATTGCTAGTACGGTTAGTAATACATAAAAAATTGCATATCCTGCCCATATTGGAAAGTTTATATTAGTTGTTTGACCGATAAAGCTTTCAGAACTGGACATTGTTAAATTTAACATTAGGACAACTGGATTGATCGTTGCAAAAAAATGAGCTATTGGCTGAGGAGAAGTTGCTAGTGCTCCCGTAGCCATACTGTTCATACCAGTAAGGACTAGATAAATAAATCCAGTTACCCCTGCAAAAAAAATCATCGTCCCATAGGTAGCAATCATAGAGACAATTGTTTTCCTAATAATAGTGGAATACATAATGCCTATACTGCCAATTGCCATCATAGTTATGAAGAAAAATAAAAAGATTAAGCCAAGCTGTCCAGGTGAAACTCCACCAAATAGGAATACGAAGCTATAGACAGGCAAGCCTGCGACTAAAAGTAACAATAAAAAAGCAATAGATGAAGAAAGCTTTCCTATAATAATTTGAAAAGAGGTTTGAGATGTTGTTAACAATATATTCAAGGTTTGCTTCTCACGCTCCGAGCTAATAGCTCCAGCTGTAAGACCTGGTGTGATGAAAAGAATAAGACCGAGCTGAATATAGGTAAGCATCACAAACATAAAGAAACTTTCTTCTGGTCTAAAATACCCTGTGCCTGTAAATGAGGTCGTTAATAGGATAAAACCAAATACAAAAATTGACATAGCAATGAGATAAAATAATATACCTGTAAAGCTTTTCAGAGAGCGAAAGCGTAGTTTAATCTCTTTTATAAGCACCGGATTATTTAAAGCTTGCTTCAACTTACTTCGCCCCCTTCGTAATTTCCATAAATACATCTTCTAAATCTGTTTCTGTTTCAGCAAAAGATATGATTTTCAAGCTTTGTTCTACTGCCTTTTTAAGTAAATTAATCTGGTCTTCTTCTGATCCTCTATAGCTAAACGTAATAGCATTTTTCTCTGGGTGGCTCTCTACCTTAGATGCAAAAGGGTCCTCCTCAAAGAAAGTTGCTGCATTTTCAAGCAATCCTTTTACTTTGACAGTAATATGTCTTTCACCAGCAAGCTGAGCTTGTATTTCTTGTACCGAGCCATGAGCAATTAGCCTACCACCGTCAATGACTCCAATCTCATCACACATTTCAGCGAGCTCGGGTAATATATGAGAAGAAATTAAAATGGTTTTTCCCATTTCCTTCAACTGTCTTAATATATCTCTCATTTCGATACGTGCACGTGGATCTAGGCCAGATGCTGGTTCGTCTAATATCAATACCTTTGGATCATGGATCAATGCCCTAGCTAGGCATAAACGCTGTTTCATCCCTCGAGAAAGAAGATCTACATATGCATAACGCTTATGTGTTAAGTTCACTAATTCAAGTAGCTGAGGTATTAAAACCGCTCTTTCAGCCTCTGGAATACCATAGGAAGCACCATAAAAATCCAAATATTCATTCGCTTTTAGTTGATCGTAAACTCCGAAAAAATCGGGCATATAGCCAATCTGTTTTCTAACCTCGTGAGGGTCTGTCTTAACACTTTTACCATTAACAAAAGCTTCCCCCGAAGTTGGTTGTAATAGAGTAGCAAGAATAGAAAAGGTTGTAGATTTGCCTGCACCATTTGCTCCTACAAATCCAAAAACAGTGCCCTCGTGTAAAGTTAAATTTAAATCATTCAAAGCGTAAAAAGAGCCATATTTTTTAGTTAATCCCTTAATCTCAATCATTACTTAACCTCCCCTTTCATGCGAACCTCTGGAAGTCGTGTATAAGAATTTCCATCAATAGAGTCCTTCGTCAATTTATATATAATTACTCCATCTTTGTTAATATAATTGGAAATATTTTCTTTTATAGTAAATCTGCTTTCATCTACTGGCTCATATGTTTCTGATTTATTATTCCATAGCTCGATTGTTTGCGAGTTTCGATCCGTATTAGCTATTTGTAATTGGGTATAAGTTACGTCTTCTACTGCTATAGTTTCTGGTAGCTTCCATGACGTAATGTATTCTCCGTCATCTAAATACCACTCGAAGTTACTATTTTCCATTGGTTCCATGTATTTACCCATAGCATCTGCTTCCAGATTAACCGTAAAGCTCGTGGAAGGAAGAGTAAAATCACCTGATATAATAGTTTCTGCCTCAAATGGTTGTATCAACAAATGAAGTGCAGACATTTCTACCTTTTTATCTTTCAGCTCAATTGGTAGTACATTATCCTCCACGAATGCAGTAATAGCAGGTTTGGCTGCTTGTTGTTCCATAGTTTTACTCGTCGAATACAGAGACTTTTTACGTTGTGTTATTAAATCGTCTTGATTCGCAGCATTCTGGCCCCAGCTACCACCATTATTAATATAAGGATTAGAAGTTGGACTTAGCATAATCGATCCTATGTCCTTATTGACTTCCATTTGTCCCCCAGGCTCTAAGTCTCCTAGCTTTATTAATTTGGAACCAGACCAGATAGAAACGTCTTTAAGTGCAAATGGGAAGCTATTGGTTATAGTACCTGATAGTTTACTTGCCTCAACTCGAAGATTCGAATCTATTTTACCTACCTCAGGAATATATGTTTCTCCGTAAAAAGAAGAAACAGACCAATATCCAAGATCTCGGAATGTTAGCTCTGAGTTTGAAGCACTCTTCTCAAGTATTACGTTTTCATGAATGTTAACGGTTTCGCCTGTAAAGGAGTTGTACGCTCTATTTGCAACCATAGACGTACTATTTGGAGACGTAAAAGCAAACTCTCCCCCTTTGTTACTTAATATCGATTCTGCATAATACCCACTAAGACTGCTATCTTCATTCACATATAAAAACGAGGATTGTTGAACTTGTGGCTTGGCAATGCGATCCTTTGCACCGTAACCGAATATGGCAGCGGAAGTTATAATAGCAAGTAACGGAATAATGCCCCACGCATATTCTCTTTTATCTTTTCTCTTCAATATGAGGTAAAGTAAAGGACCTACTAAAAGCATATAAATGATTACAATTCCTATCATTAAAGGAGTCGATACTTTGAAAGAAGCAAAAAGAGAATTGGTGTTACCAATATCGTGAACTAATTGATCCTTTAGGTTATTTCCATACATATAATTATTAGATTGCGTTTTTATTGGATTCAGTATCTTTTTCATTAACTCTGGATACGCTTCGTCTTTTGCGAGAGGGGTATCACCTAAAGAAAAGGTTGTTTGTATAATTGCCCCTTTTCCTAACTTTTTTTGGCCAGCCAGTAATGTTCCCTCTAAATTAATTAAGGGCTGTGAACCTTCAGTTAAAGTAGCCTCATATACAGTTAAATCATTTGATAATACCTTTTCTCCAGTTATAGAGCTTACTGTTTGGGGTGAGAGACTTTTGGTGGTCGATTGCAATTGGAAAGGTAAGTATTCTGCTAATAATCCAAGTTCTGCGGAAGTATTATCGGATGCCCCAGCAATAATATTTCCCCCTGAACTAACATAATCAACTAGTGCCTGTTGCTGACTATTAGAAAGGTCTGCCAACACATACTCATCTATAAATATGTAATCTGCCATCTGCCAAGCTATACCTTCCGTCGGATAAGTGAAGTCACTTAACTGACTTAAATGGACTACTTGACTATTCGATTGTTTAAAACCATTTAAAAAAGTTAAACGGTCGGCACTATTAGTCATAGTCAAATAAAAAGTCGTGGATGGGTCCAT
This sequence comes from Psychrobacillus sp. MER TA 171, assembly GCF_023713305.1. NCBI lineage: Bacteria > Bacillati > Bacillota > Bacilli > Caryophanales > Bacillaceae > Psychrobacillus > Psychrobacillus sp. MER TA 171. The sequence continues at coordinate 96,922 of NZ_JAMAWN010000013.1, read as the reverse complement.
AAAGTTTACTTTTAAATTCTTGGAGCCTTTATAGTCAATCGATTTCCCCTTTTCCCAGCCCCCTTCATAAAAGTGTACAAGCTTTGTATTGGAGTTGGAGTATAAATAGTCGTCACTTAATCCCGAAGCGGCAATTTGAACTGTCTTTGTTTCTTTAGCACCAATTTCAAATGGAATTGCCTGTCCATTGCCTAAATTATAAGATTCGAACATATCAAGCACGATATCCCCCGAAAAAGCATCACCTGAATTTTCTACAGTGATCGTTATTGGAAGTCCCTCTCCGTACTTTGCCTTACCGTCAAAACCTAGAGTAGTCTTGACCTTTAAGCTTGGAGCTGCTGAGGCATCTAAAGGCTGAATACAAAAAATGATAAAAAGTGCTGCGATTGCCAAAGCAAACTTGCGTATCTGCATATTATTTCCCTCCTATTATTTATATCTTTTAGTACGTTTCTCACCCAAAAAAGTTCCTTTAGTGGAATTTCTTCGCATGCTCATTCACAATTTTTACAAATGCCTCAACTTGTGGAAGTTCAAATGAGCTGTCATACCCGATTAACCAAGTATCCCTTGTAAGTTCAAACTCTTCTTCATTATTAGTTAACGGGATCTTATTTACATCCTCATGGCCTGTCAGTGTAATGGAAGGTAAAATAGCATATCCAATACCGTTTAAAGCCATTTGCTTGCACGTTTCAATTTGATCTACAATTATTTGACGCTTCGGGTTTACAGAAAAGTGTTTCTGCCACCACTGCTGAATTTCTTGATAATAGTTCGAATCACTTTTAAATTGGATAAAAGGCTTTTCTGTTGTTAGCACATCATCTATGCTGGTCATTTCTTTGTCTACTAAATACAGAGTATCTCTAAATAAGTGCATTTTGCTCCCTTTCCAATCCGTTTGGCCTCGAACAATGCCTATTTGAGCTTCTCCATCATAAATGGCTTTCACAATTTCTGAACTCCAACCGGTTAACAAAGAAACCTTAGCCTCTGGATACGTTTGGACAAAATCCTTTAACACCTTTGGGAGCCAATTTTGACCTACTATAGAGGCACACGCAATTTTTAATGTTCCATGCACCTTAGAGCTTAAAGATTGTAAAGTCTCAAAAAGTTCTTCTCTTTGCTGGAGTATACTGTTAGCAAATTCAATAACAAGTTCTCCCTCAGGAGTAGCTGTTAGACCCTTTTGAGATCTTAAGAATAACTTTGTTTGCCATTCCTTTTCAATGGTTTGCAGACGTAAGGATAAAGCTGGTTGAGAAAGAAAAAGTCGCTCTGCAGCCTTACGCATATTTTGTTCTTCAGCTAATGTTTTGATAATAAGATAATCTGAATTCATTTATTGACCCTCTTTCTTTAAGTTTGGTTACTATTTCAATCGGTTCATGTTCCACAGGAGAATTTACAAGCATGTATCTATACTTACTGCAGGACTTATCTCTCTCATTCATCTCGTCATAATTATTCCATTTTACTCCTTACAATTGAGATTACTTTATCGGTATAGTACTTAGTCATCTTAATTGTATACTTTATTTCTTTTATTAAGTAATCTAATTTAATTCTAAAGTCATAACAATCGAACGGAAAGAGAAATATGGAATTTTTTTCAACCAAACACGAGTATTTTATTCTTTTTTATCGTAGCTACAGGGTGCGACTTAAGAAATTTAAATGAAATCTAAATACCTCCAATTATTTTGCCCACAAAATAAGACACTTACTGTTCAACCCAACCAGTAAGTGTCTTATTATTATGCTTAGCTATTTATATTAGATCATTCTTGAGGTTCCTGGGATTGGTATAAATACTTTTTCATCTGCTTTAAAATAACTCTTCTCGTTAAAATACCGATAAAAGTACCCTCATCATCTACAACACATACATATGGGTTATTGACTAAGAGATCTAAGCCTTTTTGAAATTTTTCATTCACGTGAATAGAAGCAATATCCTTTTTCATAATTTGATCAACCTTTAAATCAGGTAATCGTTCATATTCAATATGTTCAAGTCCAAGTATTTCATCTGTAATTTGTTGAGTACTAACAAGTCCTTGCAGACGATACTTTACGTCTAGGACTGGGATTGAAGAATAACCCGTCTTTGTTAACACAAGCAATGCATGTTCTGCATTATTTCCTAATTGCACATGAGCAACCTTATCTGCTGAAATAATGTAATCCTTAATAGGAATTTGCAAAAAGTCCTTACTACTTACAAATATCATTGAATCCTACTCCTTTGTCTGTTTTCCTAATTGGAAAACACAACCTATAAAACTATGATAGCATATGAAAGGAATAAAAAACTATGAAATCGCTTACAACATCTCATTATTTTTAAATTCAAATGAGGACATCGCTATTCAAACATCTCTAAAGATGTTTCGGTATAAGAGGAATTTAGCGCAATACTTTACATGCCCGCTATTATTTTTTATGGAATTCATCATTTTCAGATGAAGTTAACATTTATTTTAAAATGGAAATTGATTTAACCATTGTCCACCGTCTAGCGTTACTATTTCTCCATTCATATAAGCAGCTTTGTCTGACATCATGAATGTTGCAAGATCGCCTATTTCTTCTGGTTTACCTAAACGCTTTAGAGGAACCGCTTGAATTGTTCTTTTAGCAGCTTCTTCTGATTCCCAAAGCTTCCCTGCTCCACCCGTGCGTTCAATTGGACCTGGGGCAATTCCATTAACTCGTATACCGTATTTACTTCCCCACTCCACAGCTAGTGTTCTTGTTAAGGACATCACGCCTGCTTTTGCGGCAGCAGAATGAGCTACCCCAGCCCCTGCTCCCCAAGCATAGGTTGCAAGCATATTAATAATAGAACCTTTCGTTCCTTTATTTATCCAATAGTTACCTACAGCATTTGAACAATAGAAGGTACCGTTTAGTACAATATCGATTACAGCCTTCCAACCATTTGGCGAAAGCTTCGAAGTCTCGACAATAAAGTTGCCTGCTGCGTTATTGACTAGGCCATCGATGCTACCAAATGCCTTATCCGTAAACTCAACCATTGCTGCAACATGCTCAGGATCTCGTACATCCATTTGAAATACTTCCACTTGTTCCCCATTCTGAGCGATCTCTAATTTTGCATTATCTAGCTTTTCCTTATCCCTACCAGTAATGACGACATTTGCCCCTTCGGCTACGAAAGCCATCGCCATATATTTACCCATCCCATTAGAACCACCAGTGACAATAATCGTTTTCCCCTTTAATAACAATGAAAACACACCCCTTTTAAAATTGAATGAACATTCACTCAATATTTTATCATACCCTTATAAGAAAAGCACTATGGCTTGATAGAGTCTATACTAATAAAAAAAGACCCGTAGAAAAGCCTTTGTGCTCTCTCATGGGTCTACAATGATTATTGATAATTCATATATGATTTGTTAATATCCTCTATTGGGATAGGGCGACTAAAAAAGAATCCTTGAGCTTTTTGACAGTTCGCTGCTTTTAAGATTTCCACCTGGGTATCTTTTTCTACTCCTTCAGCGATTACTTCCATGCCTAAGCTATGAGCTAAACGAATAATCGTCGTTGCAATAGCAGCGCTTTTTTCGTCGGTTTCCATGTCTTTTATAAAGGACTGATCTATCTTTATAATGTCGATTGGATACTTTCTTAAATAACTCAGTGAGGAATAACCGGTTCCAAAATCATCAATTGAAATAACGACTCCAATATCCTTCAATTCTTTTAGAATAGTGAAAGTATTCTGCAAGTCGGTCATCGCACTTTCTGTAATTTCTACCTCTAAAGAAGAGGCAAGTATATTGAATTTTTTAATTTTATCTCTAATCTTAAAAGCAAAATTATCTTGTTTAAATTGTTGAGGTGAAATGTTGACTGCAACTCTCGCCATTCGGAAGCCCTTATCTTGCCATTGCTTTAACTGTCTACAAACCTCATCTAAAACCCAATCTCCGAGCTTGAATATGATTCCTGACTTTTCTGCTAGAGGGATAAATTGCATAGGAGAGACATATCCAAACTTGCGATTATTCCAACGTAGCAAAGCCTCGAATGAATTTATCTCACCAGTCAATAGATTGACCTGTGGCTGATAATGTATAGACAACTCGTCTTTTTCAATTGCTCTTCTTAAATGTGATTCCATCAATGCTGCATTTGGAAAAGATAAATTCATCTGTTCCTGAAAATATCGATAATGAGCTCTTCCTCTATCTTTTGCCACATATAAAGCCTGATCAGCCTTTAACAATAACTCATCTCTTTTTTCTCCATCATAAGGGAACATCGATATTCCTATAGAGGCTGTACCAAAATACTCTTGATGATCTAAATAAATCGGTTTGGCAAGTTCCGTTAATATACTTTCCGCAAATGCACTAGTATCTTCCTTTGTTTTTCCCTTTAATAAAAAAACAAATTCATCTCCACTTTGCCTATATAAATTACTCGCCTTATCAATATATAAACTTAAACGATCTGCAATTTTTTTTAGTAACTCATCACCATATGTATAACCCAATGATTCATTTATTAATTTAAATCGATCAAGGTCAATTCGTATAATAGATATTTCACTATTTGTTTTTTGAGCGTCTTTAATATTTTCATGTAAGTGTTCTTTTAATGCTCTTCTATTCCATAAGCCCGTCAAATGATCATGGTAAACAAGATAGAATAGTTGCTCCTGCTCCTCTGTATCACTTACCGTATTTCGCAGAACTATATGAAGTCCACTTACACTTCCACCAATTACTATAGGAATTGCTTTTAGATCTGTACTTATAAAATGGCCTTTTTCATGTTGTATCAAGCAATTCTGCATTTCGGTAGCTTTGCCCGTCTTTACATGGCTCATGATATTGCGGAAGTTCCACAGAGATTCTTCTCCTACAAATGTTTCAAATGGTATATTTAATAACTCATTCGACTTATATCCATAAACTGTATTTATTATTTTATTTGCGTATTGAATTTTACCTTCTTGGTCAATAACTAATATGGTGTCTAGATTGTGTTCTATTAACGAATGATATTTTTCTTGAACCTCTAGCAAGGGATCAAAATGGGGTTTAGCCGTTTGATCAACCATCAACAAACCATATATCCCTCTTGTTTTTTCTCCCATTGGCGCTATTGTAATATCAAACGTATAAACTTGGTCATTTAATATAATGTCAAAGTTATGGTAGACTTTCTGCTTGGCCTCTTCTACAAAAAGTGGTTCTAATTGAATCCATAATTCTTGCGTGAAATTATTTAAATTTATCGCACTTTTTAAAAATTTGTTGGCACTTTTATTTGTATAAATAATTACATGAGAACCATCTTCCTTTTTTTGCAATAGGCAAGTGATCAGGTTGGGTTGTTCATGAATCATATCTGCTAAGTAATCATCCATCTTAAGCTGTTCGTAATTGTTCATGTTAGCCTCCATAGCCTCGTATAAGACATATTGCAAAAATCAACACACTGTACTCTCTTTTGTATCGTCAAATAATGGTAATTTTTAATAAAAATACTAATAAATATTTTTATATAATATTTTTTTGATTTGTGTACACAATTAGGTCATTAGTTGGTATGATAGTATGTATAGTAAGAGTAAAAGAAAGGAGTGTACTTATTATGACTACTGAATCAGACAAGCAGTTAGCGACTGCAATATATACAGTTAATAGACATGCAAAAACTGCTATAGACAACAAGCCCCTTTATGAGCTGAAAAAATTAGCTATTCAAAAAATGATTACAGAAAAAAAAGCTAGTAAAATTGGTCTTCATTTTGTGCGTAATCCTAGAAATAGCCAACAGCAATCCTCCGTTTTAGTTCAGTGTGCTGACTATTATTTCCACCTTCTTCCGGTTAAAGAAGATTTTAAAACATTACCACATCTCGGTCATTTAGATGATACTTATAGAAACCCTATCAGGAAAATGAGTATAAGAATGGCTAAACAATTATTAACCGATTATATAGGACCTCCCAAAGCTACTAAAAGCAAGTCCACTAATCACTCTACATCTTGTACTGCGAAGTTTGCTCGTGTTTCCAATAGACGCCCAAGTAAGATGAAATCTTACCTAGATCGATAAAATTTCGTAGAAGCAAACACTTTTATCAGTCAAAAAAGTGTATTTCTTCTTCCTTATAATGTTCTAGTTACCTAACCCTATTTTAACGCTGAGTAGTGTATATTTGATTTAATATTATGGAGAGGGATTCTCATAGCTAGCATTAGCTTTGAGAATCCCTCTTTTAATTTCTATATATTGTTACAGTATATATTTATCAATTTTTAAAACTAGTTCAGTAATTTCTGGTTTACTCACTTGATCTTCTGCTCCTACTAAGTCACCTTTGTGTCTAAGGTCGTCTGTAATCAGACTTGAAAAAATGACTACTGGCAGTTTGGCTAAATTACTATTGGTTTTAATGGATTTTGTCAAAGCATGCCCATCCATCTGTGGCATCTCAATATCGGTTACAATCATTTGAACATGTTCCGATACATCTGGAGAGACTTTCTCTAATCCCTCTAGGTATGCTAAAGTATCCTTCCCATTCTCAAAGAACTCGAGGTTTACATAACCCGCCTCATGCATAGTATCATGCAATAATTTCCTTAACAAAGGTGAATCTTCTGCAATTACAATTTTTTTGTTAGATCTTTCTCTTGGGCCTAATTTCTTCACCGAATCTATACTCATTCCTGATTCAGGATTTATATCCACAATAATTCTTTCAAAGTCTAATAATAAGAGCATGTCTTCGTCTCTTTTAATAACTCCTATTACGTGGGAAGATCCTCCTTGATATAGGGAACCAGGCTTTTCTATTTGATCCCATGATATACGATGTATTTGAGTTACATTGTCTACGTGAAATACAGCCTTTTGTTTATTAAATTCTGCAACAACATATTTTTGTTGCTCACTTGTAGATTGCATGGGCAAACCTAAAACTTTACTCATATTTATCACGGGTAGAACATCACCTCGTAATTGAATAATGCCTTCCACATGCGGATGTGCAAGAGGAATAAAAGTAACCGGAATAGGTTGAATAATTTCCTTTACTTTTATCACATTAATGCCAAATCTATTTGAACCTACTTGAAACTCTACAATTTCTAATTCATTGGTTCCGCTTTCTAGTAATATTCCTTTGTGGTCATTCACAAAAAATCTTCCTTTCCACACTCACGATTATACCAATTGTATCATACAGAGGTAAAATATTACTATATTATTCGTATAATTTTATTAGTGCTTGAGTACCTTTATCCTCATATCCGTCACTTATTAATTGATCATATAATGACTTCGCTAACTCTAACCCAGGTAATGTCAAATTCATTCTTTCTGATTCCTCCAAAGCAATTTTCATGTCTTTAACAAAATGCTTGATAAAGAATCCCGGCTCTAAATCACCTTTAATCATTCGAGGTGCTAAATTGCTCAATGACCAAGAACCAGCAGCACCAGTAGAAATTGCTCTTAATACTTGTTCTAATTCCAACCCAGCTTTCTTTCCGTATGTAAGTGCCTCACAGACTCCTATCATATTAGATGCAATCGTTATTTGGTTACACATTTTAGTATGTTGTCCAGCGCCCGCAGTTCCCTCATGTAGAATGGTCTCACCAAATAGCTTCAGTACTGATAAAGAACTGTCAAAGGTTTCCCTCTCTCCACCACACATAATGGATAGCTTTCCTAATTGAGCACCTATATCTCCACCCGACACTGGAGCATCTAGGGATTGCATATCTAGCTCCTTAGCGCGATTGTCAATTTTTTTTGCTAAAGTAGGTGTGGATGTTGTTAAATCGATGACAGTTAACCCTTTGTTTTCTATTGAGAATATTCCTTCTTCTCCAAAATAAACTTCTTCTACATCGTGTGGATAGCCAACCATGGTAAAGAGGTATTGTACACTGCTAGCAGCTTCACTAGGCTTTGATACCCACCTTGCTCCTAAAGTAAGTAACTCCTCTGCTTTCTCCTTAGTTCTTGTGTATACACTAACCTCATGACCTGCTTTTAGTAAATGCTTAACTATACTTTTACCCATTACACCTGTGCCAATAAAACCTATTTTGAGTTGCTCCGTCATAAATAACTCCTCCAATATAATTTGTATTAAATACAGTTTATCAGAAAAGTAAAACAAATTTATTTAAAATTTTACTTTAATGATTAATCCATTTCATAATTTTGGTTTTGATGTAAGGCAGGGACGATTGAAAAGAGAGAAATTTTATATCACTTTTCGGAAGTGCAGATGATCCGGGCGAACGATAAACTATCATCAACTGTTTTGTCTCTTAACTGTCCCTTGCATCATTCTAATGGATCAGCAACCTGTCCATTCATAAAGGGAAGTGCAATTTATTTCAATAACTAATACGCAAATGATAAATTTAGACAAAAAAAGAGGACCATCCAGTGGATGATCCTTAAAAAGGGGGAAATGAGAATGTTGCTGTGTTCTTTATTAATATGCCCTGCTCACATTTATTTAAACCTCTTTTTTTAAAATTTTTTTTATTTTATCCAATTCTTCTATAAAAATATCTGCCTGTTCTTCTCCTACCATGTGACCACCATATCTTACTTCTTCATAAGTAGAAAAAAATTCACCTTTTACCTCCCATGACATTCTTTTAAACCATTCCCTAACAGTTTCACTCATTTCTCTATTGTATCCTAATGATGTTGCCTCTTTTTCAAATTCTAAGTAAAGCTCTCGAAGGAATGAAGCTTCAACTTTATAAATGGTACTTTGCTTTAATAATTCTTCATCCTGAATAGCCAAATTATCATTTTTATAAATGAAATTATTTCGTTGTTGTTCCACAGGAAATTCTATTTTCTTTTTGATAATATAAGTAACAATTAAAAGTATTACTATACCTAAGGCCCCAAATAGGATCCACTCTATTGGAAATGACGAAGTAATTGCTTCAGATTCATCTTGACGTAAACCATCCATTATACCGTCATTTGCTACAATATCCTGTTCTCTTTCCTCTGCTGGTTCGCTGAACAAATTACTCAAATATTTTTCAATTAAAAGGAGCAAAGGTGTCAAAGGCAACATCACAATAGTAAACAACCCTTGGAGGATCACACCTAAAAGTTGTCTCACTGGGCTAAAAATCAAAAAGCTTAAGAAAGTTAAAAGAAAGATAACGGACAAACCAACTAAATAATAAAGTGCAAATTGGTTTAACGATTCTTTTGTATGACTGTAACTTTTTCTCCAAACACTAAATAGCCTTAACCCTACAAAGAAAATAACTCCTCCTATAAAGACACTATATAAAGTGATTTTATAATTTTCGATCACAAGCATAATACAAATTAAGTGGATAGAGAAAAATACCATTAATGACAGTAAGGCAAAAGGATTATCACTGTCCTCATCCAACTGAATTACATTATATCTATAATGTAAGCAACACACAGATATTAGAACCCCAATACAATATAGCCAAAAGGGACCTCCAAATAAAAAGAGGAAAAGTAATGACACCGTAGGAATAATAAAAGCGATGATTAAACTAGGTCCAAATTTCGAAAAAGTATACTGGGCAACCAGCACGGTAAAAATTTGGATACCAATCCATAGAAACGGCAAACTTACCAAAGTCTCATTTAACAATAAAACAAAGAACAAGCTAACTATCCACATATCCTTCAGGTACTTTTCATAGGACAATTTTTGTATATGGAAAGTTTGAGTGGAATTATTTAACATAATCTCCCTCCTCTTGCTCAGTCAGATATGTGACAATGGCCTTCTGCTCCCATGGGGTTAATATGGAATGATACTTCTCCATATTATGAGAAAAAACTCGAACAGACACCGGTATTTCCTCATGACTATCAATATATTTAATCATATTTTCAAATGGTATAGTGATATTGCTAACCGATAGAATAGAAAGTAACTCTAAAGCATTTAGTCTATGTACATCACCAGAGCCTAAAGGAACAAATACAAATGGTCTCTTTCCTGATGCTCGAATATTTAAGCCAAATCCAAAGGGAACATTTGCCTTATAACAAGCTTCCACATTAGATGCTAGCCACTCTATCTTCTCCTCAAAATCATGAACCATCCTATACCCATCTGCAAGATTAACTAAAAATAATACCGATACATTAGTAACTTTTGTAAAAATTTTGGTTTGAAGCTGCTGTGTCCTTGCACTTGCTTTCCAATGAATATGGTTAAACTGATCACCTTGTTCATATTCTCTAGTACCAATAGGGAAGAACGGGTCAACAAACAAAGAAGAATTTAACTCCAGCTCTCCAGGCTTAAGTCGAGTAGGAAGAAATTCTTCTTTGATTGGATAGATAGTTGGATAAACCATTGCATCCATCAATATGTATGGTTGGTAATTCAATATAATAGAACCTTCCGTTAAAGGATGAGGGATATTAATATCTATGCCTCTAAACCTCGAAAGACCTCTTCGACTACCAACTATAGGTACTTGTATCGTAACTGTTTTATTGTATCCAATAGAAAAAGGAACATTCACCTCAAAAAATCCTGAAGATAAAATATTATTGGCTCTAACTGGAGCAACTGAATCGTGGAATGCTATTGTAATGGTGCCATTCCAAATCGGCATACCTTTATTTTTAAAAGTCAGCTCAAAATGTGAGGTAGTCCCTTTCATTAATCTAACTCTTTTTTTCTCATTTACAAAAGTAAGTCCACTACCAACTTTTTGAAAGTAAAGCAGTTGAATCAACACGAAACATAACAAAAAGATAATAATAACGAAAAGTACATGCTGATCAAAGATAAAAAGAAATACCCCACTGATCAGCAATATATCCCTATATATTTTTATATACTTATAGTTTACATCGTTACGTTTCCACGTCATTATATACTTGCCTCAACAGGTGCTTCAATTTCTTTAATCAATTCTGCCATAATATTAGATATTTCATGGATTAGCATTCCTTGCGAGGACAATCTAAGGCGATGCAAACAAACAGGATCTATGATGTTCTTTACGTCGTCTGGTGTCACATACTCCCTACCATTAATGAAGGCGTGGGCTTTAGAAGCCTGTAGCATAGCTAAAGAAGCTCGACTACTTAACCCTAGTTCTATGTACTGGTGTTTTCTCGTGCCTTGTACAATTTGTATGATGTAAGTAAAAATATCTTCATGAACTTGAATATTATTTACTTGCTTAGACCATTCTTCAATTTTCTCAAGAGTAACCACTTGCTTAGTTTTAACTTTTCCAGGAGCTTGACCAAAATGTTTTAAAATGTAATTCTCTTCCTTCATGGTTGGATAACCAATATTAAGCTTAAATAAAAAGCGGTCTAGCTGAGCAGCAGGTAACTGGAAGGTACCTTGCTGTGATTCTATTGGGTTTTGTGTAGCAATTACCATAAAAGGATAAGGTAGCTTAATAGTTTCACCATCAATTGACACTTGTTTCTCTTCCATCGCCTCTAAAAGACTGGACTGAGTTCTTGGAGTGGCACGATTAATTTCATCTGCAAGCAAAATATTACTCATTACTGGACCCATCCGCAGAATAAACTCCTGCTTCTGAGGATGAAAGTAACTAATTCCTGTTACATCTGAAGGAAGAACATCGGGAGTAAATTGTATTCGTTTAAATTCTCCTTGAATGGCTTCTGCAAAAGATTTAGCCATCATTGTTTTTCCAGATCCAGGTACACTTTCTAATAGCACATGGCCTTGAACTAACAAACCCATTAGCATAAAATCGATTTCTTTTTGTCTACCTATAATAGATTGGTTCAATTCTTTTTTTAGTTTGATTAAAGCTGAATCCATTCATATCTTCTCCAATTTACTAGTCGATTTGTTTAGATGTGCTTAGCTGCTTAACTTGGGAATGAAACTCGTTAAGTAAATGATCTAGCTCTTCGCTTAATCGAATAGTTTCCCTATTAGTTACACCATTTTCTATCGCAGATTGAATCATCTTTTCTCTTGTATATTCTAGCCTTTTTAGAATAGATTCCATCATTAGAAAACTCTCCTTTTGAAAATTGTATATTTCCCTCTACTATCTATACATAAACCCCTTATACTAATCAGAATATACCGACAATTTAAAGTAAAGTAATGTACATTAGCACATTAACTTCTTGGATGCGTTAGATAAGTATATATTATATCTCCACCTTGCATTGCATTACCACTAAAGTGTTTAAAATCTTCTCTTTTTACAAGTACTTCTCTAAATGCTAAAAACTCTTCCTTAGTGACGTGAATTTGATCTATCATCCCACTTTTTAGCGCGTTAAGTTGTTCATCTATCGATTGCATATTTTTAAATCTCCTTATATTTTAAATAAATGGTGTTTATTCCTCTCAAAAAACATAACAATCATAGAATGTCTCCTAAACTGAATTCCTCATGTATTATTAAAAAGTACTATTTTAAAATTAGACAAAATGTATAGTTTTAAAACTTTTGATAAAAATACTTTACGTACATCTTTTTTTAGGGCAAACTGTATTATATTATGTTCTTAAGGGGATGGGACAATCTATGAAAATCGCTGAAGTCGGTAACATTATTGAGTTTAAAGATGGTCTTCAAGGTATAGTAGAAAAAGTTAACGAGAATTCTGTCATAGTTGATTTAACTTATATGGAAAACTTTAACGAGCTTGAACTAGAAGAAAAAACGGTAATCAACCATAAGCGTTATAAGATATTATATAGCAATGAAGATTAAACGTCATGCCGTTCCTCTCCATGAGATGAACGGTTTTATTTCTAAGTAACAGGCAATTCTTTTTCCTAGACCGTCATAAAACTCTATACTTCTCTTTTTTTGTGACTATGGTAAGGATGTGCATATATGATTAATCGAAAACTTTTTATAGGACTAGTAATATCACTAGTATTAGCTTTTGTTTTTACTTGGGTTACGTTTAATAATGAAAACGTATTTTGGTATTTCTATTCGTTTACAACACTTTTTTTAACGGCTTCTTCTTTTTATTTTTCAAAATTAGAAGATCAGCTGAAAACGTTTAACTATTTATTTTGGGGTATAGTATATGGTATAGGAACTTACTTATTGTGCTTTTTAGGCTTACAGCTACTGGAGCTATTACCATCTAAAGCGACGAAAGAAGTTTCTCATTTCTTTGGTGTATTTGCACCTTCTGCTTTATGGCATTACATTTTACTGTTCTTCATCATTATTCCTGGAGAAGAATTTTTCTGGCGTGGCTTCATCCAAAATGCAGTGAAAAATTGGTTCTCTCCTACTCTCGCTATACTAACTAGTTCCGTTTTATATGGAGCATCATTTATAGTGAGTGGTTTCTACATTGGTGTTTTTTTTGCTATTATTGTAGGAATCATTTTTGGATGGCTTTACGAAAAGAAAAAAAGTATGCCACTTAATATTGTAGCCCATATTGTATTTCTTTTACTGCTATTCCTGGTGCTACCACTAATATGAAAGTTATGTAAACCATAACTATACTAGAAAGGAAGCTGATTAAATGAAAAAAGTAATTTCAATTCTATCTGTCCTATTGTTAACACTTTTGATTGCCGCTTGTGGTTCTTCAGAGAAAGAGACATCTAACGATGATCAAGTAACAGATTCTACAAACAACAGCGAAGCTAACGGTTCAGAGGAAAAAGAAAATAGTTCTGAAGCAACCGGAACTTCTGTTGATAGTGATAATCAGGAATATTCCATATCCGTACTTGATGGCTATGAATTAACTGCAGAAGAACCAAATAAAGACTTGCTATTCAATAAAGAAAATGAAGAGCAATCTATGCGTATAGAAGTCTATAATGCCTCTGAGGTTAATATGGCAGATGTAACAAACGAGCTAGTAGAGACAGTAAAAGCATCTAATTCAGAAGGCAACGTAACAGAAATCACTGATAACTCAATTGTCCCTTCTGGGAAACAAATAGAAGATGTTAAGTCGTACAAAGCAGAAATTCCAGATGGCAATAATGTCTATGGCTACACATTCCTTCAAGATGGCTTAGGAGTAAAATTAACAGTTTTTGATACAGCAGAATCGCCTGCTATTGAAGATTTCATAAAAATGGCAAATACTATTAAAATCAATTAAAATAAAAACTTCGGGCCGTACTATGGCTCGAAGTTCTTAAGATAATTTTTTAATGGACAGACCAAGCTTCTTTATTAACTCTATAGCATCTTTTTTTTCATCTTCTGTCAAGATGCTCATTAATTGTACTAACTGTTGCTCATGACGTGGGAATAATTCTTTCATAAACTCTGAGCCTTCTTCTGTTATTTCCGCATAGGTAACTCTTCGATCTGTATCGCTGGATACCCGCTTTATAAAGCCACGACCCTCAAGCTTATCTACTACATAAGTAATAGATCCACTAGCGAGTAATATCTTATTTCCTATTTGTTGCAAGGGTTGCTTTCCTTTATGGAATAAAAGCTCTAATACCGCAAATTCAGTTGGATTTAACCCATTTTCTTGAAAGAAATGATTTGTACATTCATGTATTACTTTATGAGCACGGGAAAGTACTATAAATAATTTCAAAGCACTACTCGATAAGTCATTGGTCATTGTCGTCATCCTCACCTATATTAAATTACATTAACAATCATTATATAGGTCAGACTAATAGATTGTCAAAATAGCTTAGGAAGCTACTTGTAAGGGGAGTAGGAAATTAAAGATCGTTCCATTTCCAACCATACTCTCAACCTCTATTTTACCGCCATGAGCCTCCATAACTTCATAGGCATGAGATAATCCAAGCCCAGTCCCTGTCGATTTAGTTGTGAAGAATGGCTTAAAAATATTAGCTAATTCTTCTTCTCCAATTCCATTCCCCTCATCTTTTACTTTAATACTTACAAATCCATCACAAGACAAAGATAATCTAATATCTATTTTACCACTTTTTACCATAGATTCAATAGCATTTTTTATGACATTTATAAAAACCTGTTTTAAAAGGTTTCTATTTCCCAATACTCTAATGTTTGTATATAATTCATTAGTAATATTAATTTCAATTGCTTTCATAAGCGATTGAGGAGTCATGAAACTAGCTACCTCTGTTATGAGCTGGTCAATTTCGAAGTAGGTGTACTCTTTGTTGCTCGGCTTTGAAACTTGAAGAAATTCTGTCAATATTTCTTCCATTCTTTGTATCTCATGATCAATAACATCCAAGTATCTTTTTCCGTCTTCATTAGCAGTTTTCAGTAACAACTGTGTGAATCCCTTTAAAGATGTCATGGGATTACGTATTTCATGAGCGATACTTGCCGCAAGTTGTCCTAGAGTACTTAACGATTCGTTATGATTCAGGCGCTTCCTCATAAACATTTTTTCTGATTCGTCATGAATTTCCATGAGAAATAGATTAGATTCACTCTGTTTAGATACAATCAAATGCAGATACCTATTGTCACCCATATATGTTTGAAATTCACTAAAAAATTCTGCTTGTCCTTTTGAAGCTAAATTCTGTAGAAATGTCTTTCTAGAAGCTCCTGTTAGAGAGAACATATTTAAAAGTGTATTAGAGTTCATTTTAAGCAATTCTTCTCGTTCTATCTTTAACACTTTTTCTATATATGGATTAGCGTCTAATACTTCTCCTTCATCACTTATAAATATTAATCCACTTGAAAAGAGTTGGAAAACCTGTTCAAACCTTTGTTTGTACTCGTATTCTGCTAACATTTTGCACCCAACCTCTCATAAGAATCTGAGAATAAACAATTCAAATTTTTAAATTATTGATTAATTCTGATTATTACACACTTTTATTATTCTGGATATGGTTATTTTTGACCATATTGTCGACATGAATATTCACTGTTACAATAGTTATGCAAAACTAAAGGAGTTAAGAAAATGAATATTATATTAACCACATTAAATGCAAAGTTTATCCATACGAATTTGGCATTGCGCTGTTTAAAGGCTGCAGCAGCACCTGACTATTCCCCCCTTATTGTTGAATATACTATAAAAGATCCAACTTTTAATATAGTAGCTGATTTGTACCAAAAAAAACCGAATGTAGTAGGTTTTAGCTGTTACATTTGGAACATTGAAGAAACAATTAAAGTAATCAAGATGTTAAAAACAGTAGATCCTTCCATAACTATTATTTTAGGCGGTCCCGAAGTTTCCTATGACACGAATGTTTGGCTCCGTAATGTGACAGAAATTGACTATATCGTAGTTGGTGAAGGTGAACAGACTTTCAAGGAAACATTAGACTTCCTTTCCAAAAAGAAAGAGTTAAAAGAAGTACCTGGACTAGCATATGTACAAAACGACAAATTTATTCTAAATCCGCTACCTCCAAAATTAGATTTACGTGAATCTCCTTCTCCATATCGTTTTGAAGAAGATTTACCCAATCTTTCTAAACGTATTGTCTACGTCGAGACTAGTAGAGGGTGTCCTTTTTCTTGTCAATTCTGCCTCTCTTCTATTGAAGTTGGTGTTCGATATTTTAATCGAGAAAAAGTTAAAGAGGATATCCGATTCTTAATGCAAAATGGTGCAAAAACGATAAAATTCGTCGATCGTACATTCAATATTAGTAGAAGTTATGCAATGGAAATGTTTCAATTCCTAATCGACGAACATTTACCAGGAGTTGTTTTTCAATTTGAAATAACAGCTGATATTATGCGACCAGAAGTTATTCAATTTTTAAATGAAAATGCTCCAGCTGGTCTTTTCCGTTTCGAAATTGGTGTTCAATCTACCAACGATTTGACGAATGAGTTAGTTAAACGCAGACAGAACTTTGAAAAGTTGAAAAGGACAGTTACTATGGTTAAAAGCGGTGGAAAAATCGATCAGCATTTAGATTTAATCGCGGGGCTACCAGAAGAGGATTATCATTCCTTCCGAAATACTTTCAATGAAGTTTTTGAAATGCGTCCCGAAGAGTTACAACTAGGCTTTTTGAAGCTTTTAAGAGGTACAGGATTACGAGTCGAAGCAAAAAAGTATGGTTATGTGTATGTAGACCAGGCGCCATATGAAATTTTCTCTAATAATGTATTAAGCTTTCATGATATTTTACTTATTAAGCAAGTGGAAGACGTTCTTGAAAAGTATTGGAATGCACATAGAATGGACCAAACATTAGAATTTCTATTTGAGCATATATTTGAAACACCTTTCGACTTTTTCCAACAATTCGGTACCTATTGGGAAGAAAGAAATTGGTCTAGAATTGGTCATCAGCTAGAGGACCTATATACTCGTCTTTTTGCTTTCCTAGAACAATTAGAAAATATTCCTTTAGCAACTATTAAGTCTGTTATGAAACTAGATTATTTATCAAAACAAAAATTCCAACCAAGGAAACCTTGGTGGAATAATGATTTAAACAAAGAAACTCAGTCTGCAATCTATAAGCTACTAATAGAGGATCCCTCGATTGCTGGAGTAGACTTTTCACACTTAAATTTGTCAGAACGAGAATTGTACAAGCAGACATTTATCACACCGATTACTGTTAATGTGGATATGTTTAAGCAAGGAATCATCAAAGAAGATAATGGGTTCTTACTGACTGCATTCCAAAACGGAGAAGCTCCACAATTCTTCTTTTTGCAACCAAAAGAAAATATAATAGTAACGAATTAATAATACCAAATTTCATCCCAGAAATTAGTAGAAGGCTGATTAGCCCACTTTATAATTTCAGAAGCCCCAGAAATTTTACCATTCGGTAAATTCTGGGGCTTCTATTGTTTCCTCATAGCTTTTGTTTCTACTTTGTTTTACAAGAGGGTTACTTGATCGGTTATCTCTTTCCACAAGCTTAGTCACCGTGTTGTGTAAGAATGATTAGCAGTTATTCAAAAGCAGTTTTAATTACCCAATAATTACACGTTCCTTTGGATAATGGTATTTGGTAATTTTTCGCTTACCTCCTAGTGTAAATAGGAAGGATATTAAACCAACTCTTCCTATAAACATGAGGAGCATGATGACTAGCTTTCCGAAGGAAGATAGGTTCTCTGTCACCCCAAGCGACATACCACATGTACCAAACGCAGAGGTTATTTCAAATAGTAGGGATGCTACTGGAACACCCGGTTCCGAAACCGATAATATAATTGTTGCAGCAAAGACCATCAGGATAGCTAAAACAAATACTGCAAAGGCCCTATAAATATCGAGTAGATGAATTTCACGATTAAATATTTGTATATTTTCTTTGCCTCTAGAAAAGTTTATTAGAAACAAGATTGCAAGTGCAAAAGTAGTTGTCCGTATTCCTCCTCCTACTGAGCTAGGAGAAGCGCCAATAAACATGAGTGCACTCATAAAAAGATTAGTTCCTTCGTTAAACATATTGATGTCCACAGTAGTTAGCCCTGCAGACCGAGTTGATACTGAATGAAAAAAAGCAGTGAAGAATTTCTCATGCCAAGGTAGATCCTTAAGAGTATTAAATAATTCAAGTAAAAAAATCATCACTGTTCCTATAATTAATAGGGCCCCATAAGTTAAAGTAGTGAGCTTCGTAAATAATGAAAATCTAAAATTTTTATTTTTATTGGAAAGAAATTCTTTTACCTCAATTAAAACAGGAAAGCCAATTGCACCAAATACAATCATTATACTCGTGATGATTAGAACAAAGTAATCATGATGATAAGGAACTAAGGATTCACCTGTTATATCAAAACCGGCATTAGTAGTAGCAGAAACTGAAGTAAACACTCCATGTAACAATGCTTGTTTAAACGTATCGTAGTATTGCGTAAAATAAACTGTCAGTATTATTGAACCAAGCAATTGAATGAATAAGAGAATTTTAATAATTTCCTTTATAAGCATTACAGCACCCGACATTTTAGACTGGTTGTGGTCAACCATGATTAACTGCCTTTCCCTTAAACCAATTCTTCTTCCAACCACAAGCCAAATAAATGTTCCTAAAGACATTATTCCAATTCCTCCAAGCTGGAGAATTAGAATAAGCATGATATATCCAAAAATAGTATATGTATCTACAATGCTTATAGTTGTTAGCCCTGTTACACTAACGGCGCTAACTGCTGTAAACAAGCTATCAATAAAGTCTACTTTCACACCTGGCCTATGAACTCCCGGTAAGCGAAGTAGAATAACTGAAATAGCAATGGCAATAAAATAATAAGAAACAATTATTTGAGCCGGTGTCATTTTATATTTCGCTTTAAATGTATAGTTTTTCATTTAATATGTTCCTTTCAAGTTAAAGAGAGCCTATTAAATCATTGTAAAAAAAAAAAGTATAAAAAGATAGCAGTAACCATACTATCTTTTCATACTTTTAACTAAATCATTATACATTTACTAAAATTAAGCAGTCTTTTTGTTTTTGGCTACACCAAGTAAATACCCACCAATAGCGATTACTAGTAAAACAACCCAGAAAGTCAATTTCCATCCAGTTGAATGTGGGAAATGCTCATCAAGTATAGCTACGCTTGGATGAGATAGTGTTAATACAGTTAACTTAACCCCTACCCAGCCTACTATTAAAAATGCTGCTGTTTCTAATGAAGGATATTTTTCAAGTAATTGAACAAATTTATGAGCAGCAAAACGCATAATAACTAGCCCAATAACTCCACCAATGAACATTACTGCAAACTGTCCACCGTTAATTCCACCAATTTCAAAGTCTCCCCAATATGGCAACGTTACTGCAATTGCAACTGCTGCTAACATAGAGTCGATTGCAAACGCGATATCAGCTAATTCAACTTTTAATACAGTCATCCAGAATCCTGAACCTTTTGCATTTTCTTCTAAGCCATCCGTTTCAATATGCGGACCTGGTTTTTTACGTTGATCGTAAATATGTTTAATCGAGATAAATAACAGATAAGCAGCACCTAGTGCCTGCACTTGCCAAATGTTAACTAAAAACGTAATCATAAATAAAGCTGCAAATCTAAAAACAAAAGCCCCTAATAGACCGTAAAACAGAGCCTTTTTTTGTTGGGCCTTCGGTAAGTGCTTAACCATTACTGCCATTACTACTGCGTTATCAGCAGCTAGCAAGCCTTCCAGTCCTACTAGGACAAGTAAAACCCATCCATACTCTAACAAAATTCCATAATCCATAAAAATATATCCTCCTTTGAAATATAAAAAGACCCCTGCCTAAAAAAAGGCAAAGGTCTTGCTAAGCAAATTAAAAATTAATGTGCTATCATAACCGATGGCAAAAGCCATGTAATGACGACTATGAAATAGGTTTCCCTATAGCTACTCCCCTTTGACGAACGTCAAGAGTCTATTTATTTATATGTCTATAATAACAACATTTAAGTAATTAGTAAAGCATAATTATTTAATGGATATATGATAGGTTGGATCGTCTTTGTGTTTGTTGTAAAAACGAACCATGGAAGGTATCGACTCTATAAAATCAGGACAATTTATCTCCCCTTTACGCAGAATTTTTTCAGCATTTGTTGTATCAAAAGAAGAATTCCAAGTGAGATAATCTAATGTTTCTTTTTCCACCTGCAGGAACTTTCTTATAGGTAATAAGCTAACAGATACCTTTGCTAATGCTAATGGTATTCTCCCCTTAGGATATTTCCCTGTAACTTCTCTAACAAAAGCTCTATATACCTCTTCAACTGGATAAGGCTTTGGATCGGTTAAATGAATAGTCTTCCCTTCTGCTTCTTCATCAAAACAGCAATATATGGAGGCTTTTGTTATGTAATCAGATGGTACTACATTAATAAAAGACGTGGACTTACCGAGATAAGGTATTATAGGTAATCGTTTCAGTCTGTTAATCATGTTTATAAAAAAGTATGGCCCATCAAACTTAATCGTTTCTCCTGTGATGGAATGTCCCCTTACAATCCCTGGTCTAATAATGGTAAGTGGCAGTTGGCTTTTTAAGTTGTTTACAAGTACCTCCGCCTCGTATTTTGTTTCCTCATAATGATTTTTAAATCCAGGGGGTTTAATAAGTTCCGTCTCCAGTAGCTTACCTTCTCTTTTCCCCGCCACATAAGCCGTGCTAAAATACATATACCTTTTTATATTTGGAAGTTTAAGAACTAACTCATTAAATAATTTAGTTCCTTCCACATTAACCTTCCAGGCAATTTCCTTTGGAACAGCTAAGTCATAAATAGCTGCTAAATGCCATACATCATTTATTTCTTGCTTTAAGTTGTTAATTGTTTCATTATCAAGCCCTGCATTTGATAGTGTAATATCCCCTTTCACCACAATAATCGATTGGTTAGTTATTCCGTCCTCGTAAATTTCACTTATTACCTGTTCAGCTTTTTGAACTAGGTTAGGAAGAACTAGAACATAAATAGCGGAATATCGATTTTGATGACGTAGTTCCTTTATGATATTTTTCGACAAAAACCCTGGAAATCCTGTAATCAATGCATTAGACATATTGGTAATCATCCCCTTTTTTTGATTATACTAAAGACCTCTAAATGCGCATACATAAACTTTAATCGGAAAAGGTGTTACACGATATTCTATTTGGTCTAGTGTCTTAAACCAAACCAATGTATACAAAAATAAAGCTCCGAAATTTTACAGTACGTAAATTTTCGGAGCTTTTCTTATTTAAGATGATTTTATTTTTCTTGTCTCTTTGTCCACTAAACTATAGATGATTGGCACTACAAATAATGTTAGTAAAGTCGAAGCAACTAAACCACCAATTACAGTTAAAGCCATTGGTTGATTTATTTCTGTTCCCTCTCCAATTCCAAGGGCCAGTGGAATTAAACCTAATATTGTCGTTAGAGCTGTCATTAGGATCGGACGTACTCTATCTCGAACGGAAGTCGTAATTGCCTCGAAGGATGAATAGCCATCTGCTTTACGCTGGTTAATGTAATCTACTAATACAATTCCATTATTCACAACAATTCCAACAAGTATTAGTATCCCTATGACAGCGGAAACGCTAATAGGAGTATTTGTAATGAATAAGACAATCCCAATTCCTATCACGATTAACGGTACAGTAAACATGATTACAAACGGATATTTATAAGATTCAAACTGAGCTGCCATTACGATAAACACTAAGACAACCGCCAATAAAACAGCCAAAATCATATCATTTTTGGCATTATCCATCAACTCTCTGTCGCCACCAAAATTGACTTGCACTTTATCACTAAAGTTTTGCTTCTCTATTACTTGATCAATTTGTTCGGACATGTCTCCTAGTGTATTTTCTGACTCATACTTAACAGAAAATGCAACCGCGCTAGCCTGGTTTAAGCTTCGTATAGCTACTGGTCCCTCAGCAACCTCTATACTTGCAACATCCTCAAGGTTTACAAAAAGACCTGATGGAGTACGTAGTTTTAGTTGCTTTAAGGTTTCAATATTTTCCCGGTCTGATTCGTTATATTTAACGTAAACTCCGTAAACTTCATTGTCTTCCGAGATTATTTGGGAAGCTAACACGCCTCTCGTTACATTGTTAACCATTTGAGCTATTTGAGCAGGAGCGAGACCTAGTTCTGTTGCTGCATCTCGCTTAACAATCATTTGTACTTCCTCTACGGTAGAAATAATGTCATTGTTGACCTTAGTTACGCCTTTTATTTTTTCTAAATCAGCCTGCAAATCAGCAACGGCTTGGTTTAATATATCCTTATCAGCGGAGGAAATATTGAAAGACACCACATTAGGTGAGGAGCCAGATGCTGTTTGAACATTAAAGTTTATCTCTGCTCTTTCTCCTATTGCTTGTGCTATTTTAGGCTGTACTTTATCTACAAATTCAAATGTAGATTGACTTCGTTCATCAAGCGGTTTTAGTTTGACAGAGATTTCTGCGATGTTAGATCTAGAAGTACCTCGAGACATGCCCTCTTGACTTCCACCTACAAAGCTTACATAGACATCTACATCCTTCTGTTCCTGCAATATATTCTCTATCTCGTCTACTACTTCATTTGTAGATGTAAACGATGAACCATTTGGTAGCCTTACACTAATAGAAGCAAAGCCTTCATCCGTAGGAGGTAAAAATTCAGTACCTACACGGAAAATACCAAATACAGAAATAATTAGTAAAGCTAAGGTCAGAGACAGAACTAAAGCTCGGTGACCTAAAGACCACTTAATCGACTTCTCCAAATTGTTGTAAGCCTTCGATCTTCGTCTTCTAGCTTCTAAATCTCCTTTTGGTTTTTTTAACATTCTACTAGCCATCATAGGTATGACAGTGAGTGCAACAAAAAGTGAAGCAATAAGACTAAACGAAATAGTTAATGCAAATTCGGTAAATATCTGGCCAATAAGTCCTGAAAGGAAAATTACAGGTATAAATACTGCTATAGTCGTTAAAGTAGAGGCTGTAATTGCTCCACTTACTTCTTTTGTGCCTGTTAAAGCTGCAGCTTTAGGGTCTTTTCCTAAACCGAGATGCCTTTCGATATTCTCGATAACAACAATAGAATTATCAACTAGCATCCCAATTCCCAATGCAAGTGCTCCGAGCGTCATTATGTTTAAAGAAAAACCAGCAAAGTACATCAGTAAAAATGTCACAATAACGGAATATGGAATTGCAACACCAATAATAATTGGACTTCTAATGCCTTTTAAGAACACGAACAAAACTACCATTGCCAATAAACCACCTGTTACTAACGTGGTTCCAATATTGTTGATGGCCAGTTTGACGTAATCCCCTTGATCAAAAAGAATATCCGCTGTAACTCCCTTATATTCCTCTTTCTCAAGTTGCTTGTCCAATGCCTCTTGAAAGGCGGTAGATACTTGTGCAGTATTTGCACTTGATTCTTGGAGCACAGACAAGAGAACAGCCGGCTCTTCATTGGCTCTTGTTTCACTATCTGTCTCTTGTTCTGCTAACTGAACTGTTGCCACATCGGAAATAGTTATTTGCGAACCATCAATTGGGTTAACAGTAATAACCAAATTTTGTATTTCTTCAACAGAGGTTAATGAGCTCATAATTCGAGTAGTTAAGGACATCTTTTCCTCTGTTTCTATTGGATCTCCAGGAAGAGAAATATTATTCGCTTGAATTAGCTGGACAATATCACTTTGAGTTAGTCCATTTTGAATTAATTTGTTTTGATCTAATAATATCTGCACTTCTTCGACAAGTGAACCCGATATATTAACACTTGCTACACCCTCTGTGCTGATTAATTCCTTCTCTAGTTCTTTTGCTATCAATCGAATATCTTGTCCTTCATCAGCAGCTCTTAGTGATAACTGAATGACTGGAAACTGTGCAGGATCAAATTTTAAAAATCTTGGCTTATCTGCTCCAGTAGGTACGGGCACTAAATCTATTCGTTGCATAATGTCCAATTGGGCATCATCCATATCGGTAGACCAATCAAATTCTAATAAAATAAAATTAGCGCTTTCTTGAGATGTACTACTGATTGACTTAATACCAGGTAAGGTACTTAAAGAAGTTTCTAATGGTTTGGTTATTTTTTCATCTACCTCTATTGGCCCAGCACCGGGATAGTTAGTTACAACAACGCCGATTGGAGGATTTAACTCTGGGATCAATGTGATTGGAATTTTAAAAAAAGAAACAGCTCCTAATATAACTACTAAAAACATAATTACAGTAGTAAATACAGGTCTTTTTATAGAGAAACCACTAATTTTCATATACAGGGAACCACCTTTACTTTCGCTATTTATATCATATGCTCTATGACGTAAGAGTTCAAATTTTATTATTGCTTAGGGATAGATAAATAAAGAGAATATAACAATTGTATAACTTTTTTCTATGCATAAGAAATGTGCAGAAACAACTAATAGCATTAATTACGAACTACTTCCCCTTTCATACACAGCCGATGATGGTTAGAACGGGTAGCTCTTCAGTTATATAAGTTAAAAATACCACGATTTCACTCACCCCAATGAGAATGTAATTCTTTAATTTATCATTTCTGCTCCATATCGAAATCAAATTCTCTCGTTTTTAATAAGAAAGTTATGTTAAAGGGTAGTTGATTTATGATGCAAAGAAATCTTAGATCAGAGAGTAGAATTGATTGTTCACACCAGCCGGAGGCTTTCCTCGGGGTGAGCGATAAGCCATCACCCATCGCTTACGCGCGTGGTTGTGATGTCTTATCTGTCTCACTCATCCCGTAGGAGTCGCCGTCTGGCGCTCCAATCAATAAATGGGAACAGCTTTAATGCTTCGATAAGTGCTTATAAATTGCATAAATAAGGCAAAAAAACTGTACCCAATCCCAATTTTATAATCTTAATAGTCATATGAATGTCCTTTTTATAATGTTTACAGTCACTATAAATAAGAATTATTAGTCAAAATCCACCAATAACTTTAACAAAGCTAATAAAAAAAGTAACCAAAAGAATGCGAGCATTCTTCCGATTACCTTTATTTACAATTCCCTATTTAGCAGGGATCTATACCTTATAGTAGGTTATATAGCTTTATATGCTCATATTTGTCTTGGAACCAGCGAGTTGCAAATTCATTTTCAAATAAGAATACATAGTGATCATAACGATCTTTTACTAGCATGCTTCTTGGACCTGTCATTGATTCTTTTACATCTTCTTCATTTTCAATCCAACGAGCTACCTTCGATCCAATTGGCTCCATACGAACTTCTACATTATACTCGTTTTTCATACGATGCTCGAATACTTCAAATTGAAGCTGTCCAACTGCACCAAGAATTACTTCTTCTGTATGAAGTGTTTTGTAAAATTGAATTGCACCTTCTTGTACAAGCTGCATAATACCTTTATGGAAATGCTTAGATTTTAATACATTTTTAGCAGTAACCTTTACAAACATTTCTGGAGTAAATTGAGGAAGTTTTTCATAATTAAATGCTTTTTTTCCTCCAACAACCGTATCCCCAATCTGATAATTTCCAACATCATAAAGACCAATAATATCTCCAGCTACAGCGGTTTCTACTGTCTCACGATCATCAGCTAAAAATTGAGTAGACTGAGTGACTTTAAACGTTTTTCCAGTACGTGCCAAAGTAACAGTCATTCCGCGTTCAAATTTCCCCGAAACGATACGTACAAATGCAATTCGATCTCGGTGAGCAGGATTCATATTCGCTTGAATCTTAAATATAAAACCGGAGAAATCTTCGTTCAAAGGATTTACTTCTTCTTCAACATCAGTCATTCTCGGCTGTGGAGTTGGAGCAAACTGAAGGTATGTTTCTAAGAAGGTTTGCACACCAAAGTTAGTTAATGCACTACCAAAAAATACAGGTGTTAAATCACCAGAAAGTACTTTTTCTTTATCAAAATCATTCCCTGCTTCATTTAACAACATAATATCTTCCATAGCTTGCGTATAATAAGATGTTTCTTTCATAGAATGATCGACAGCTAATTCTCCCTCATCATCTAACGGAAGATATTTTTCAGATTCCTCTGTGCGGAATTGCTCAATTCGATGATTGTAGCGATCATAAATCCCTAAAAATTCTTTACCCATACCAATCGGCCAATTCATTGCATAAGATTGAATTCCAAGTACTTCTTCTAGCTCCTCCATTAATTCAAGAGGTTCTTTACCTTGTCGGTCTAGTTTGTTAATGAAAGTAAAGATAGGAATACCGCGCATGCGACAAACCTTAAATAGTTTTAATGTTTGAGCCTCTATCCCTTTGGCAGCATCTACAATCATCACTGCACTATCCACAGCCATCAATGTTCGATAAGTGTCTTCACTAAAATCCTGATGTCCAGGTGTATCTAATATATTTATACGACAATTATTAAAGTCAAATTGCATAACAGAGGATGTTACAGAAATCCCACGTTGCTTTTCGATTTCCATCCAGTCTGAAGTTGCAAATTTCCCCGATTTTTTCCCCTTTACTGTACCTGCATCACGAATAGCTCCTCCAAAATATAAAAGCTTTTCCGTTATAGTCGTTTTACCAGCATCCGGGTGGGAAATTATTGCAAAGGTTCTTCTCTTAAGTATTTCTTCTTGTAATTGTTTGTCCATATTTGTATATCTCCTTCTTATTCACTTTTTTATCATATGGATTTACTAGCAAAAATACAAGTAAAAAAAGAACTAGCAGACAATTTTACAAATTAATCGTAAAAATGTCTACTAGTATCCATTACAGGATTTCAGATTGTATATAAGAATACAATAGTTTCGCTGTATTTTCTAATGATTGAATATGAGTTCTTTCATATGCATGCGATGCTTCAATTCCTGGTCCAAACAATGCATGCTTGACATCAAAACCTGCTCTTATTGCAGCAGAAGCATCAGAACCATAGTATGGATAGATGTCTAACTTATAATCAATTCCTTCTGCCTTGGCTAGTTCTACGAGGTTTCGGGTTAATTCATAATGATACGGCCCAGAGGAATCTTTTGCGCAAATGGAAACAGTATACTCATCCGAGGTTTGTCCATCGCCTATCGCACCCATATCGACTGCTATATATTCCACTGTTTGTTCTGGAATGTTAGAATTGCCTCCAAATCCAATTTCCTCATTATTAGAAATATAAAAGTGTGTTGTATAAGGAATCGTCCATTTATTTTCTTTAATAGCTTTCATTAATTGGAGTAAAAGGGCAGTACTTGCTTTGTCATCTAAATGACGTGACTTGATAAAGCCAGATTCCGTTTGCTCAAATCGAGGATCAAATGAAACAAAATCCCCAACCTCTATACCTAACTCTCTTGTTTCACTAGCACTTACTACTTTCTCATCCACACGTACCTCAATGTTTTGCTCATCACGAGCGAGCGCAGTCGCATTTTTATAGACGTGAACTGTTGTTTGATGCATGAGAATGGTGCCCCGTATTTTTCTTCCATCTGCTGTATGGATTGTACAATACTCACCTTCTACAGCGTTCCAATTAAAGCCACCTACCATTGCAAGCTTCAATCTGCCAGAAGACTTCACTTCCTTTACCATAGCTCCCAAAGTATCGGTGTGTGCTGTCAGTAAACGATGTTTAGTATCATTTTCTCCTAGAATGGTGGCAATAAGCGCTCCCTTGTTAGTTCTAATATAATTAACATCAATATCCTTTAAAAACTGCTCCATAAAATCCATGATGTCCTTTGTATAACCGGAAGGACTAGGAATTTCCACTAATTGTTTTAGCAAAGAGACAGTCTCTTGCTCTTGAAATTTGTATGACATAATGACTCCTCCTTTGTTCTTACTCCATCTTATCAAAATCTTGTATTTTCAGATACCTTTAAATAGGCTAATATAAGAAGTATCTAATCTGATAGGAGGTGGGAAAAATGGAATATATTAATACTACGAAAGATAAAAATAAATTGTTTTTCATTATTTTTTCCTGTTTTACTGTTTGTCATATTATTCTGGCAATATTTTTACATAACAAGGACCTATTAATTTATCTATACGCTGGGATTGTATACCTACTCATCTTAACGTTGTTATGCTGGGTAAACTCAGAGAACCCAATTATCCAATACATTTTGTTTATAACACTCAATCTTTATCTTTTAATCTTGAATATATACAGTGACAGCGTAGTTATGATTGTATTTTTTATTTACCCAATATACATCGCAGTCATCTATTCCAATATAGGTCCTAGAATATTATTATTCTTTATAACTATCATTGAAATTCTTGGACTCATCTATTATAAAAATGATGACTATACATATATTTTGTCCTCAGAAGATTTAATTGCTTTTATACTACTTTTAGCTATACTTATTTTCACTTCCATCTTAAATACATACTTTGACCGTAAATATTGGAATAAGATTTCTGAACTAAATACTTCTATGAGAAAAGAGCAATATTCGAGAGAAAGTTATTTACAGCTTTTTTTTGATAATGCGAAGGATAGTATTACTGTATTTGATAAAGACAATAAAATAATAGAGGTAAATCCTGCTTTTGAAGATTTATATGGTTGGAAAAGGGAAGAAGTAATAGGAAAAAGTGTTTCTATTTTGTCTCCACAATATCAGCTAGATGAAACAAGAAAACAAGAGGTATTAAAAGGGGCCAGCTATCATTTTCTCGAAACTACTGATCGAAAAAAAGATGGAACTTATTTTGATGCCCAAATTACTGTTTCTCCAATTTATGATTACCAAAACGAGCTGATTGCCCTTTCTATAATTAGTAGGGACGTTAGCTTTAAAAAAGAAACAGAGAATTTATTACTACAATCAGAAAAGCTAAAGGTTGCTGGGGAAATGGCAGCTGGAGTAGCTCATGAGATTCGAAATCCTATAACAGTTATATCTGGCTTTATGCAGATTATGAATGGGGACCCTACCCAGCCCTATTACCGTTACACTAAAGTAATTGAAAACGAAATTGAAAGAATCAATTACATTATTAGTGAATTCCTAGTTTTAGCAAAGCCACACGCAAAATTGCCAAAGAAGTATGATTTAACTCAAACATTAGATGATCTTCTCGTTTTATTTCAACCCGAAATTAACTTGAATGGGATATTTTTGACTACTGATATTATAAAAGGTCCGATACACCTTTACGGTGAGGAAGGTCAGATGAAGCAAGTACTTATTAACCTGGTTAAAAATGCGATAGAGGCAATGTCTGACAATGGTAAAATCCATATTAGCTGTTCCATCGAGCCCCAGGATATCATCCTTATTAAAATTAGAGACAATGGAGTAGGGATGGACAAACAGGTTGTTGAGAAAATCTTCGATCCATTTTTTTCTACTAAGATTAACGGGACAGGCCTTGGAATGATGATTTCCGAAAAAATTATTGCTGAACATGGTGGAACGATTGCCATTGAAAGCCAAAAAGGACAAGGAACTACGGTAACTATTCAGTTACCTTACACTTCAAACATAGAGGCAACGGATTAGTCTCTTCTTTTTATATCCGTTGCATCAAAGACTTACATCCCACATTTACTAAAGTAAAAATACCTTGAGAATGGGATCTCAAGGTATTTTTTCTTTAGTTGGAACTCGCTAATCCTCAAAATTGAAAGGGTTATCATCCAATTTATAAGGTTAAAAGATTCTCATGTCATCTATGTTCGTGAGGCCACAAGCTTAAAGCCAGGAACATCCTCCACACGAAGAGGCTTGGAATAATAGAAACCTTGGACAATTTCACAATTATGTAGCTTTAAAAACTGGATGACTTCCTCTGTTTCCACCCCTTCCGCTACTACTTCTAAACCAAGACTTTTGCCTATTTTTATAATAGAGGACACTATTACTTCGTCTCTTTTTTCTATGATCTGATTCATAAAGACTTGATCTATTTTTAAAGTGTGAATAGGGAGTTCCTTTAAATAACGGAAATTTGAAAAGCCGGAACCAAAATCATCCATTGCAATTCGAACACCGTGTTGTTTTAAATCCTCCAATATACTAGACAGCTTGCTTAGATTTTTCATTAGAATGTTTTCCGTAATTTCCAGTTCTAGATAATGTGCTGGAAGCCCAGTCTCATGAAGAATATATTTTACATTGGCTGTAAAGTCATTTTGATCTAACTCAACTGGACTTATATTCACAGATATTGTACTAAAAGACAATCCCTCTTTTAACCATTGTGTAGCTTGCTTACATGCTTCCTTAAGAACATACCTACCAATCGGAATAATTAGCCCTGTCTCTTCTGCAAATGGAATATACTCATTCGGCGGAATAATATTTTTTCCCTTTCTATTCCATCTAATAAGCGCTTCATAGCCTTGAACCTTGTTGGTAATTAGGTTTAATTTCGGTTGGTAGACTAGAAAGAATTCGTTCTTTTTAAGTCCCATCCGAATATCACTCTCTAAAGACAACTTATCTATATATCCTTTTTCATATTCAGATGTGTACAAGACTGCTGTTCTCTTCCCTTTATCTTTCGATTCATTTAACGCTAAGTCTGCAGCTCTATGTAAAGCATTATAACTATCTCCGTGTTCCGGAAAGCAGGAAATTCCAATAGAGCATGAAATGTATAGCTCCATTTCATGAATGCTAAAAGGCTTTTCAATTTCTTTTAATAACAGTTGGGCATTACTTAATGAGTCCCTACAAGAAAAATAGTTATCCTCCAAAAGAATAACAAACTCATCCCCACCCATCCTATAAATCTTGGCGCCTTCGTTATAGAATTTTTTCATTCTTTTAGAAACCTTTTGTAATAGCAGGTCTCCTGTAACATGACCTAATGAGTCATTAATATTTTTAAATCGGTCTAAATCAATATATAGAAAGCTAAACTTTTCCTTTAATTTTATCTTAAGCTGGATATCCCTATTTAATGCTGCAGTATTGTATGTATTTGTTAAGTGATCCTCGTACGCTAGCTCTGATAACTTCCTTCTAGTCTTTTCTATTTCCGTAATATCATTTCCTATTCCTATAGCGCCCATTATCTCACCTTCTTTTTCAATAGGTGAGATCGTGATATGAATACATTTAGGCCCAAACCACTCTTTATAAGAAACTTCCTTCCCTAAAAAGACCTTTGAAATATTCTGCTTAAGTCTATCAGATATTTCCTTAGGAAAATAATCCATCGTCCGATTAAAGGATTGAGATGTTTGTTCCGCAAACAGTTCATTGGAAGGATGAATCATCGGAATTCCTCTTTCCAAAAAGTACTCTGTTGCTATCTTTCCGGTTAGTAGGGTAAAATTCAACTCTTTATCTAATCTAAAAATTAAGTTGTTTACATGTCTCACTACAGTATCAAATGAATTAATGATATTATTCTTTAAACGTAGCTCATTTTCTTTTTCATGTGTTATATCTGTCCGAATACTTAAAAAGTATGTACCTTGTTCAATTGTATTAATAGGTAAAATATAAGTCTTCACCCAATACAATTGTCCATTTTTACGTTTGTTACATATTTCACCTTCCCAAGTTTGTCCATTAAGAATCGTTTCCCACAATTCTTCAAAAAATTCAGACGGGTGAGTGAAGGAATTAATAACTCGATGAGTTTTTCCGATTAATTCTTCATGAGAGTAACCAGAGATCTCTGTAAATTTGTCATTTACATATAATATTTTTCCAGCATGATCAGTTAAAGCAATTATCATGGTTTCATTTACTGCATAGCTCATCAGATTCATTTTATAAAATGTATCTTCAAGTTTTTCTTCCAGTAGGTTAATATTTGACAACGATTCTTTATGTAAAGCATCTTTTACTGTGAGCAATAAATCTTTGGACCCTGTTCCAAATATGGACTCCATTACTTGTCCTCCATTTTAAATTTATCGTAAAAACACAACTCCCTCAATTCAAATAGTAGTAAAAAAGATATAAATTGTCAATATAGCATTGATATAATTGGATTATGTAATGTCACCATTTGTCCATAAAATAATTATAACGCACTAAAGGTGCGACAATTTTATATCATCGCACCTCCAAAAAATACTATTATTTTAATAAACTTCTTACTAGCTTTATTTTGTTCTTATAAGGCGGGAATGCTACATTAAGAGGTATAGTCGTGCTCTTCTTCACAATAGATTTCTGATGAGTAAATAATTCAAAGCTCGCTAGCCCATGATATGCACCCATTCCAGAGTTTCCTACCCCACCAAAAGGTAAATGTGCACTACCTGCATGCATGATAGTATCATTTATACAACCGCCTCCAAATGAAAGCTCTTCTAGGAAATAGTTTTGAGCTCCCTCATGCTCACTAAACATATAGGCAGCTAAAGGTTTAGGGAATTTTCTAATCTGACGAATAATATCAGGTAACTCTTTGTAAGTGATTACTGGTAAAATTGGTCCGAAGATTTCCTCCTGCATAGATGGACTTGAAAATTGCACACCATCTAGAATTGTAGGCTCTATATATAAATCTTCCTTGTCTGATTTTCCACCAAAAATAATTTGATCCTTTTCTTGGACAATCATTTTTTGTAGTCGTTTAAAATGATTGGTATTAACTATCCTGCCGTAGTCTGTATTTTCTTGTACATTTTCTCCATAAAAATGATGAATGGCTTCCTGTAATTTTTCAATCAGCTTGTCTTTTACAGGCTCCTCTACTAATAAATAATCAGGTGCAATACAAGTTTGTCCGGCGTTCACTAATTTACCCCAAATTATACGTTTAGCGGCTAAATCTAAGTTAGCTGTGTGATCGACAATAGCCGGGCTTTTCCCTCCTAATTCTAAAGCAATAGGAGTGAGTCTTTTAGAAGCTGCTTCCATTACTACCTTCCCTACATTTACACTACCTGTAAAGAAAATAAAATCAAATGGAGCATGGATTAAAAGGGATGTTTCTTCTTTCTCTCCTTCCACGACTCTTATATAATGCGGATGAAATGCCTCTGCAACAATCTTCTTCACTATATTAGTAGTGTGAGGAGTAGTTTCCGAAGGTTTAATCATGGCACAATTACCGCCAGCAATTGCACCAATTAACGGTTCCATTACTAATTGAAAAGGATAGTTAAATGGGGCAATAATTAATACTGTTCCATAGGGTTCACTAATAATCTGACTTTTAGATGGCATTAAGGCCATTGGAGTCTTCACCTGTTTAGGTTGCATCCAGTGCTCCAAATTTTTGTTCATGTTTGAAATACTTTCATATATTAAGCCTATTTCTGTCGTATAGGACTCAAACTCACTCTTTCTCAAGTCCTTATAAAGAGCTTCAATTACTTCAGTTTCATACTTCTTAATCGTTTTTTTCAACACTTCTAATTGTTCGATTCGAAACTTCGCGGATTTTGTTATGCCTGAGTAGTAAAATGCATGATGCTCCTCTAACATAATATCCAACTGCTGTGAAGTAAATTTCACATAAATCATCTCCTCATCGACTTTGTTTGTAGTAAAACTTCTTTAGTGCTAAAAGACCTTCTTGCTAAAGCATACTATTTTTTTCAAGTAGACGAAAGAAATTGGATTTTCTACCTAGTACATTAAATGATTCAAAAACGGCATACTACTTTTAAAGGATGAGTTATAAAGTAATCTTTTTAACCGTTCTTTAACCAATCCTGTCTTATGTAAAGTTTTAATTTCGTAATTAGTGTTTGATGGAGCAACAAATTGGGGTATATAAAAATCAAATGAATTATTTAAAAGCTTTTAAAAAGGAGAGGAAATATAATGACTGAAACTCAAACATGGTGGGAACCTATTTTTCAAGGACCAATGTCAATAGGTTTAAACAAGGAACGTTTACAAAATGAACTAGAAGAGGAAACTTTTTTATATTTCCAACAAAGTGACTCTACTACAACCGAGACGACAACAATCGAATAGATTATTTTCTAAAAGTCAGTATTTTTATTTTGAATTAGTAATGTATCGTAGTTACTTAGAACGTTTAGGAGGAGAGTCCGATGATTCTCCTCCTTTTAATATGCAGATCAATGCTCTTATATTTTTTATTCTTTACAATACTTTAGAAATAATGTACCTAGTCATGTTAATTGATAATATATAAACTCAAAATCATTCTATTTATATGAATGGAAAAGAGGGATAATAACTTCGCTTACAATCAAGTAAATTTACCAGTTAATAGGAGAAATAAATTGTACTAATAATTATTTAACTAAAAAGTCTGTGGACAAACTTCAATTTCAGTTTGTCCACAGACTTTCATACGACTATATTATGTCGTTGTACCTTTAATTTTAGTCTCTGGAGCTGTTTCTTCTGGTGCTATATCTTCAAAGGTTTCATTTGCTTCTTCTAAGTCTCTTGTTCGGTGAGCGAGACGAGATGCTGCGCTAGCAGCGATACTTGCAACTAAATCATCTAAAAAGGTATGAATACTTCCACCCTTCTTTGTATCTAGTTTAGATATAATACCTATTTTATTCTTGTCTAGATGCCCAAACGTGGTGACGGCTATACTTCCGTATGTAAATACAGCGCCTAATGCGATTGTTTCATCTACTCCGAACAAACCTTCATCTGCTTCTACAATTTGCTGAAGAGGAGCAGAAAGCATTTTCTTCTCAGCAAGCTCATCTAATTCAATACCAACTAAGATGGCATGCTGCATTTCTCTTTTTTTCATGACACTCTTGATCGACTCAATACAATGTTCAATTGTTAATCCTTTATTATAAGGAAACTGCATTTCATACACGATTTTAGCAACCTCTTCGATGGTAACCCCTCTACGTTTTAAGGCATCTAACGTGGCTTGCTCTACTGTTCTCGAATGCACTCTTAATGATTCATTTTCCAAAAAAATAACCTCCTTATAATCTAACAATGTAAAACAATCCTTGTGAACTCCTCTTATTATACCTCTTTACCAGTATATGATACAATTTCTATATAACATGACAACGAGGTGTAAATATGAATCGAGGCACATTACAAGATACAACAATTTACAGTAAAGCGTTAGATGAAGAGATCCAGTTATTAATTTATTTACCTCCCAATTATTCACCATTATACAAATATAGTGTTTTAATCGCATCAGACGGAAAAGACTACTTTCAGCTTGGCAGAATATCCCGGATTGCAGATGAGTTATACGAAAACCGGGAAATAGAAAACTTAATAATTGTGGGCGTGCCTTATAAAAATGTAAAAGATCGCCGAAGTAAATATCATCCAGAGGGAGAGCAGCAGCTTGCGTATTCACGGTTTATAGCACAAGAGCTAGTTCCTTATATTGATGAAAATTATCCCACTTATCAAATTGGAATGGGGAGAGCTCTAATAGGTGATTCACTGGCAGGAACAATTTCTTTACTTACTGCTCTAAGATATCCAAACACCTTTGGCAAGGTCATCCTTCACTCCCCTTTGGTTAATGAAGAAATATTAGAAAAAGTGGAAAATCATAAAGAAGTAAGTGCTTTTTCCATTTATCAAGTAATAGGAAATGAAGAAACAGCAGTTAAAACGGGAGACGGACTACTCACCGATTTCCTTACACCTAATCGACAACTGCATGATATGCTAAAAAATAAAGGAGTTTCTACCTTTTACGACGAATTAAATGGAGACCATACATGGAAGCTTTGGCAGCCAGATATTAAAAGATCTCTGCTAAACAATTTCAGTCTGTAGGGTATTTTTGATATAATAGAAATATATTGTAAGATAATTATAAGGAGGTCATGATTATGAAATACGGTATTGTTGCTTTTCCATCAAAAAAGGTACAAGATTTTGCAAACTCTTATAGAAAGCGTTATGATCCCCATTATGCCCTAATTACTCCTCATATGACATTGAAGGGAGTTTTTGAGGCAGATGAAGCCCAAATTAAAACAATAGCTGACCATATTAATGATATAGCTAAAAAACATAAGCCTTTTACTATGAAAACTACAAAGGTAAGTTCTTTTGCACCTGTAACAAATGCCATCTATTTTAATGTTCAATCTACTCCAGAGCTAGAGAAGCTTCATGAGGATTTAAATTCTATTGAATTTCATGATGACGAAACGTATTCATTTGTTCCTCATATTACTATTGCACAAAAACTTAGTGGAAGTGAACACGACGATATTTTACCTCAATTAAAAATGATTGGTGCACAGTTTGAGGAAGAAATTGACCGAATTCACCTGTTGTACCAATTAGAAGACGGTTCATGGACCGTATATGAAACATTTAGATTGTCTGGAGCTGAGTAAACTTGGTATTTGCAAAAATTGTTGAAACAGAGAAAGAATATGAGGATGCTATTCATATAAGAAGAAAAGTATTCGTAGAGGAACAAGATGTTCCTCTACATTTAGAGTTAGACGAATATGATATGAAATCGACGCATTTTGTAGCCTATGATGGAGACACTCCTTTTGGAGCTGGCCGCATCCGTATTGCAGAGCCCCATGTCGGTAAAGTAGAGAGAGTATGTATCTTACCAGAGTACAGAGGGAAGCATTTAGGTAACTTGATGATGGATTGTATGGAGAAATATGCATTGGATCATCAATTTAAAAAGCTAAAGCTTAATGCTCAAAGTCAGGCACTACCTTTTTATGAAAAAAGAGGGTATACTATTACGTCCCCAGAATTTCTGGAGGCTAATATTCCTCACCGAGCTATGGAAAAAGAATTATAATCCTACATAAGCAAAACCCGCTAACATACCGTTAGCGGGTTTTACTTTTTGCTTAAATATAGGTATTTACAAAATGACCTTTACCTGATATTTCTGCAATAATAGGTGATAAATTGACGGGGTTAGGTTGGATAAAGCCTTTGTATAATGGCAAGCTAGAAAGTTCCTTATTACCCGATAATTGCTTCTCTTCTTTTTGTTCTACGTCTTCATTTTGTTGAAGGTTTGTTAAGTGATTATCAAAAAGTGATTTCATTTTAACTGATTGAACATTGCTGATTTGAGCAAAATTATATTCTTCCATTTGCATTCGATTAGCATAAATTTGTGACTGCAAAGGTTGAACTGGAATAATATACCCCATTCTTATCCACCTCCATTATAAACTCTATGCTCTTTACCCCATTTGAAATTACCTTAAACCTCTTTTTTAAAAAAAATTACAACATTTTTTCAATATCAGTTAAACTGATGGAACTTCCTTTTTGGAGGATAGAGTTCGTCAGCTGATCTTCTAATTCTTTAGAGACAGGTTTGTTAGCTACCCTACCTACTTTTCTTACGATTTTTCTAACTTGATGTTCATCAGTAAAATCCGCATTTGAAATAGCGTTAGCTAATGTAAAAAGCTGATCCATTGATACGCCAGTTTTATTCTCAATCGCTCTAAAAAAAGAATTTTGCATGTATTTTCCCCCTCGCATTATTTATATCCAGGTGTTAAGGGAGAAAGGTGCTTCCTACTATTATTAAAAGAATGAATAACACTACAAGCAGAACAAATGCGTTAGAACCTTGAAAACCACCGTATCCTCCACCATCATAACCTCCGCCATAGCCATAGCCGTAACCACCACCATAGCAAAAACTTTCGCCACCACAATAGCCGTACATATCTTTCCCCCCTTCCTTTCAACTTATAGTATGCAAAGGGGTAAGAGGAAGTAGGGCATTTTAATTAGTACGTGGTTTTCCGTTTCTGAAATATAAAGGCTCCAATGATACCAAATAAGATTGCTGCGCTAATACCTGAACTAGTGACTTCAAACATTCCTGTTATTACTCCAACTAATCCGTGCTTCTCGGCTTCGGCCAACGCTCCATGAGTTAATGAGTTTCCAAAAGAGGTAATTGGTATAGTTGCACCAGCTCCTGCAAAATCGATTAGAGGCTCATATAAACCAAATCCATCAAGAATCGATCCTGAAACAACTAATCCACTTAACGTATGGGCCGGCGTAAGCTTAAATGCATCCATTAAGATTTGCCCAACTACACATATTAATCCACCTACTACAAAAGCTGTAATTAATGATGATATCATATTATCCCTTCTTCTCCATTCGACATTCTATGGCATGTGCTATACAAGGGATTGTTTCCCCTTGTTGATAAGTTAAAGGGGACAATAGAGCCCCTGTAGCTACTAACAATACTCGGTTAAACGTTCCTTTTTTAAGTTGACTATAAATTTGGCTAAAGAATACAGAGGCGGAGCAACCTGGACCGCTCGCACCTGCATTAAAGAATTGATTGTCTCCATAAAATTGGGCACCGGCATCCTGTAAAATAACTCCACTATTCTCGTCTTGGAACATTTCTTTTAATATAGAAAGACCTATTTTTCCAAGATCGCCCGTCATAATTAGATCATAGTCAGTCATTTTGCTATTCGTATTTTTCAGATGCCTTTCAATTGTATCTCTCGCAGCAGGAGCCATTGCAGCTCCCATATGAAGCGGGTTCGATTGCTGGCCATCCACAACTCTGCCCATAGTAGCATGAGTAATATAAGGAGCATTTTTAGCCTTACTTTGTAATAATGCATAAGCAGCTGCGGTTACTGTCCATTGAGCTGTTTTTGGTTTCTGTGCTCCGTATTCTAATGGATATCTAAACTGTCTTTCTACTGAAGGGTGATGACTGGAGGCGCCGGCAAGAACATTCTTAGCATTTCCAGACTCTAGCATAAGAGATCCAATGATAACTGCCTCCATTGAACTCGCACATGCAGAAAAAACACCAAAATAAGGAA
Source organism: Psychrobacillus sp. MER TA 171 (assembly GCF_023713305.1). NCBI lineage: Bacteria > Bacillati > Bacillota > Bacilli > Caryophanales > Bacillaceae > Psychrobacillus > Psychrobacillus sp. MER TA 171. The sequence goes on along the minus strand of NZ_JAMAWN010000013.1, from coordinate 57,739 downwards.
TAGCAAGCTTTCTTGCAGCAAAGTTAGAAGGCGACATTTGATTTACTAAGTCCCCTCCGATTAGCAAGTCAATATTATCCATTTTTTCATGTGCTTTTTTTACTGCCGTAGAACAGGCCTTTTCAATAAACCGACTTGCTGCCTGCTCATATGTTTCATTTGTTTCTTTTTCAGTTTCCAGTATTTCATCAAAACCCTCGGCAAATGGACTTGATTTTTCGACCGGACCAGCTATTATTCCGGCACTTGTAATACTAGGTCGTTGTGTAAATGAAATCGTTCCACCGGTATTTACCACGAAACCACTCCTAATTTAACTAAAATAGTTTTAACTAACGCTACTAAAAAGGCGGAAAGTACACCAAATACAATAACAGATCCTGCAAGCTTAAACATATTACCACCTACACCTAATACATACCCCTCTGTCTTATGCTCGATTGACGCTGAAATTACAGCATTACCAAATCCAGTAACAGGGACCGCTGATCCCGCTCCTCCAAACTGAGAGATTTTTTTATATAAACCTGTCCCTGTTAAGATCATGGCGATAAAGATCATCGTTGCTACGGTCGGATTACCCGCAGTCTTTTCAGTAAAAGGAAAAAAACGTATATAGAAAAAAGTAATTAGCTGTCCAACCGTACAAAATATTCCTCCAACTAGAAATGCTTTAAGACAGCTCATAAATAATGGGGCCTTAGGGGTTTGCTTATCGACGATTTTTTGAAATTGTTTTTGATCCATCATGTCTCTTCCTTCGATAGGGATTTAATGTCATTAATTGACTTTTTTAATTCGTCATTTTTCTTCTTCTTTTCTACTATTTTTTCTATTTCCCATTTAATTTTTATATCTCCTGTAACGATTACTTCTTTATCTGGAAACTCTTTTTCAATTGCTTTTTTTACTTCATCTTCTATTTTAACTTTTTGGAAACGTTTGAACCTCGGAATATCTATTGCAACAACAACATCATTGTTATCAATTACACTTTGATATCCGGCAATCTTATCCTGCACCTTAAGGACTTGCTCAAGTTTTGAGGTATCTCTGTCCGAATACACCTGATCTTTAGGGCTAGAACAAGCCGTCAATAATAAAGACAACAGTAGAATATACACTATTTTGCGCATTAGGCTTTTTGCTCCTCTTTTTTTAGGTTAGTATGTACGCAGACTTTTTAAATATACAAATGGAACTGAGCTATTTGCCCTTGTTCAATTAGAACCCTTTACATAAATTACTAAAGAAAGAAGCAAAGGAGGTGAAACAAAATGGGTTGTGGAAAAAATAATCACCCTGCTCCAAGTCCTTCGACTGGAAACTGTGTATGTGATGTTGTGCAAGCAATAGCAGATATTCAAGCACAAGCTGTAACTGATTGTGGATCTTGCCCGACTAGCTGTTTTTTAGAGCCACTAGGAGGTCTAGTTAGTCCAGTAAATAACCGTGCAGATACTCGTGTATTTATGCTTTTGAATAAGGATGGCACGCCATTCTCTTCTTTATTTAGATATACAGCTCCTGGAACTACTACACCGCAATGTGGCGTTTCAATATTCTTCAGAGTTGAAGAAGTATTTGATAATTGCTGTGCCACTTTACGTGTTTTAGCACCATTATCTACAGTTGGTGGAACTACTATCGTTGATTTCTTAGATGGTACTACACTTGATATAGGAAGCTTCTGTGCTGTTAATGATTGGGATGCAACAACAAACTGTGTGACTGTGGACTTAAGCTGCTTCTGTGCGATTCAATGTGTAGCGGATGTATTCTTAGATATTTGTGACTGATCGTCTTTCAATATTGTAGTGTCTTTTCCGTTCGGCTAACTCACCGAACGGTTTTTTTATGTTTAAAAAATCTTACTTTTACTACATAAGCAAATACTAAAAGGTTATTCGAAACACCCCTCTGAGAAAGCGGCAGCAAACGCACTCGTCAGCGAATTGCTCCCAAAGAAAAACAGAAATACAACATTTATCGTTTACTTTTACGGTAGGCTACAAAAAAAAGCTACCTATATAAGGTAGCCTTAAACTATTTCAATATACTTCCACGCCAAAATATTTTCTTTACTTGATGCACGGGATACGTCTCTATGCTCTCGCCATTGATACTAAATATTACCTGTTCATCGGTCACTTCTTGCACTTCACCTTGAATAATACTCCCATCGGCCATATGAAAGCTTAATGGACGATAAACTTTCCGTTGAAATGGCTTAGATAAAAATTTCAGTTTTTCAAAAATAGCATTATTTTTTGCTGACATTGTATTTTTTATCTCATAAATAGAAGTACTTTCCTCTTCTATAATTGTCTCATCTACTACTATTTCTACTTCCTCCTTGGAGCGTATCTGTGGAGGAAGATGGAAAACAGGGGGACCGGATATATAAAGTATAGGATCATTTAAAGAGCTCATGGGCACATCCTTTTTTCCTTTACTTTATGCCAAAAAGTTTGGATTGGTGAATCTATAAAGAAGATATAAACAGTGTTGCTAAGCCCAAATAAATTAAAATACTAACTAGGTCATTAATAGTCGTTATAAATGGCCCTGAAGCTACCGCAGGATCGATTTTCAACCGATGAATAAGTAAGGGTATAAAAGATCCGCCAAGCGTTGCAAAAAAGATAGAGCCAAAAATTGCTGCTCCTACAAGCATTCCAATTAACAGATCCTGTTTCCAGAAGTAAATGACCCCTATAACTAGTAAGCCACATATTAACCCTGTTATTAGACCTGTTCCTGCTTCACGAAATAATAGCTTCGTTTTACTTTGTTCCTCAATATCACCTGTTGCAATTCCTCGAACTGCTACAGCGAGAGCTTGAGTTCCACTGTTACCAGCCATCCCCGCAATTAAAGGAATAAACACAGCAAGCAGAGCTACCTTATCTAGTGTTTGTTCGAAAATACTCATAAGATTTGCTGTCATCATACCTAAGAAAAGAAGTATAACTAGCCATGGCAATCTTTTTCTTGCAGCAGAAAATGGCCCTTTATCGAAAGTATCCATGTCAGAAACCGCAGCAAGCTTAGAATAATCATCAGAAGCTTCTTCATCCAATACATCGATAATATCATCTACTGTTACAATTCCGAGTAAATGGTTCTCAAAGTCTAGAACAGGAACCGCTAAAAAATTGTAATCTTTGATCATTCGAGCAACCTCTTCTTGGTCCTCATTTACTAGTACACTAACAACACGTTCATTCATAATATCTTTTATCAGGGTATCTTCATCCGCTACTATTAAATCCCTTAAGGATATTACTCCAGAAAGTCGATGAGCTTCGTCTACTACAAATAAATAATAAATGGTCTCTGCATCAGGAGCTGCATTTCTTAAAATGGTCATTGCAGAACGACAGGTTGAGTTTTCTGGAATTGCTACATATTCTGTAGTCATGATAGACCCAGCAGTATATTCCTCGTAATGTAGCAAGTCTTTTATTTCCTGAGCAGATTCCTTATCCATAATATTTAAGTAGCTAGCAACCTGGGCATCCTCAAGTTCGTTTAAGACGTCTACTGCGTTATCAGCAAACATATAGGAAAGCATATCAGCTGCGTATGTCGTATCCATTTCTTTTAAGTAAAATTCATAAAGCTCTTCATCAAACTTGTTTGCTTCAAAAAGCTCTGCCATCTCTTTTGGAGAAAGATAATGAAAGATTTTCTGTCGCAGCTCTGGCTCTACCTTCTCAAAAAATAATGATTGATCATATGGATGTAGCTCCATAAAAATTTCTCTAAATTCATCCATAGAATCTGCAAGTAAAAAATGAATTAAATTTGATTCCTCTAATTCTAATAAATCCATCTTTTCTTCTCTCATATCTTTCCCTCCCCTCGGCATTTATCCTTTACTATTGTAAGACCACTATTTTTATTAAGCAACTGCTTTCTTTATTTGGTAAAAAAGTTACATCAATATATTATTCCCCGGGAAATCATACTAAAACTAAATGTAAAAGAATTCTTATCAAAATGAAACAAGGGCAGCGATTTAATCCACTCCCTTGTTTTCGTTAGTTATTCATTTTAGATTATTTCATTCATTTATCTATCGTAGCTTTTTCTAAAACCGCTGCTATATCCATTGGATATTCATCTTCTATCGTTAAAGCTTGCTTTGTAAATGGATGCACCAATTTTAGTTGCTTAGCATGTAACGCCTGGCGAGGCATTATAGCCAAACTTCCTCCATAAAGATCATCACCAATTAGCGGATGCCCCACTGACATCATATGTACTCTTATTTGGTGAGTTCTACCGGTGAAAAGCTTTAACCTAACATGCGTTAAATTTTCACCATTAACAGTAAATCTCTTGATTACTTCTACAGACGTTTTTGCTTGCTTACCTTCTGGGTCAATTCTTCTCTCAATTATACTGGTATCCTTTCGACCTATGGGAGCATCGATAAGGAAAGAATCTTGTTCTACACTGCCATGAACAATTGCCTCATAGGTTCTAAAAATAGATCCGGCCTTTTGCATTTCACTCATTAAGTGATGAGCATGACGATGCTTTGCAATACAGACTATGCCCGACGTATCCTTGTCTAGCCTAGTAACAATATGTACGGTAGAGACAGATGAGTTTTTTTCAAGATAACCAGCTATTCCGTTTGCTAATGTACCATTCGGATGCTCACGGGAAGGAATTGTACTCATTCCAGATTTTTTTGAGATAACAAGTAAGTGTTCATCTTCAAATAAAATAGGAAAGCACATTTCCTCGGCTATTAATCCTTCACTTTTCTTCTCCTTAGGAAACACAATCGTAACAATGTCACCCTTTTCAAGTATATGTCTCACCGTTTTTTCTTCCCCATTTACTATAATTTGACCGCCTTCAAACTTAATACTAGTAAGGGCTTTTTTGGATATGCCATATTGGCTAATCGCTTCTCTTAATAGAAGTGATTTATCCACAGTGAAAGAAAGCTGTATTCTATTTTCCATCATTATTTTAAGTCACTATCTATAAAGCTGTCATGCACTCTAGTCCAAAAAGGAAAGGCACGGAATCTAGCAAAACGAACTTTTTCTTCTGCAACCTTATATTCAATGGATGCAACATCCTTATGTAGCAAGTGTAGATGATCGACAGTAACCATAAAATCTGGACCGTTAACTGGTCTCAGCAAACAAGTATGATGCTTAGGCAACACTAAAGAAGAACCAACCGTACGGAACACACGATTATTAATCGAAGCAATTTCAGCTAGCTGCATAGCCTCTAAAGAAGGATGCACTATTGCTCCCCCTAGCGCTTTATTGTACGCAGTACTTCCGGATGGGGTCGACATACATAAACCATCTCCTCTAAACCTCTCAAACAAGCTCCCATTTAGCTCCACATCCATCACAAGGGTAACGTCTGGAGATTTCACAGTAGATTCGTTTAACGCCAAATAAACAGAGCTATCCTCTCCATGCTTATAGTTAATCGTTACTTCAAGTAATGGATATTCGATAACTTTAAATTCTTTCTTGGCAATACTAATAACTAGTTTTTCTATTTCTGACGGTTTCCAATCCGCATAAAAACCAAGATGCCCTGTGTGAATACCAACAAATGCAACAGAATCAGTCATATGCTTGTACTTATGAAAAGCATGCAATAATGTTCCGTCACCACCGATGGAAAGAACTATGTCAGGATTTTCTTCGTTCAACTTTAATCCGAAATCTGTAAGATACATTTTAGCAGTTTCCATTAATTCATTGGATAGTTCATCATTTCGAGACTGTATAAAGAAATTCATTGTACCACGGCCTCTCTTTTATATTTTTTCTTCTTTTATGTGAGGTGAGGATTGTTCTTTGTTCTCGCTAAAATATTTTTGTGCTTCCTGAATTTCACCTCGAATTAGTGACATTTCTTCATCTAAACGAAATGCTGCTTCTGCAGCGTACTGCAGCCTGGTTTTAATTTCTTCTGGAAACACGCCTTTATATTTATAATTTAACGAATGCTCTATGGAGGCCCAAAAATTCATTGCTAATGTACGAATTTGAATTTCCGCTAATATATTAACCTCACCGTGAATTGTCTGTACAGGGTATTCAATGATGACATGAAAGGATCGATAGCCACTTTGCTTTTTATGACTAACATAATCTCTTTCTTCAATAATAGTCATATCTTTTCTACTACGAAGTAATTGTATGACGGTTTCTATATCATCTACGAATTGACACATCATGCGAAGTCCAGCAATGTCCGGAATTTCTCTTGCAAGTGTTGCAGAAGGTTCAAAAACGATTCCCTTTTCTAATGACTTATCATATATACTAGCCAGTGGTTTAACCCGACCAGTTACAAATTCAATAGGAGAGTTAGTATTCTCAATATCAAATTGAGTCCGCATACCTTTCATTTTAACTTTTAACTCATCAACTGCCTGCTTATACGGCTCTAAAAAACGTTCCCATTGGCCCATACTACTAAACCTCCACTTTGAACACTTATTATACTTTTAAAATTTCTTTAAAAGCATTTTCAACTGCTTGAGCAAACTCTACTCCATAGTTATCATTGCCTTCTATATTGAAAATTAGCATTTCTAACTCTTCTTTAAATTTCACTAAAACGATTCTTTGGTCTCCAATTTGTAAAGTAGGATCCTCGGTAGCTTTTAAAGTATTAACTAGTAATGGCCATACATCCTGACCAAATTTAAGATAGTGATATTCGCTATCTCCTTCTAATAAATATACGAAAGCTAAAGAATCAGAATCTGTAATCATTTGTCCGCCAGCTTTTATATTTAACCCTTTAGGGACATCCTCTAAAGTAAACCGAATATCATTTTCTAGTTGCACGCCACTTTGTACTTGAAATGTAATAGGCAAAACACATCGTTCCCTTCTGTCTATTCTGTAACTATTTTAACATATTGAAACTCATTGGAAACCGTCTATAATGAAATAATATGAAAGGTGTGAGACTATGTTATCTGAACAAGAGATTGAATTTAAAAACTTATTAACGAAAGAAGAATTCATGAGTTTGACAGACTTTTTCCATATCGAGCCTAAGCATTTTCAAAGTCAAATAAACTATTATTTTGATACACCTGACCAATATTTTAAAAATAATCATATGGGCTTTCGCTTAAGAGTGTTGGAAGATCGAAATGAACTTACCCTAAAATCACCAGTAAAAAAGCACGTGATGAATGAGCAAACAATTTTAGTAACGGATGAGCAAAGAGATTTAATCATTAACCAAGCAATTTTTCCTTCTATCGCTTTCATTGATGAGCTGATTGCTTCTAAATCCCTTTCTTGCTTTGGTAGTATAGAGACTAATCGTGCTCAATTGAAGCTGGAGGAAGGCATACTTTTCTTAGACCACTCCTCATATAGTCATACTGAAGATTATGAGGTAGAATATGAAAGTAAAGATGTCGAAAAAGGGCAAAAATTCTTTTATGAATTATTGAAAAAACATCAAATCCCCCTTCGTTCGACCGATAAAAAGATTGCACGTCTTGTAAAGGCTATGAATTCTTTGAAAGGTTGATGCTTTATAGATATAAAGTCACTAAAAACGTTAATGGATATTAATGCTATGCAAACATTGGGAAGTGTCCAAAGTTCTCAAACTAACAACGCTTCTTCCCTTTTTTCAGAAATGCTTGGACAGGTTCTACAAGAAACATCTATTGGGGGTCCCACAACTACTTTCGATTCCCTTTTCTATAGTGGTGACTCACCTGTTTATATACCCGAAAACGGTATAAATAATTCCTACCAGTCTATGAAAGTTTCTGTAGGTAACCCCTCATCAATAGAAGAAATCATAAACAAAGCTTCTGACGCATATAATGTGCCAGCAAAATTAATTTCTTCTGTCATCAAACAAGAGTCGAATTTTAATCCTAGTGCAATTAGCTCTGCTGGGGCATCTGGCTTAATGCAACTTATGCCAGGCACAGCTAAGTATTTAGGTGTACAAAACATTCTGGATCCAGAGCAAAACATCATGGGTGGAACAAAATACCTGAAACAGATGTTAGAGCAATTTGATGGTAATATAGAAAAAGCGCTAGCCGCTTATAATGCCGGACCAGGATCAGTTAAAAAATTCGACGGAATTCCTCCCTATAAGGAAACAGAAAATTATGTGAAAAAAGTTCTAAATAATTTCTTAGCTTGACGTATAAACGACCGCCAAAATTGGTCGTTTTTTCTATATTGTTTCTGATTACAGTCTAATTGTTTGAGATATTCGTATTTGATTGCTAAAATGTATTTAGTGCTAAAGCAAAGGAGTAAACAACTATGACCCAGAAGCCGATTTTACCATATGACGAGATAGGTGCAGATAAATTATCACTCCTTGTTGATACGTTTTATAGCAAAGTAGCAAAACATCCAAAGCTAAAGCCAATATTTCCTGAAGATTTAACGGAAACAGCGCGTAAACAAAAACAATTTTTAACCCAATACCTTGGGGGACCAAACATATATTCGGAAGAACATGGCCATCCCATGCTAAAGATGCGCCATAACCCTTTCTCTATCACACCAGAACGTGCAGAAGCTTGGCTCAGCTGTATGTCAGATGCAATGGACGAAGTCGAACTTGATGGAAAGGTGCGTCATGATTTATATAGAAGACTTGTACTTACTGCCAACCACATGGTCAATCAAATGAGTCATGAGGAGGAAAAGATGTGACAAGAATACAAATTCCTGTTGAGCCGATCAATGCTCCTATTACAAACAAGCCACTTGAAATGTATATGTTTTTAGATCCGCTTTGTTCTGCTTGTTGGGATTTGCAACCGATTATTAGAAAATTACAAGTGGAGTATGGGCAGTACTTTACTATTCGAACAGTGCTTAGTACAAGACTAAACAATTTAAATACTGCCTGCGTTTTATCCAAAGGAACAGTTGAAGATGATATCAACTATCCATATATTCAGCATTCTGTATTGCCTTCTATTGCAGTAAAAGCAGCTGAATTTCAAGGAAAAAAAGCTGGACTTCGTTTTTTTAATAAAATACAGGAATATCTATTCCTTCAAACAAAAAATGTAACTTCTTTTTCGGTATTACAAGAGCTTGCATATGAAGCGAAAATTGATGTAGAGGAATTTACACGTGACTTCCAGTCACAGGAATGTTTACGCTCCTTCCAAAGTGATTTATCCATCACTTGTGAAATGGAAGTTGATACGTTCCCAACGGTTGTATTTTTTAATGAAAATATTGAAGATGAAGGCATCAAAATTTCTGGCACTTATCCTTATGATATATATGTACAAATTTTACAGGAGATGTTAAATACTTCTCCCAAAAGACAAGATCCACCCGGACTTGATAAATTATTAAATCGATTTCATTCATTGACTACTAAGGAAATAGCTGATTACTACGGTTTAACGATGCAACAAGCTGATTATGAATTAAAAAAGCTTTTATTGCGTCAAGAGGTTGAAAGAGTTGTACTTCCAAATCTAGTAGTTTGGCGTTTAAAAAATAGATAAATAGATTATTCATCGGCTGTAAACACTTGTTTACAGCCTTTTATTATGTAATAAAGGGGCTTTTCCCCTCGTTTAACGAGCCATAGCCACTGCCATATACTGCTTTAGATTTTATATGAAGAAAAGGCCGGGCTTGATATCTATGATGCATAAAAAATTCTAAATCGGGAAGTAGAATTGATTTTCGCACCAAGACCACCTTTCCTAGGGGCGAGCGATAAGCGATCATACATCCCACTGGAGTCGCCGTCTGGCACTCCAGTAAAAAAAGCCCTATTTAATAAATTACTTGCATAAATAAAGCCGGAAAAATCACTCCAGCCACACTTCATAATCAATTTATATTTTTAATAGTCGTTTAATTTACAGTCGGTATAAAAAAGAAAAGTTTAGTCAAAATTGACCGATAACTTTACCATAGCCAAAAGAAAAAACCCTTTCCTCAATTAGGAAAGGGTTTTTTACAAAGGGGATGGGAGAAATGTTCACGTTCAAACAAAGGGGTGTATGTTATCTTGTGATTTATTTCACACTCTTACTTTAGCATGCTCCAGTAATAAAAACAACTCCTTGTACTTCACTTTCACAAATTCGTCAAACATTATCCCAGAATTTATAATTTCTTTCTATTCTAAAGTAAAAGCCACCTCTTCTATATAAGAGGTGGCTTCAGACTGTAGACAAACTCCAAAAATTTTGGAGTTTGTCTACAGCCTTTTTTCTTTTAAAATAGAAGTAACACGAGGAAGAGTTGATTTCCGCTACGAACGGACGCTTTCCGCGGGCACGGCTTCAGCCGCTTCCCTCGCTGCGCTCAGTCCAGGGTCTTCAGCTCGCGCTGTTTCCGCAGGAGTCGCCGTTCTTCGCTCCAATCAACGGGGCCTCCTATAAAATGAATGAGGTGATGGATATGATGACGAAAAATCAAACCAATGAACGCGAACAATTAGAAATCTTGACTATTGAACAGTTGGTACCACAAGACCACCTTGTTCGTAAGTTAGATGAGGCAATTGATTTTTCCTTTATCTATCCATTGGACAACCTTTAAGGGTCTTAAAAAATTGTCCATGCAGGCGATGCTAACTTTTGCTGCCTAAAATCTTAAGAAGTTGGCCAACTGGACCTGGAAAACGCCAAAAATGGTGTAAAACAAAAAAATCGAGAGCTGAATTAGCTCTTTTTCCAGAATGTAAACTGCGATAATAGCAAAAGGGTTGGAAATCGTTTCGATTTCCAACCCCTACAGTCTGAGCCACCTCTTTTATTAAGAGGTGGCTTTTACTAATTAGCTCAGTAACTGCTCTAATTCATTTAGTTTTTCTTCAAATACTTTACAAGCCTCTTCAATTGGAGAAGCTGTGTTCATATCTACTCCAGCTTTTTTCAAAACTTCGATTGGATAATCTGAGCAACCAGCTTTAAGGAACTCATTAATATAACGGTCAACCGCTGGCTGTCCTTCAGACAAGATTTGATTGCTCAGTGCAGTAGCGGCACTTAGGCCAGTTGCATATTGATATACATAGTAATTGTAATAGAAGTGAGGAATTCTAGACCATTCTAAACCAATTTGCTCATCTATAACAATATCGTCACCAAAATATTTCTTGTTTAGCTCGTAATACACTTCGGTAAACTTATCAGCTGTTAATGCTTCTCCGTCTTGGTCTAGTTGATGAATGATATGCTCAAACTCCGCAAACATGGTTTGTCTAAATACTGTCCCTCTAAATCCTTCAAGCCAATGGTTTAGTAAATAAATACGTTTCTTAGGATCTTCTATTGTTTTTAATAAATGATCATTTAACAAAGCCTCGTTACAAGTTGACGCTACCTCTGCAACGAAAATAGAATAGTCCCCATACACATACGGTTGGTTTTCCCTAGTATAATAGCTATGAATACTATGTCCAAACTCATGAGTAAGAGTAAATAGGTTATTTACGTTATCTTGCCAGTTCATTAAAATATAAGGATTAGTTCCATAAGTACCAGATGAATAGGCACCAGAACGCTTTCCTTTCGTTTCCACAACGTCTACCCAGCGGCTTTCAAGACCTTTTTTAACAATTGAAACGTATTCCTCACCTAAAGGTTTAAAGCTCTCTAACATTACTGCACAAGCCTCGTCGTACGTATACTCCATTTTCAATTCTTTTACTAACGGTGTGTACAAATCATACATATGTAGCTCGTCTACACCAAGAACTTTTTTACGAAGGCTGACATATCGATGAAGTAAATGTACATTTTTGTTAACCGTTTCCACTAAGTTATCATAAACAGATTCAGGGATGTGGTTAGCTGACAAAGCAGCTTCTCTAGCAGAAGAATAGTTTCTGATCTTTGCATTAACATTATCTGCTTTGATATTCCCACTCAAAGTAGACGCAAATGTATTTTTAAATTTACCATAGGTTTCGTACATACCCTTAAATGCATCCTCACGCACTCGTCGATCTTCACTTTCTAAAAATCTACTATAGCGACCATGTGTAAGTTGTACTTCATTGCCATTCTCATCCTTAATGAAGGGGAATTCCAAATCTGCATTGTTTAACTTACCGAAAGTATCCGCTGATGCCCCGGTCACTTCAGAAAACTGAGCAAGTAGTGCCTCTTGCTCTTTTGGAAGTACATGTGGACGTTCTTTGTTTATCTCTTCTAGCATTTGTTTATATACTTGAAGGTCGTTGTTTTCTTTTAGATAATTTCCTAGTACCGTTTCATCTAAAGACAATATCTCTGGTACTAAAAACGAAAGCTCTGTGGAAACTTTTACGTATAAAGACTTTATACGGCTATCTAAAGCCTGGTATTTACTATTTGAAGTGTCTTGATCATTACGCATATGAGCATAAGTATATAGCTTACGTAATCGGCTAGTTAGCTCGTCACGATATGTTAAAACTTCTAATAATGCTTCTGGTCCAGAACTTATTGTTCCTTGATAAGAAGAGGCTTTTTTAGCTAACTCCGCTACTTCCTTAAATTCTTTTTCCCAATCCGCTTCAGTAGAAAATATATCCTCCAACTTCCAAGTAAGACGTTCATCTACTTCACTTCTTGTTAAGATTTTATTTTTTGTATCTGCTGTCAAAATACTCTCTCCTCCTATTGTTTCGAACTACGAACCAATTCTATTTTCTCAATTTTCAGCTCCTTTTGCAAGGAATTGGTTATAAAGTAATTTATGCATTTTGGTATAGTTGCATGTACTCTCTAGGTGAAGTTGTTCCGGTATATCTAAGCATTCCAAGAGAATCGCTACATACGCTTTTAAAGCCTTTATCCGCATTACTAATCGATTGGGATCCTTCCAACGATGAACCAGTAAGAAATAGCGATAGTGTTGGTCGGTAATCGTGTCTAACATCAGACTATTGCCTAGTAAAAAATCGATCCACTGCAGCTGCCATTCACAGGCATGCTCATCAAACGCATCAGCCCCACAAGACGGTACCCCAATAAATAAAGGAAGATTTATAGGATTTATTCTCCACTTATAGCACACCTGTAAAAAGGAAGATTGAATACCTTTATGGTTATATAGATATAAATTTTTTAAACGTTTCATTCTCTTATCTTGGTAGAGTTTTAAATAAGTCTGAAACTCGTGCTCAGTAATTGTTTTAACCATAGCTAAGGGCCATGTTTGCATAGTAATGGGAAGCCTATTAATTTTTACGATAAAATGATTGGAATATAGATAAAGGAGATTAGAAATATAGGAAAAGGATTTGGTTTGAGGACAGTACGTGATTAGAACTTTACCATTCATACTATGATATAAAAGTTCTGTTTGAAAAGCAGAAATCTTCATGGAACCAATTTGCTGAAGGGGAAAATCCAGTGGGTTAGGGGTTTTTAAAACCCAAAGTGGTTTGATATGGACCTGCATATAGCCTTTATTACGCTTTCGTATGATGCTAGTGGGTATTTTACTACACTGATACTCCAGTGCAACCTTTATATTGTCTGTAAAGATTAAAATATCCGGCCTTTGCTTAATATCTAAAATAAATGGTTCCAAATTACAAGGTACTTTTTTACTTTGCAAAAAATCGTACAGTTGAATTTTCCCTCTCAGATGATCTTCACTTTCCCCTTCTGAAAATGACTGTGCACAAACGGTATTATGTTGATGAGCAAAATGAGGAATTTTGATGTTGCCGACTTTTAAAATAAGCGTTTCTTTACATTCAGCACAATTATAGACATTTTGTCTCATCATTTTTAAACTGTCTCTTGAATAATGAGCTGGTATGAAGATTTCGCCGTCCTTTGTTAGGGCTGTTAATATGATAATCACCTCCATTCTTAATATACAAATAAAAGAAATAAAACGCAATAATCAAAATCATAATGGTATGAGGTTAAAATTTTTAGCTTCGTTAAAGTTACTAGTTGATTTTGACTAACAATTCTTTTTTTATAGTGACTGTAAACATAAACAATTGAACTTTCAAATGGCTATTAAGAACATAAATAGATGACGAAAATGGGGTTGGTGACAGTTTTTTAGCTTTGTTTATGCGAGTAAATTTATTAGTTCATTATCAATGCCAAAGCTGTTCCCATTTATTGATTGGAGCGACAGACGGCGACTCCAGTGGGATGAGTGAGACAGATAAGACATCACAACCGCGCGCGTTAGCGACGGGTTATGGCTTATCGCTCACCCCACGGAAAGCGTCCGGCTGGGGCGGAAATCAATTCTACTCTCTGATCTAAGATTTCTTTGGATTATAAATCAACCCTACCCTTTAACATAGCCAAATTTTTAAAACAAAAAAAACCTTCTCTTCAGAAGGTTTTAAAAATGTTTATTTAATTCTTCCATCACATTGGCTGCTATAATTTCTTTGCCATATTCTTGTATCATGTGAATCGTTGTTTTTGTGCTTTGCCCAAACTCTGAAATAACACTCAACGTATTTAAAATAACTTCTAACTCCACCATATCCATATCAAAAATTACGTGTAAGTAATATTTTTCATTATAATGATATAAAGAAGTGTCAAGATCTAAATCATCAAGTTTTTTGGACAATCCAATAACATCTTCAAAATTTTCGAATATAAAAGTATATTCTGCGGGTATTTCATCTAAGTCATCCATATAATTTGAAAAATCATCAAACTCATGTGGCCCCATGGAATTGGAGACAGCACTTTTAAATATCTTGTTTGATAAATCCTCTGCACTTAAGCTATCGTCTGATCGTTCATCTTTTGCCATTTCCGTTCGAGTGACAATCACTTCTAAACCTTTTTCCATCGCATGAACTTGTATCCATAAGGGACCATCTAACTCCTCAAAATGATCATCATCATGAACCTCATCCATCATTTCCCAAAAAAGCTGCTCGCTCTTATCTTTATTAAACCATATTTCATCTCGGCTGAAGCCTCTTTCTTCAATGTCGATGTATGAAATGTATACTTTGAAAGTGTTGTCATTGATGCGCTCGATATCCATTTAACACATCTCCTTTCGCTTCTTCCGCCTCATTATTGTAGTGTCTATTACTATTGTATGTTGTTTAATAAAAAAAGAAAAGGATTCCAGCTTCACTTTTAAAAATATTAATACAACTTTTTATGTTTTTAAAAATTATAACATGAGGCAAGAAAAACTAATAAAGAAAAGCTGATGATTTTCAAAATTTCTTTGAAAATCATCAGCTTAATCCTGAACTAATTCACAAGTCTTTGCGCTTCTAGTAATTGATACGCACGAACTTTTCTAGGTAAAAATCTTCGAATTTCATCTTCATTATATCCAACTTGTAAACGTTTTTCGTCTAATATGATAGGTCTACGAAGTAAACCTGGATATTCTTGAATTAATTCATATAACCTTTGAAGTGGTAGGCTCTCCACATCAACGTTTAATTTTTGGAATATTTTTGAACGAGTAGATATTATTTCGTCTGTACCGTCTTCGGTCATACGTAGTATTTCTTTAATTTCACTGATACTTAATGGTTCCGAAAAGATATTTCTTTCTGTGTAAGGAATGTCATGCTCTTCTAACCAGGCTTTTGCTTTTCTACATGAAGTACAGCTTGGAGAAGTAAATAATGTAACCATCATATTAAAAAACACTTCCTCTCGATTGTTACTTGTGTTATATAAAGTAGATTATAATTAATTTAATGTAGTTTAGCACTTTTATAGTATACACTAATTAATAAGTATTTAAAATACATTTTTCCAGAAATTTTCTCACTTATAAAGAGTATTTACAATTTGTACATATAATGAACAACCTGATACATTTTTAGAATAATAATGTTTCTTTAATACAATGATACCCTTTTTTAAAAGCATTTAAACCATGTTTTCTAAAAAATATTCATTCTCAATTAGCAGTTCTTTAATGAAAACAACTGTTACACTATATAGTACGTTTTTCATGAAAAAAAGTTTCATTTTATGTTGTAATTAAGGCGCGTTTGCTCATTTTTTAAGTAAAATGATCGGATAGTCAGTTGGATTGGATATCACGTACATCTATAGTTTTAATTTCCCCCTTGTAGTCACTTTAAGCAACTGTATGGAAGTATCCTATCAAAATAGCAGATAGTAAAAAAGCTCCCTAAATTTTACTTTCGTAAAATCTGGGGAGCTTTTAATCCTAGACACTTGTCACATTAGTTAACTGGTGTATAATCTACACCTGGTGTATATTTATTTCCGGCATTCCATAATAAGAATTCGTTAATACCGGCTTCGTTTAATGCCTTTATTTGAGCCTCTACCTCAGCCTTACCATATACTAAGTAATTCCCTTTACCTAAATAAGAAGCAGTAAAATCTTGTAACCAAGGTCTGGACACTGGAGGATTTTTTAGCTCTCCTAGCTTGGCATTCTCAACCTTAGCGTATTCTTGGACAAGACGATATGGTTCTAAATCCGGTTTCGCAATTCCAAAATAAGATGTCCAATGACTTGGATAAATCATGGATGAAATGACATCTACGTTTTCCGATATCTTCGAGAAATTTTGTCCGATACCTGGAGCTTCTGGTAGTGTTGCGGAATATCCAAATATATCAACAGACACTTGTACACCATATGGTTTTAGTTTTTCTCTAGCATAAGCAACAAAGTCAGTTACTGCTGAAACTCTACGCTGGGTTGAATCCAACTCAGATGCCTCATATTTTCCCTTACCATATGCTAATGTAGTGTCTCTTTTTTCAAATCCTTCTGGAAAGCGTACATAGTCAAACTGTACTTCCTTAAAGCCCATTTTCGCTGCTTCAATTGCAACTTCTACATTGTAATCCCATACTTCTTGCATAAATGGATTAACAAAAGCTTCGCCTCTTCCATTCTTCCAAACGGAACCATTTTCAACAAATGATAATTCTGGCTTTCTTTCCGCTAGTTCTGTGTCTTTAAAAACAACAACGCGGGCAATCGGATAAATCTCTTTTTTCTCCATCACTTCCAGAATTCCTCTAAGATCTTTTATGTATGGTTTTCCAATTTCATACTTGAACAAAGGTGAATCCTCTTTAGGCTTATAAGTTAGGTTCCCAAAATCATCTTTAATATCGATGACCATAGCGTTTAACTCAGTATTATCCATTAGCTCTACTAATTGATTAAACCTTGAACCGCCTGCTGAGTGACCCGTCACGTACACTCCTCTTACCGCATCAGGATAGTTAAAAGTAAGTCCGGAGTCATAGACAAATAGCTTAGAAGAGGATATTAACGTTTCCTCTATTGAATTGAAGCCAAATTCCTTCGATGTAAAATCCTTCGAGAAAGCTTTTGTTTCAGCTGAAGCTTCGAATGGTGTCATCATTAAAACACCTAGCATAATACCAGAAATTACTGTTAATAATTTTTGTTTCATAACCGTCTCCCTTTCTTTACGTCTAACATTCTAACAACTATATCGTACGATGAAAAGAGTACATACGTCTAATATTACAATAAAAATTATAATTAATCTAAATGTTCAGCTATATCATTATTTCTTTTCACGCTTACTCCATAATCAAAGAAATTTTGTATAACTTATTTTTAGCTTTAACTTTGAAAATATGTCCTGACAAAAAAAGTAGGCTAATTCGAATTTCTTCGATTAGACTACTTTTAATGGTTTATTAAATACGTGATTGGGATATAGCTTTTAGTTCTTTAAATTCCTTTTCAGAACAAAATACAAAGTGACCCGGTGTAACTTCACGCATTGCAATTTCTTCCCCATCCGTATATTTGTGCGAAGAAGGATCATAAGACTTACGTACACGAGTACGCTCATAGTTAGGATCTGGAAGCGGGATAGCAGATAATAGAGACTGCGTATATGGATGTAATGGATTTGAGTATAATTCTTCGGCAGGTGCAAGCTCTACTAACTTACCGAAATACATTACACCTATTCTATCTGAAATGTATTTAACCATGGAAAGGTCATGCGCGATGAAAAGATATGTTAAACCCTTTTCTTCCTGCAATTCTTTTAATAAGTTAACTACTTGGGCTTGGATAGATACATCTAAAGCTGATATTGGTTCATCCGCAATAATGAATTCTGGATCTACAGCTAACGCTCTAGCTATACCTAGACGTTGACGCTGACCACCAGAGAATTCATGAGGATACCGTTCAGCATGCTCTTTATTAAGACCTACTGTTTCCAGCAATTCAATAACTCGCGCCTTACGTTCAGTCTGATTTTTAACTAAGCCATGAATATCTAAACCTTCTGCTATGATATCCAAAACTTTCATACGCGGATTTAAAGATGCGTAAGGATCTTGGAAGATCATTTGCATTTTACGGTTAAAGATTTTTAAATCTTTTTTCGATTTTTTATCATGTACGTTTACACCATCATAAATTACTTTTCCGTCAGTAGCATCATAAAGTCGAATAATAGTTCGTCCAGTTGTAGACTTACCACATCCGGATTCACCTACTAAACCCAAAGTTTCACCTTTATAGATATCAAAGCTAATGTCGTCTACTGCACGAACTTCATTTTCTTTACCTTCGTTAAAATATTGCTTTAAATTTTTAATTTCTAGTAATTTTTCAGCCATTAGTTAGTACTCCCTTCGTAGTAACGACTTCCAGGGAAATTTTTCATACGTTCAACAATAGAAGCAGGTGGCTCTACTTTTGGTGCATCGGGATGCAATAACCATGTAGCAGCGTAATGCGTATCACTAACCTTAAAGAATGGAGGAGATTGCTCCATATCTATTTTCATCGCATAGTCACTACGAAGAGCAAAAGCGTCTCCTTTAGGAGGGCTTAACAAATCGGGTGGTGTTCCTGGAATTGCATAGAGCTTTTCTTCAGCAGTATCTAATGAAGGCATAGAGCTTAACAAGCCCCATGTATATGGATGCTGAGGGTTATAGAATATTTCATCTACCGTCCCAGTTTCCACAATCTTACCACCATACATTACAGCTACTCTGTCCGCAACATTAGCTACTACTCCTAAATCATGCGTAATAAAGATGATGGATGTATCAATTTTCTTTTGTAAGTCTTTCATTAATTCTAAAATTTGCGCTTGAATTGTTACATCCAATGCCGTTGTTGGTTCATCCGCAATCAGAATCTGTGGATTACAAGCTAGGGCAATAGCTATAACAATACGTTGACGTTGTCCACCAGAGAATTGGTGAGGGTATTGTTTTATGCGTGCTTCCGGCTTTGGCATACCAACTAGACGCAATAAATCCACCGCTACTTTTCTCGCCTCTGCCTTACTTACTTTACGATGCTTTAAAATAGGCTCCATAATTTGTTTACCTATTGTCATTGTCGGGTTCAAAGACGTCATTGGATCTTGGAAAATCATAGATATATCTTTTCCACGAATCTTTTGCATTTCTTTATCTGTAAGCTTTGTTAAATCTTTACCATTAAAAAGAATCTGTCCATTTTTAAATTCAGAGCTAGATTCCGGCAACAAACGCATAATTGACTTTGTTGTAACTGACTTACCAGAGCCAGACTCCCCTACGATTGCAAGTGTTTCTCCTTTGAAAAGATCGAAGTTTACACCACGAATAGCTTTAACCTCGCCTGCAAAAGTATGGAAGGAAAGCTCTAGATCTTTAACTTCCAATATTTTATCCATCCTTGCTTTCCTCCTTTAGTCTTTCATCTTTGGATCTAGCGCATCTCTTAAACCATCACCAAGAAGGTTAAAGGACAGCATTAGTAAGCTTATAATTACAGCTGGAAATACTAAAATATGTGGTTGGAATTTAAGTAATTTAACTCCATCATTAATTAGCGTACCTAACGAAGCTGCAGGCGGCTGTAATCCTAATCCAATAAAGCTTAAGAAAGCCTCAAAGAAAATCGCACTAGGTATTGTAAACATTGTATTAATAACAATAATACTTACAACATTCGGCAAAATATGTTTTGTTATGATTCTGTTATTGGAAGCACCTAACGTACGAGAAGCTAGAACAAATTCTTGGTTTTTGTATTTCAAAACCTGTGCTCGAACTACGCGAGACATTCCAATCCAGCCAGTTATCGTAATAGCAATAATGATTGCCGTGATACCAGGATCCATAAACATGATCATGAGGATAACGATTACTAGATTTGGAATACCAATTAGAATTTCTACTATACGCTGCATAACGTCATCTACACGTCCACCATAGTAACCGGAGATACCTCCATAGGCGACTCCAATAACCATGTCAATTAACGCTGCCATGAATGCGATGAAAAGAGATACCTGTGTTCCTTCCCATACTCGAGCAAACATATCACGACCTAAACCATCCGTTCCAAACCAATAATAAGTATCTACATTTTTTAATTCATATAAATCTACTTCTTTACCTGCCAAGTTTCCATGACCGTCCATAATTCCAAGTTTTTCAACTCCTGGAACTTTTGGTGGTAAGTTCGCATGGGTAATTGTTTGTGTTTCCGCGTCATGAGGACCAATATATGGACCAATCAATGACATAAAAATAATAAAAGCTAATATAAATACACTTACAATAGCAGCCTTATTCTTTCTTATACGATACCAAGCATCTTTCCAAAAGCTTACGCTTGGTTTAGTAATTCTCTCCGCTTGACTGCTATCTACTTGGATTCTATCAAATGAATCAGCAGGTAATTTTTTCAAGTCTTGACTCATTAGTTTTTACCTCCTGACAAACGTATACGTGGATCAATGATTCCATAAAGTAAATCTATAATGAATATTACAACAATTAAGAATACAGAGAAGAAAATAGTAGTACCCATAATAATAGAATAGTCATTTACGTTAATAGATTTTACAAATTGTTCTCCGATTCCTGGGATAGCAAAGATTTGTTCAATTACTAATGACCCAGTTAATAATCCAGCTGCCATCGGACCAAGTACGGTTACTAATGGGATTAAAGCATTACGCAAAGCATGTTTAAATGCTATTTCAGTACCATTTGCTCCTTTAGATTTTGCTAATGTTATATAATCAGAGCTTAAAACTTCTACCATCTCTGTTCTAATAAAACGAGATGCGGTAGCCAGTGGTCCCATCGCTAATGCAATGGAAGGCATAATACTTGAGGCCCATCCATCTTTCCATAAAGCTACTGGTAATATTTCCCATTTAACTCCTAACCAATATTGTAATACTGTGGCAAATACGAATGATGGAATAGAGATACCGATAATGGCTAAAACCGTACTCCCATAGTCCCAAAATGTATTTTGTTTTAATGCTGCAATCATCCCTAAAATAATACCTACTAGTACTCCTGCAATAAGGCCTTGAGCACCAATTTGGAACGATGGTCCGATACGACTTAAAATCAAATCAGTAACTTCAGCATTTTTGAACTGAAATGAGTTACCTAAATCACCTTGAACTAAGTTAAGCATGTAATTTACATACTGGACGGGAACGGGATCATTCAATCCATATTTCGCTTCCACTATTTCAAGTTGTGCTGGGGATAGTTTTGAAGCAGAGCTTATAGGGGATCCTGGTAGCGTCTTCATTAGGAAGAATGTAGCTGTCGCAATCAGGAAAAGCGTGATAATCATATAAAAAACACGACGCAAAATATATTTCGCCATCTTTGCACCTCCTAAATTATTTAATAAATTATAATTTTACTAATCTATATATTAAACAAAAAAAATAGTAATTTGTCAAAATTATATTTTATAGTAAAAATATTGCGTATATTTCGACTCATTTAAAAAGAGAGTATATGTTCCGAAAGGAATACATATACTCTCATTTTATGAGATTTTTAAAACTTAAACTTTATTAGTTTTTACCTTCGATATATGCCCATTTGTAGCTATAGTCTCCACCGATTTGGTGAGAAACGACACCTTTAACATATGGTTTTAGAAGTTGCATAGTACCACGTTGATAAATTGGCCCTATAGCATAGTCTTCAGCAATTAGAAGTTTTTCAGCGTCTGCAAGTGCTTGCCAACGAGCTGCTGCATCTAATGCTAATTCATTGTTAGATGATAATACTAACTCATCATATTTTGGATTTGAATATGACATCATATTGTTACCACCGTCAGTTAACCATAAGTTCATGAAAGTGTAAGGATCTTGGTAATCTGGTCCCCAACCTGCAACTTGAATGTCATAGTCTTGGTTTGTATCAAGATCTAAGCGCACTGCAAATGGTACTTCTTTAAGAGTAACAGTTAAACCTGGTAAGTTTGTTTCTAATTGGTTTTTGAAATACTCATCCATTTTTTTCGATACGTCAGAATCTCCACCAAGAATTTCTAATGTAAGTTCAGTAACACCTAATTCGTCAAGACCTTTTTGCCAAGCTGCTTGTGCTTCTTCTACGTTAAATGTAGACATATCTCCATTTACTTCGCGGAAGTCGTTTGCATCTTCATCAAAAGTAAAGCCTGCTGGTACTAGGTAGTGAGCTGGTACAGAACCGTTTGCTAATACTACATCAACTAAATCTTGTTTATTGATAGCTTTAGAAACAGCTTCACGAATATTTACGTTAGCAAGTGGAGTTGGCTCTCCATTACGTTCTTGATTGTACTTAAAGTAGAATACAGATGCATCCATTTCTGTTACTAGCTCTGGATTATTAGCATATTGCATCGCATATTCACCAGATAGACCAGCGCGGTCTTTTTCTCCATTAGTGTAAAGGTTAACTGCTGTAGCTACTTCTTTAACTACATCATAGTTAATTTCAGTAAGTTTTACAGTGTCTTTGTCCCAATATTGATCATTTTTAACTAGTTTCCAGCTTAAGCCTGTTCCATCCCAATCTTGTAATACGAATGGACCATTGTATAAAAGTGCTTCAGAGTTTTTAGAGTAATTTTCACCTTGAGTTGTAACGAATTCTTCTTTTTGTGGTAAGAATGTTCCAAATGACATTAATGATAAGAAGTAAGGTACTGGTTTTTCAAGAGTTACTTCTAATGTTTTTTCATCAATAGCTTTAACTCCTAGTTCCGTATACTCAGCTTCTCCTGCAGCGATTGCAGCTGCATTTTTGATAACGCCTTCCATCATGTATGGACCGTATTCAGAAGCAGTATCTGGGTTCATAGCACGTTTCCAAGCGAATTCAAAGTCATTTGCAGTTACTGGAGAACCATCAGACCAATTAGCGTCACGTAATTTAAACGTATAAACTAATCCATCTTCAGAAATTGTTGGCTCACCGTCAGCAATTGCTGGTACAGCTACGTTTTCTTGGTTCAAACGGTAAAGACCTTCATTTACGTTGTTTAGTAGATCGAAACCTACTGAGTCAGTTACTAAAGCAGAATCAAGAGTTGGAATTTCAGAACCCATGATTAAGTTTAATACTTGCTCTTCGTCTAATGTTGCTTCTTCAGCACCATCGTCTTCTTTTTCTCCATCTGTTTCAGTTGCTGGTTCGTTAGCTGGTGTTTCTTTAGCCTCATCGTCGCCGCCACATGCAGCTAGGAATAGACCTACAACTAACAGTAGGCTAAGAAGCCATACTAATTTACTATTCTTCACAAAAATAACCTCCCTAATATTCAGAAAAATTCATTACATTTATTATTATACATTTTATAAGAGAGTTGTACATACCTTTTTTTAAATATTTTTACAATCATGTAACAAAATCATTACATTGTCCTAACGAATTAGGAAGATTCCTAACTATTTTGTTAATTATCTTTTATATTTTTAGCTTTGTTAAAGTTATTGGTTGATTTTGACTAACAATTCTTTTTTATAGTAACTGTAAACATTATAAAAGGGACATTCAAATGACTATTAAGATTATAAAATTGGGATTGGGTACAGTTTTTGGCCTTGTTTATGCGAGTAAATTTTTAAGCACTTATCTATGCATGAAGCTGTTCCCATTTATTGATTGGAGCGCCAGACGGCGATTCCTACGGGATGAGTGAGACAGATAAGACATCACAACCACGCGCGTAAGCGATGGGTGATGGCTTATCGCTCACCCCGAGGAAAGCGTCCGGCTGGGGCGGAAATCAATTTTACTCTCTGTTTTAAAGATTTCTTTGCATTATAATTCAACCCTACGCTTTAACATAGCCATATTTTTTATTAGTTTTGATTATTTCAAACAAATCTTCTATAATTTAATTTATTAGAGGTGAATTATGAAAAAGAAGCTTATCTATTTTTTTAGTGCTCAGATTATTATAATTTTAGTGATGTTATTAACGACTAAACGTATCGATCTGGAAGCATATACTAATGTTTCCTTCTATATAGGAGGACTTGTCACATTTATTGGTCTAGTTACATATGTTGTATCAGGAGGATTTTTTGATCTTTATGCGTCTGGCTCAAGGAAATTTTTCACTAGAAAACATTTAAAAGATGAGATTGTGAATATGCGACTTCCTTCCGAAGTTTTTTCTTTCTCCCCTAAACCACTATTTGCTTTAGGGTTATCAATTTTAGCTTGTACATGTATAGCGTTACTTTTTTATTATGGATAAATTTGTCCCTTGATTTTTGAGTTTCTTCTATATATAATAATCAAAACTAAATAAAGAGCTTTGATGAAGAAAGTACATTTATAGAGTGTGTTTAGAGAGTCTGCGGATGCTGCAAGCAGATCATACGATAAATGGAATGGGCTTCTGAGCAGTATAAGTGAAAGGTCAAGTAGCTTATACCGTTTCCTTCGCGTTATGAAGAAGAGTGGCTATTTATTTTAGCAAGCTGGGTGGTACCACGGATATTACATCATTCGTCCCTTTTTTAGGGATGCATGATGTTTTTTTATATTCTAAGGAGGAAAATTTTATGAAAACACTTTTTTCGGGCGTCCAGCCTACCGGTACAATTACTTTGGGAAATTATATCGGCGCATTTAGACAGTTTATAGACCTACAAAATGATAACGATTGTATTTTTTGCATCGTAGATCAGCATGCTATTACTGTAGCTCAAGACCCCCAAGAACTTCAAAATCATATTCGTTCGTTGGCAGCCTTATATCTAGCGGTAGGAATAGATCCAGAGAAGTCGATTTTGTTTGTCCAGTCAGAGGTTCCAGCCCATGCAAAAGCAGGATGGATGATGCAATGTATTTCTCACATTGGAGAACTGGAAAGAATGACGCAGTTCAAAGATAAATCAGATGGGAAAGATGCTGTGACTGCTGGATTATTGACTTACCCACCACTTATGGCCGCTGATATACTTCTTTACCAAACAAACATCGTACCTGTTGGCGATGATCAAAAACAACATATAGAACTAACTCGTGACTTGGCAGAACGTTTCAATAAAAGATACGGTAATGTATTAACTATGCCTGAAATCCAGCTTCCTAAGCACGGCGCACGTATCAAATCCCTGCAGGATCCAACGAAAAAAATGAGTAAGTCAGACCCTAATCAAAAAGCAACTATTCGTATTTTAGATACGCCAAAGCAAATAGAAAAGAAAATCAAAAGCTCTGTTACTGATTCAGAAGGAATCGTAGCATTTGATACTGAAAACAAACCAGGTGTCTCTAATCTATTAACAATAGAATCTGCTTTGACGGGTACACCTATTCCAGAATTAGTAGCTAAATATGAAGGAAAAGGTTATGGAGATTTTAAAGCATCTGTTGCAGAAGCTATTATTAATCATCTAGCACCTATTCAACAGAGATACGAGGAATTATTAAACTCATCAGAACTAGATTCCATTCTAGATCGCGGTGCAGAAAAAGCTAACCAATTAGCAAATGAAACACTTGTTAAGATGGAAGCCGCAATGGGTCTCGGTAGAAGACGCTAATCGTTAATCCTAAAATGGATAGACAGAAGATAATAAAATCTTTTGAGTTTAGCATATACATCAGCACTGATTTCCATGAATATCCTAAAGACAGGAAATTTAAATATAGTACTAAATGGGAGCAGCTGATAATTGCTATTCCGTAGCTTATTAGAAAAATTAGTAGTCTCATTATTATCACGTCCTTCATAAAACATATGAAAAACCGTTCCTAAACTTTCGTCTAGGAACGGTTTTTTTGAAGATTATTTTAATGGCTCTTCTGATACTAGTTGAAGTTCATGTAATCCAAAGTCAGTACCATAAGTTACATCATAGTTTTTCACTGCCTTGTTAACTACATAAATTGCGCTACGGAATTGAGTAGGAATTACTGGAACTTGCTCTGACATGTATACTTGGAAATCACGGAATGCTTGCGCACGTTTTGCAGAGTCAAATGCATCCGGTGAATCGATAGCTGCTAATAATTCATCTAATTCAGGTGAAGTAAAGCGGCTATAGTTAAATGCTGAGTCTTTTCCATATAAGCCTAGTGGTGATGGGTTTGTACCTGTTCCCCAAGCTCCCATGTAAATATCAATTTCAGGGTCATCTGCTTCTACTTTATCATAGAAAGAGTTCATTTCGATTAAACGACCAGATGTTAATACAACCTTTAGACCAACGTCTCTCCAGTTTTGAATCCAATATGCAGCCATTTCTTCAGCTGTAACGTCTCCTGACATACCTGCATAATTAATCTCTAATTTTTCGCCTTCTGGAGTTTCACGGAATCCGTCTCCATC
The DNA here is from genome assembly GCF_023713305.1 of Psychrobacillus sp. MER TA 171. Classification (NCBI taxonomy): domain Bacteria; kingdom Bacillati; phylum Bacillota; class Bacilli; order Caryophanales; family Bacillaceae; genus Psychrobacillus; species Psychrobacillus sp. MER TA 171. The sequence continues at coordinate 31,142 of NZ_JAMAWN010000013.1, read as the reverse complement.
GATATCTTTATAACCAGCTTCGTCTAATAATTGTTCTGCTTTTGCTGGATCATACTTTATGCCCTCTAAAGTGTCATCATAGAAAGAAGCAAATGCTGGTGGTATTAAACCAGTTGCACGAGTTCGTAAATTATCGTAATATGCTTCATTTACAGACTCTACATCTAAAGCATATCCCATTGCCATACGTAAGTTTAGATTAGCCATTTTAGCATTTGGATCCATTGTACTTAATTTAGTTTTAGTGTCAAACTTACCTAATTTAAATCCAAGGTAGGAATAAGATAACTCTGGTTGAACAAGTACAGAAGCATTTTTAAAGTCTTTTACTTCCGCATACTTCGTTGCTGGTAATGATCCAGCTGTCATATGATATTCACCAGTTTCTAACGCTTTAGAGATTGAGCTAGAAGGTACTACTTTTAAAAGTACGCCATCCAACTTAGGCTCTCCTTTAAAGTAATGTTCATTTTTTACAAATTGAACAGATTCACCAGGAATAATTTTTTCAAATTTAAATGCACCTAAAGATAATGGGTTTTTACGAACTGGGTCAGATTCTAACAATTGTCCTACTGGAATATCTTTTAAAATATGACTTGGTTCAGCAGAACTCCATAGACCATCTCCACCTGAATAAATTGCTGGAGATAATTTTTTAAAGGAAATTTCTAATGTAGTTTCGTCAACCTTTTTTAATCCAGAAATTGTATCAGCAGTTCCTGCATTATACTCTTCTGCACCAATGATATTTTTAAAATCTCCGTCATAACGAATACCTTGATAGTCTGGGTGTCCAATGATTAAATATGGAAGCATAACATCTTCAATTTTCAAAGGCTCGCCATCTGACCATTTTACACCTTCACGGATTTTAATTGTTGCTTTGTTTGTATTAGGGTCTGCTTCAAGTGTAGCAATACCTCTGTCATCAATTAAAAAGTCACCATCTACAGAGAAAATGGAATTACTAGCGTAATCTAAAATATCTGCATCTACACCATTTTGATATAATACTAGAGAGAAGATCCCTTCAAAAGGAGTATCTGTTCCTAATGCAACCTTTAAAATTCCGCCATCAATTGCATCTCCCTCATGCTCAACCTTTTGAGAAAATTCTGAAGTACCTTCTTCTGCAGCAGGTTCTTCCTCTTTATCTTCTTCTTTATCCTTATCGTCCTCAGTCTTTGCCGGTTCTGTTGTTCCTTCAGTATTTGAGCCTGAAGATTCTTCGTCGTTGTTACATGCGCCTAACACAAGCATAAATGCTATTAGTACAGCTAATAATGTCCAAAGCTTCTTATTCATCCTTTTTCCTCCTTTTTATATATCTTTATATATCAAACGAAATCGTTTAATACCATCTTCATTATCCTTGCCTTTGTCTTGCGTCTGCCGATCGACGTAGCGCTTGCCCTACATAATTGATGGAAAGCATTAATAACAAAATTAGCAAGGAAGCTGGTAGCCATACCCACCATTTGTCCTCTAAAATTAACGGATTATTCGCATAACTTACAAGAGTTCCCAAGCTAGGTACACTTTGCGGTAAGCCAAAGCCTAAATAAGATAATCCTGTTTCTAAACCTACATTTCCTGCAAAACTTAACGTCAGTTCAACGATTAGAATAGAGCTAAGATTAGGCATAACACCTGTAAAGATAATTCTGCCATTGCCAGTTCCTAATGTTTTAGAGGCATTTATATAATCTCTTCTACTCTCAGTTAATGACTTACTTCTAACCAGTCGGGCCGTTGACACCCATAAAAAAGTACTCATAATAAGAACGAACTCAAATATAGAGTATTTCGGAATAATTGTTACAAACACAATGATGATCATTAAAGTTGGAATAGTGATGAAAAAGTCAATAATTCTCATAAATATATTGTCTATTAAACCACCAAAGTAGCCTGTAATCATACCAATGGCCACACCTACAATACCTGTTATAATTGTCACCGATAATGCTATAGTAATGGAGTTTCTAGCTCCGATGATTAACTGTCCTAAAATGGAACGTCCACCCTGATCAGCTCCCAGAATAAACTTTTCGCCAGGTTCTGAAAATTTGTCTCTTAAACTTACATTCATTAATTCTTCTTGATTGATCATTGCTGCTGAGATATAGATAGCTATTATTCCAATGACTAAACAAAATAGCGAGAACATTGCTAACTTATCTTTTTTAAACTCTCTTACTAGCACTTGAAAACCTGTAGGCGGAGAGCTTTGTGTGTTTTTTTCTAGAATTTCTGTATTAAGTATTTGTTCACTCATCATACTCTCTCCTTAACCTTATATTTTGGGTCAATCTATTCTAATACGTGGATCTACAATGCTCATGATGATATCAGACAATAGACTACCTAATAAAGTTAAGAAGCCAAAAAGCAATACTAAAGCGGTAATAACGCTATAATCCCTGGAGGATATAGATTGTATAAACAATTGCCCCATGCCTTGATATCCAAAAATGGTTTCTATAAATATGGAGCCACCTAGTAACCCAGTAATTGTAAACCCTAGAAAAGCTGCAATTGGCAATAATGAGTTTCGGAAAATGTGTCTACTGTATACTTTTTTAATAGGAATTCCCTTACTTCTTGCTGTACGGACATAATCCATCGACTTTGCATCTATAATTTCAGATCTTAGGTACTGAATTACTGCGGTCGTTCCAAGGATTGCATAGGTCATTGCAGGCAATAGCATATGATAAATTCGGTTCCATACATACCCAAGGGTACCTTCCTCGTACTTTATGTCCACCGTACCGGCTGTCGGAAACCATCCAAGATGATAACCGAAAAAGAATAATGCTAGCAAGCCAAGTACGAATGTTGGGATCGCATAGGTCACAAAAGAGTATAGTACGATTGTTTTATCTAGGAATGTATCTTGAAAGCGCCCCGCCAATACTCCTAACGGAATAGCTATTAAGTATAGAAGAACAACGCTGAGCAAGGATAGCCACAGTGTGTTCATCGCCCGAAATCCTATTAAATCCGCAACAGGCATGCTATACGTATAACTCTTACCAAAATCCCCTTGAATTGCATTCGTTATCCAATTGTAGTATTGTACATACCAAGGATCGTAAAATCCTGCTAACACTCTCATTTCTTCTAATCGATTAGGATCGGATTCTGGTGTTATTAGGCCTGTGAATGGGTCTCCAGGCATTTGCTTAGCTAATATAAATATTAGTAGGCTTAAGACAAAAAGCTGTGGAATCATGGCTAAAACTCTTCTCAATATTGTTTTCCACATATTAGATGACCTCCTTGCTTCTAGTGGCCATTGCTACTTGATGAGTAGTTGAGATTGGTACTAAATCTAATACTTTCCCATCCTTATCAAAGTATTTCTGATGATCAGTTACATAATTTTTTTCTACTTCAATTCTTTCTCTTTTTCTTGCTTCTCTACCTTTTGGATTTACGTCAGGTATAGCCGATAGCAATCTCCTTGTATAGATATGTTGAGGATTTGTATAAATATCTTCCCTACTTCCAGTTTCTACAAATTTACCTTTGTACATAATAGAAATTTCATCACACATATGTTTAACTACACCCAAATCGTGGGATATAAATAAGTAACTTAATCCAAATTCTCTTTGTATATCTTTCATAAAATTCAACACTTGTGCTTGAACCGATAAATCTAGTGCTGATACTGGTTCATCTGCTATGATCAATTTAGGATTTGTTGCAATAGCACGAGCAATGCCAATCCTTTGTTTCTGACCGCCTGAAAACTCATGAGGATACTTTACCTTGACATCCTCGCTCATTCCCACTATTTCTAACAGTTCATTAATTTTTCTTTTTTCTTCGGTAGGAGACAGTTTCAAAAAATTTCTAATAGGTTCTGCTATGATATCTTGAACTCGTTTTCTAGGATTTAAACTTGAGTGAGCGTCTTGAAATATCATTTGAATATCTCGATTATAGGAAGAAGATGGACTACGACGGCTATTTGTAACATCCTGTCCTTCGTATATGATTTGTCCAGATGTTATTTTTTCAAGTCCAATAATAGATTTACCAGTAGTAGACTTTCCACAGCCAGATTCTCCTACCAATCCATACGTTTTCCCTTTTTCAATTTCTAACGAGATTCCATCTACTGCATGCACACGATCAACCACTGTATTAAAAAATCCACCCCTGATAGGATAATGAACATGTAAGTCCTTAATTTGCATAAAACTCATTGGTTACTTCCCCTTTCTCACCCTCAAAATGAAAATGCTGCCAACATGTGCATCTGACAAGGTGTCCTGGAGAAACTTCATGCAATACTGGATTTTTTTCATGTGTCTCTTCACTGATCCAAGGGATTCTGGCAGAAAATCTACATCCTTCTCGAGGTAATTTGGCTAAAGAAGGTACAATTCCTTGAATAACTTCAAGCCTATCATTCTCACTATTCATCTGTGGTATAGAGTTAAATAATGAACGAGTATAAGGGTGTAACGGATTAGAAAATAGTTCCTCTACAGGAGCCTCTTCAATAATTTGTCCTGCGTACATTACTGCAACCCGGTCTGCTACTTCAGCTACTACGCCTAAGTCATGTGTTATTAATATAATTCCCGAACCTGTTTCTTTTTGTAAGTCAATAAGTAAGTCCAATATTTGAGCTTGAATGGTTACGTCCAATGCAGTAGTTGGTTCATCTGCAATGATTACTTTAGGCTTACAAGAGATTGCAATCGCAATGATAACCCGCTGTCTCATCCCTCCAGACAATTGATGTGGGAATTGTTTTGCAGTTCGCTCTGGATTTGGGATACCTACTTGTTTTAATAACTCTAATACTCTTTTTTTTCTTTCAGACTTACTCAGCTTTGTATGAAAGGCAAGGCTTTCTTCAATTTGGTCTTGAATCTTCATCAACGGGTTTAATGCAGATAAGGGATCTTGGAAAATCATCCCTATTTCTTCTCCTCGAACAGCATTAAAGTTTTCATCATTCAATTTAGCAAGATTGATACCATTGTATATAATTTCGCCTTCCACTCTTGTTTTGTTGTGGTCATGTAACCCAATAATGGACGTTGCTAAAGTAGATTTCCCACAACCTGATTCTCCTACGATTGCCAGAATTTCATTTCTCTTTAGCGAAATGGATACCCCATCCACGGCATCATAATATGTATCTTTTATTCTGAATCCGGTATGTAAATTGTTTATGGTTAATAGCTGTTCTGAGTTGTTCAAACTAATTCTCCTCTCACGCAACTTTATGTTCGGTCTGATTTTTTCCAAATAATTAAAGATTAAAACTTTTCTGTTATTTGATTCCTTTTGTAAAGTCTATTACAGGATGATTACAAGCGCAATATAAATTTTTTATATATTTTGTTTATTTAATATATTCTGAACCATACAAAATTATTATAAACATTGGAATATCAAGGTTTTAATTAGGCTAAATAATGGAAAATTGTTATGAAAATAAATTAAATATACACTTATTTCTTAATACTTTTTAATATATATTTGTTCTAAAAGAACTATAATATACAAAAAAATCCACGCTCACAAGAACGTGGATTTTTTGTTGTTTATTTGATTTTTTTAAATAATATACTTGCATTATGACCACCAAAACCTAATGAATTACTCATGGCATAGTCAATTTCTTCTTTTCTTGCCTCATTTGGAACATAGTCTAAATCACATAACGGATCAGGCGTTTCCAGATTTGTGGTAGGCGGTAAGATGCCTTCATGGAGAGCTAATACACTGAATATTGCCTCTACCCCTCCTGCCGCACCGAGCAAGTGACCAGTCATAGATTTAGTGGAACTCATAGCCAAATTGTACGCATGCTCACCAAATACGGATTTTACAGCCATTGTTTCAAACTGATCATTATAAGGCGTACTAGTTCCGTGCGCATTAATATAATCGATCTTCTCCGGAGACACTCCTGCATCGTCTAATGCTTGCTTCATCGCTCTAGCTGCCCCTTCTCCTTCTGGAGCTGGTGCAGTAATATGGTGGGCATCTCCTGTAGAACCATAACCTATTATTTCTGCATAGATTTTAGCACCACGAGCAACAGCGTGCTCATATTCTTCTAATATAAGAATTCCAGCTCCTTCACCAATAACAAATCCGTCTCGATTAGCATCAAAAGGTTTCGATGCGGTATTAGAATCTGTATTTAAAGAAAGTGCAGTATTGGAGCAGAAACCAGCTACAGACATATGAGTAATCGGAGACTCTGCTCCGCCGGTAATCATCACATCTGCATCTCCTCGCTCGATCACTTTAAAAGCATCCCCTATAGAGTTAGTGCCAGATGCACAAGCCGTTACCGTACATGAATTAATCGCCTTTGCCCCAAAATGAATTGACACCTGACCTGCAGCCATGTCAGGAATCATCATTGGCACGAAGAATGGACTTACGCGTCTCGTTCCTTTTTCTAAAAATACTCGGAACTGATTCTCGTATGTCTCCATTCCACCAATACCTGAACCAATCCAAACGCCTGTACGTAGACCTAGCTCTTCTGTGATTGTTAAATTGGCGTCCTCAACTGCCATAATTGCAGAAGCTAAAGCATAGTGAGTAAAACGATCCATTTTTCTTGCATCTTTCTTTTCAATATACTTCTCTATGTCAAAATCTTTTACCTCTGCGGCCACTTTCGCTGGAAACAAAGATGCGTCAAGTCTTGTTAACATTCCGACACCTGATTTACCTTCCTTAATACCAGCCCAAGTAGTTTCTACATCATTACCTAGTGGTGTTACGGCACCTAATCCTGTTACTACAACCCTACGTTTCGTCATGTATGTCCGTCCCTTCGACAAATTAAATTATTTTCCCCATTTAAGCGCTATTGCTCCCCAAGTCAAGCCTCCACCAAAACCTACCATTACAATAATATCATCATCTTTCACTTTTCCATTTTTTACTTCTTCTTTTAATGCTAGTGGAATAGATGAAGATGAAGTATTGCCGTATTTATGAATGGTTTTTGCCATTTTTTCAGCAGGCAACTCTAGTCGTTCTCTAGATGCCTCCATAATACGAATATTTGCTTGATGAGGGATTAACAAATCAATATCTGTTTTTTGTAATCCTGCTTTTTCGATAACGTTAATAGCAGATTCGCCCATTTGACGAACCGCAAATTTAAATACCTCTCTTCCATTCATCGTAATGTAAGGTCCGTCCTGCAATAAATACTTTCCTCCACTACCATTGGCTCCAAGCTCAAAGGACAATATGCCTCTGCCCTCAGAGACTTCTCCAATTACTACAGCCCCTGCTCCGTCTCCAAAGAGGACAGCAGTATTTCGATCTTCCCAGTCTGTAATTTTAGACAGCTTTTCCACACCAATTACTAACACATGAGAATACGTTTTAGATTCTACAAATTGCTTTGCAGTAACGACACCATACATAAACCCTGCGCATGCAGCGGATATATCCATTGCTGCTGCATTAGTAGCCCCTAATTGCTCCTGAAGCATCGTGGAGACACTAGGAAAAGGACGATCCGGAGTTACTGTTGCTACCAAAATTAGTCCTATTTGTTCCGGAGAAATTCCTGCATCCGCTATTGCTTCCTTGGCTGCCTTGACAGCCATATGTGAACTTTCTTCTCCAGGAGCAGCTATTCGACGCTCCTCTATACCAGTCATTGTTTTTATCCATTCATCCGATGTATCTATTCTTTTTTCAAGGTCTTCATTCGTTAAAATCTTCTCAGGTGCATAAGTTCCTAAACCTATAATTCCTGCATTCATGAAATTCCTCTTTTCTTGTAATCTATTATTAGTACCTGGTATTAATAATAGCGAATATATGAACATTTTTCAACATAGTTGTTGGATGTTAAGAATAATTCTTTTGTATAGGACAACCCTATGTTATGATAGCTATAGATAAATTAATTTTTTTGAGGTGAAATTATATGCAATATGTTATGACAGTAATTTGGACACTTATCTTGGTTACGATGTTAAATTATGTAGTAGGTTCAGTTAATGGCGTAGAAGAATTTAACTTTTTCCATGGTTTATATATGGCTATCCCAGCAGCTATTATAATTATACTAATTACTAAAGTAATTCCGGATGAGCCTGTAGAAGCTAAACATCATTAATAAAAAAAACTCCCTTCAAAAGGGAGTTTTTTTATTTGATAGCTGTATAGCGATACTATTTCACCATTAGCTGGCCATCCTCCAGGCTCGCTACAATTGTGCTACCAGGCAGGACGTTCCCTCCAATTAGCATTTTTGCAACTGCTGTTTCTAGATATCGTTGGATAAATCTTCTGAGCGGTCTTGCGCCATAAGCAGCATCAGTTCCCTCTTCCACGATCCACGTATAGACATCTTCCTCGACCTCTAAAGTAACTTCCTGTTCTAGCAGACGATTTTGCAGTTGTTTTACATACTTTTTCGCTATCATTTCAAAGTGATGAGTCGTTAAGGAATGGAACATAATAATGTCATCCATACGGTTTAATAGCTCAGGCTTGAAGTGTGCACGAAGAGCGGTCATTACCAGTTCCTCGTCCGTTTCTGACACTTGTCCGGTTGTATTGGATAAGTATTGGGAGCCTATATTGGAAGTTAAAATGACAACTGTATTTGTAAAGTTGACGATTCTCCCCTGACTATCGGTTATCCTTCCATCATCCATTAGCTGTAACAAAATATTAGCAACATCTGGATGAGCCTTTTCTATTTCATCTAACAGCACTACTGAATATGGATTTCTTCGCACAGCCTCTGTTAACTGACCGCCTTCCTCATAGCCTATATATCCAGGTGGTGCGCCGACTAATCGAGATACGCTATGCTTTTCCATATATTCCGACATGTCTATACGAATGAAGTGTTCCTCTGAGTCAAACAGGTTAGCAGCTAAAGATTTAGCAAGCTCTGTTTTTCCTACACCAGTCGGTCCTAAAAATAAAAACGAACCAATTGGTTTATTCGGGTCTTTTATACCTGCACGTGCACGCCAAACAGCCTCTGTCACTAATTGTACTGCCTGATCTTGACCAACTACACGTTCTCCCAATGTCTCTTTAAGGCGAAGAAGTTTTTCTCTTTCTCCTTCTACCAGCTTAGTTACTGGGATGCCAGTCCATCTTGAAATAATATGAGCAATTTCATCTGCAGTGACTTCTTCTCGAAGTAAACGTGAATCATAATCATTGTTTATCTCATCTTCATATGATTGAAGTTCCTTTTCTAAAGGTGGTATTTTACCATGACGTAGCTCTGCTGCTTTATTTAAATCGTATTTATTTTCTGCTTCCTCTAGCTCTCTGCGATAGCGGTCTAACAGCTCTCTCTTTTTTTGAACTACTTGAATGGACTCTTTTTCTGATTCCCATTTTTTACGCATATCTGCTGAGGACTTGTCTAACTCCTCTAACTCCTGACGCAATTGTTCTAATCGCTTTTTGCTAGCTGAATCCTTTTCTTTCATCAGCGCTTGCTCCTCAATTTGGAGCTGCATCATTCTTCTAGTTACTTCGTCCAGCTCTTGAGGCATTGAATCTATTTCCGTACGGATCATGGCACATGCTTCATCTATTAAGTCTATTGCCTTGTCAGGAAGAAAACGTTCTGTAATATAGCGGTTGGAAAGCTGAGATGCTGCTACAATTGCTCGATCGTGTATACGTACACCATGATGTAATTCAAAGCGTTCCTTTAAACCACGAAGGATGGATACTGTATCCTCTACAGAGGGTTCTCTTACTAATACTTGCTGAAAACGGCGCTCTAACGCAGGATCCTTTTCAATATACATACGATATTCATCAAGAGTAGTCGCTCCAATACAATGCAATTCTCCTCGTGCGAGCATTGGCTTTAACATATTCCCCGCATCCATGGCACCATCTGATTTCCCAGCACCAACTATAGTGTGGATCTCATCAATAAATAAAATGATTTTTCCTTCACTCTCTTTGATTTGCTTGAGTACTGCTTGAAGTCTCTCCTCAAATTCTCCACGATACTTTGCTCCTGCAATTAGCGAGCTCATATCTAATTCGAAAATCTCTTTATCCTTCAAACCCTCTGGTACATCTTTTTTTACAATTCTTTGTGCCAGTCCCTCTACAATAGCGGTTTTACCAACCCCTGGTTCTCCGATCAGTACAGGATTATTTTTAGTTTTTCTTGATAAAATACGAATGACATTTCGAATTTCCTGATCTCTACCGATAACCGGGTCCATTTTGCCGTCTTTTACTGCATTTACTAAATTACGTCCGTACGTTTCTAAAGGACTTTTTTGATCTTGTTGGTTCATTTGCATATTAACAGCTCCATTTCACAAAACTTTGACCTTTATTGACTATTATAAATATAAATCCTTGTAGCATAATTTGTAAAGTATTAAGCTTTATGTAACGGAATATATGCTATATTTATAGGTACATATAAAGGTGGTGTTGAGGTGGATCATACTTTAGTATCCCCAGATATTAGTTTATTATTTAAACAATACGGTTCTATTATAAAATTAGAGAAGGATCGTTCGGTTTATATAGAAGGCGAACTAGCACAAGACGTATATTTTATTGTAAGCGGCTCTATTGCGATAAATAAAGATACAGAGGGCGGCAAATTACTCACTTTAAGAATAGTAGGCCCCGAAAACTGTATAGGTGAATCTGGTGTTTTCGCAGATAATACTCATCATAGTTTTTCTGCTCTTACGTTGGAGACTACACAGCTATTAGTGCTACCAAAAAATAAATTAGAAAAATTTCTTGTTAATTCTACTCAGTTAATGGTGGAATGGACAAAATATATACAGCTTATTTACTTAAAAAACCAGACAAGGTTTCGTGATTTGATGCTTTATGGTAAAAAAGGCGCTCTATATTCTACTTTAATACGCTTGTGTAACACGTATGGTGAACCATTATCTGATGGTAGGATTAAAATTAATTTTTCACTTACTAATCAGGAAATAGCTAACCTTTGCTCGATGAGTAGGGAAGTAGTTAATCGAATGTTAAATGATATGAAAAGTGAGGGTCTAATTTCGTTTCATAAAGGTATTATTACAATTAACGATTTAGAGTTATTAAGAAGAGAAAACCAGTGCGAAAGCTGTCCTCTTTGCGTTTGTCGGATAGATTAATTAGAGTAAGTGAACGATTGTCGTTCATTTACTCGCTTGTATATATCGGTGTTTTGTGACGGGCGCTTTTCGCGTGCACGACTCAAGCCTTCTCCCTCGCTATACTCAGTTCGGGTGCTTCCAATCGCCACTCACAATAGCGTAAGTGGCAAGTCCTCTCCAAGGCAATCGTGCTGTGGTGAAATTTCATACTTATCCCGCTGGAATTGCCCCTACAAATCAAACCCTAAGCAGCTATAGAAAAACAGCTCTTATAATTCAAGAAAAAACGCATATAATCAAACAAGGCACCTCCTGTTCGACTTGAACAGAAGATGCCTTGTTTTGTTTTAAACGTCCTCTTTTATAATTAGAGGAGTCTTAATAATTATCGAATACCTAATGCAATTTTTGCATATCGAGACATATTGTCTTTTGACCATGGTGGGTTCCAGACAATATTAACCTCAGTGTCTTTAACTTCAGGTAGCTCAGCTAGTGCTGTTTTAACCTGATCTACTATCATTGGACCCATCGGGCAACCTATAGAAGTTAGTGTCATCGTAACTGTTGCTTGTCCCTCATCAGTTAGATCCACATCATATACTAAACCTAAATTGACAATATCTACGCCTAGCTCTGGGTCAATAACATTTTCCAGGGCAGCCATCATACTATCTTTCATATCTTGATCCATACTAATACCTCCTTACATCTTTCATTCATCATAACAAAGATATATCAATTATGCCAAACGGTTAGCTAACCATTCCGTTGAACGAAGCATACCTTTTCTTGAAACTGCATGGCCAACGCTTTTTTCTTTCATAAACTCAATCTGAGCATCACCATATTGTTCAATCAAATCTTCCACAAATTTGTTAGTAGGTGCGAACGGTACTACTTCATCCTTCATGCCATGCCAGAAAAATAGTGGCTTATTTTCTAGTTTCTCTAATTGCTTAGAAGCATCAAATATAGATAATGTATCAAACATTTTTTTCTTTTCTTCTTCGTTCATTGGAATCTTAAATCCTCTTTGCTCAACTAAAGTCATTTGATCTTTAGCAAGGTTTACATATCCCGGGGTTCCCATCATAATAGCAGCCGCATCAATCCATGGATATGCCGTTAAGCAGCCCAGTGTTGTAATTCCACCCATAGAGGTTCCAGCCAAGCCTATTTTTTGTCCGTTGTCATATCCGCGTGTGTTTAATTCTTTTTTTAGTTTACCTAGCTCTTCGATTGATGTTAAAACAATTTCCCAAAAACGAAGGCTAATCTGTATTTGGTCAAGATCAATATCTCGATCCCCGTGTAAATGAGCATCAGGCATGATAACTCTACAGCCTTTATTGACTAACTGGTATGCATAGTGTAAATTATGCTCTTTTGCACTCTCAAAACCATGAAGAAAAAAGACTACGGGAGTATTTTTTGTAAAGCTTTCTTTTGATATATGTAGCACAGGGATGTCTCCCCAATTTTCTAAATTAGTAATCATTGAATATACACCCCTTATTCGTTATATTACTATTTTAACAAAGTAAAAGTTTTTTTACAAAATCGCGAACCAATACATTTTGACGGAACATCTGGAACAAGATAAACTTTAATAAGATGAGGGGGAATATGCACATGGAACGACACTTAATCGTATTAGACTTAGATGGAACTTTATTAACCGACCAAAAGGTTATTTCTGATAACACGAAAAGAATTTTATTAAAGGCTAAGGATGAAGGGCATGAAGTAATGATTGCAACGGGTAGACCCTATCGAGCAAGCGAAATGTATTATCATGAACTTGGGCTAACTACTCCTATTGTCAACTTCAATGGGGCATTCGTACATCACCCTAGAAATCGTTCATGGCAAATGATACATAAACCAATTAGCTTGAATGTTGTAAAAGAAGTAGTTGAGGCCGTTCAAAGCTATTCGATAAAAAATATGCTCGCAGAAGTCCTAGATGACGTATACTTACATTATCATGATGAACAAATGATCTCCGCTTTAGTACAAGGAAATCCCAATATAACTACTGGTGACCTTCGACAATTTTTAAACGCCGATCCAACTAGTTTACTCATACATGCAGAGGAAAATTCAGTAGATGATGTTAGAAAGCATTTAAAAGAAGTTCATGCAGAAGTTATTGATCACCGCCGTTGGGGAGCACCTTGGGATGTTATTGAAATTGTTAGACACGGTCTGAATAAGGCAGTAGGTCTCGACCATGTATCCAAATATTTAAATATCCCTAAAGATAGAATTATTGCATTTGGAGACGAGGATAACGATTTAGAAATGATTGAATATGCTGGCGTTGGTGTCGCAATGGGTAATGCTATTTCCCCTTTGCAAAATATCGCAAATGAAATTACTGCAACAAATAATGAAGATGGTATTGCAGAATTCTTAAAAGAAAGATTAAAATTGAATTAATATAATTCACAAATTTTAGGAGGACAAAAATGAGAATATTTGCCGACAGTGCAAGTGACTTACCAAAATTATTTTTTGAAACAAATCAAGTCGAGTTAGCACCACTTCGTGTTCATATTGACGATAAAGAATATGAAGATATAAACGACATTGTATCAACAGAGGTATACGCAGAGATTAGAAATGGTAAGCAGCCTAAAACTTCTCAAACTTCTCCTGAACATTTCCTTCGTATTTTTGAGGATCTTGCTAAGTCAGGAGAAGAAGGTATTTACATCGCTTTCTCCTCAGAGTTATCAGGTACTTATAGTACGGCTGTGATGATGAAGGAACAATTATTAGAGACATATCCGGATATGAAGCTAACTATCATAGATTCAAAATGTGCTTCACTTGGATATGGACTGCTTGTAAAAGAAGCAGTAAAACTAAGAGATGAAGGACTAAGCCTTTCGGAAATTGAAGAGAAAATTAGATGGAATGCTACACATATGGAACATCTTTTCACTGTAGATGACTTAGATTATATGGCCCGCGGTGGACGAGTTTCCAAAGCAAGTGCATTTATCGGTGGCCTGTTAAACATCAAGCCTGTACTTCATGTAGAAGAGGGCAAACTTGTACCGATTGAAAAAATTCGCGGCACTAAAAAAGTAATGAAACGTATAGTAGAATTAGTAGAGGAACGCGGAGGAAATTTAGAAGGACAAGTAATTGCTATTAGTCATGCAGACGTATTAGATCGAGCACAAGAACTAAAAGAAATGATATTAGAAAAAATGCAGCCTACAGATGTAGAAATTCATCTGATTGGTTCCACCATTGGTGCCCACACTGGCCCCGGAGCAATCTCTGTCTTCTTTTTGAACAAAGAAGCATAAAACTTTTAATAGATTAAAAGACAAATCTTCCAGCAGATTTGTCTTTTTTATTGGAATTAGAATAGTTCCTCCATGTTGTCACATAATAAGCTCGACCTGAAAAAATCATGTCGACTTATGACGAAATGGAGTGAAAAAATGGGTATTTTATCTGGGAATCAAAAAGAGCAACCATTACATTGTGGTGAAGTTTTTGCTATTTGGACTAATTTAACAACCAACCAAGGATTAATTGCTGCACACCAAACCTTTTATAATCACGCTGGAGATACAGATCTAAAAAAAATTCTTGAAGATTCCGTGGATGCCATGAAAGATGAAAACAAGTATTTGGAAAGGATTCTCAAGGAAAATGGCATTGGACTTCCACCTGCCCCTCCTGAGCGTCCTGTAGCTCAAGTAGAAAATATCCCACCAGGTGCAAAATTCAATGATCCTGAAATTGCAGCTGCGTTAGCAATCGATGGCGCTTCAGGATTAGTAGCCTGCAGTAAGGCAATGGGTATTTCTACAAGAGAAGACATAGCTACCATGTATGGCCAATTCCATATGAAAAAAGCTCAATTAGGTGCAAAATTATTGCAGTTAACGAAGGAAAAAGGTTGGTTAATCCTACCTCCACTTCATACAGAACATCACTAACAAGAAAAGCGCAAGCGCCTGTCACTGCCCCGACAGGCAAATGCAGAAAAGCGAGGAGGCAGTTCCTCAGCCACCGGAGCTTTTATCCATTTGACCCCGAGGGGCAAGGCGATGAAGCTGGACATCAAGAAAAGCGCAAGCGCCTGTCACTGCCCCGACAGGCAAATGCAGAAAAGCGAGGAGGCAGTTCTTCAGCCACCGGAGCTTTTATCCATTTGACCCCGAGGGGCAAGGCGATGAAGCTGGACATCAATTCAATTTATCTTTCTAACTAAAAAAACTATCTCTTGGCACTCAAGAGATAGTTTTTTTATTATTTCGCTTTGTTTTCATCGTCTCTTCTTCTTTGCTTTCCTTTTTTCCAAACAATTACGAGGAATAAGATAAATAACAAATAAGAGATTCCCATTGCGATTATATAAGCTGTATTTAAACCTTTGCGGTCTGTTACTTGAAAGACTTCCACAATTTCACGATCAATAACTATGCGGTATGAGCCATCATCCGTGGTTCTAATTAAATCGGATTC
Source organism: Psychrobacillus sp. MER TA 171 (assembly GCF_023713305.1). Lineage (NCBI taxonomy): Bacteria > Bacillati > Bacillota > Bacilli > Caryophanales > Bacillaceae > Psychrobacillus > Psychrobacillus sp. MER TA 171. The sequence goes on along the minus strand of NZ_JAMAWN010000013.1, from coordinate 15,507 downwards.
AAAAATCCCTCTAACTTCCTTGTCTTCTCCTACAACTTCACTAGAAAGATCAATACGTTGGGTAGCGCTAGTATTATTTACAACTATAATAAATGTTTCTTCTTCTGATTCACGCTTATATACTGCATAACCATTTTCATTTTTTAGAACTTCTATGTCACCAGATCTAAGTGCATCTGATTTATTACGAATGGAGTTAACATCTTGGATATACTCGATTAACTCTTCATCTACACGAAAATTCATGATTTGATGGCTTTCTTCTGGTACCTGACCGTTCATGGCAATTTCCGTTCCATATGTCATATAAGGTACTCCAGGTAGTGTCAGTAGTGTTCCTATAGCAGCGCGAATGCGCGTCGGAGGGAACATGTTTTCCAAAGCACTATGGTAAGTAAAACGTTCTGATACTAAATTGTCAATTAGGAGTAAGTCATTGGATTCAACCGAACTAATAACATCTGAAGGGTAATCCGTGTTTTTGAACGCATCTCTTAGTGCGACCATACGTTGTTCTGAATAGTTGACATCAAAATTCGCATCGCTTTCCTCTAATGCTATAACATACATTGGATTTCTTACTTCTTTTAAGGCTGTAATCATTTCGTTTATAAATTCTGTAGGTGCGCCTTCTATTTCAGAAAGCTTCACTCCATCAATTTTGTACTTAGTAGCAAAAGCTACAATAGTGTCTATAAGTTCAGTCTGTACTTCCGGATTTTCTAAATCTAGTTGTAGTACGCCGTCTTTGGATATAATCCAATCTTGCTTGTCCTCTTCACTAGCCCAAGTATGCTGCGCACTATAGTTATTCAATGGAAATTCTATCATTAGTTTCATCTTTTGATTATGTGTTTTCTCAATCAAAGCTTCTAATTCATCAGCTGTTCCAAAATGTTTTTCAATTTCATTAAAATCTAAAATTGCTTTACCATCATAGGATTCCGTTGAGAAAACTGGACCGATAGAGAGTATTGAAAAGCCTAAATCACGTATGTGATCCATTTTGTCCATGATTCCTTTAAAATCTCCTCCAGCGAAGGCTAGATGATCTTTCGTATTAACATTGTAGTCATTTGCGACTGTGCTATTAAAATATCGGTCAACGTATAAGTCATAAATACTTTCATTTTGTATAGATGAATCCGCTGCTTGAGCACTAAAAGCAGTTGTCATCCATAGGCTGCTGAAAAGTACACTACAAACAAGCCATTTTTTAAATTTCAAGGTAATCCTCCTCTACATCGGGTCAACATAAAATTGTCTTGTTTATTTATACTCTAAAACAAGACTTATCATCGTTAATTTTAACAAAGCTACGTTTCAATCGCTATGTTTTAAAAAGAAATAGGTAGAAAATAAAAAAGTATTCGTCCAAACTGTGTCATATTAATAGCTTCTAGGGTTTCTAATCGTTTCCGGTCGGCTTTTGCTAAGACATTACTGCTGTATTGAAGAATTTTTTAAGTTCCTTTTAGATATTGAAAGTCTTCAGTCGGAATCTATTTGTTTCCGGTCGGCTTTTGGATAGACTTTGGCCATATCATTATCGGAGAAGTTTTAGGAGTGTTGTCGTGACTACCGTCACGACAACACTCTACTTTCGGTAATCTTATGGCTTAATTCTATCCGTCGCCTCCCTTCAACTATTAGAAACGGAATAAAGGCATTTTAGCTAATAAAGGAATAAAAATATTTTCTAATGGTCAAGCGGCTCGCGAAGATGCAATTTCGCGAGCTATAGGCTTTTTTTATATAGAAGTTCTTACTTATTTTTTTCAAAACGTTATTAGAAGTATATTACTTTATTTATTCAACCATTAAGTGACTAGTTTGGTTGGCTATTATATGCGTTCTGAAGAACCTGCAGATGTTTCTGCTGATTATTCAAATTCATTCTTCCGTTTATTGAAAAAGTCGTAGAAAAATCTTACGTTTTCAAGCTCAGTCCATCTATTTGTTGTCAAAAGGGGTGCGTCAAGATTATAAATCTTAGCATCTAATGTTCCCAACATAAATGGAGAATGTGTCGCTATAATAAATTGACAGTCAAAAAACCTTGCGAGTTTATTGATTTCTTCTGCCAACTTAATTTGGTTTGTAGGAGAAAGAGAGGTTTCAGGTTCATCGAGCAAGTATAATCCGTTTGGGACAAGATATTCATCAAATATCTGCATGGATGTCTCACCGTTAGAATACTTCTCATTAGAAAATTTCATAATCTTCATTTGTTTGTACATCTGTGAAGAATGTTTCAACTCTTCCAAACGTTCCTTAGTATATCCCAACCTAGAGTGTTGGTACAGGTAACCCTCCTTAAGAACCGCCTCCTGCTGAATCTTCTTGATCTCATATAAAATATCTTCGCTTTTGATGTACAAACTATTATACGGTAGTTGATCTGACTCTCCGTCACTCTTATTTTCACCTAGCGCGTAGGAACATTCTGATATGTAATCTAACGGGTATATGTTATGGCTATTATTTGTTATTTCCTCAGCCCCCGTAATTTTAAGCTTGTTTGCCATTAAATTTAATAGTGTGGACTTACCGGAACCATTGTTACCATACACTACTGTAATGTTATGAAAGACTAACACTTCTCCAGTTATTTTTCTAAACACATTGTATGGATATGCATTTGGATTATTGACTGTATGAAGTGAAAGCTTGAAGCTTTTCAGATAGATCATATGGGTTAACCTCCCTTTTGGAATAATGAATAGCTATAATCAATATTATCATTTTTTTATTATTGCTCTAGAGGGTTGAATCTTAAATAAACCTTCATTTTCACCATAGCCTTCTTAAAGGGACTATAAATCATCACGTAAGATATGGATAATAGCTTCTAGCTCACGATAAGGATAGCGTCTACCGAAGCAAAAATCTACCATCGCTCTTCCCTGTATTACAATGGGCATAAACTTTTTATTTAAATACAAAAAAACTCCCATGTAAACATGAGAGTTTTAATTATTATGCTAAAAAGTTAATACCCATTGGAAGCTTGAATCCAAGGAATAAAGCAACAAAGAAGAACACAAATACTAATACAAGAAACGTCGTATATGGTTTACCTTTTGCTTTTTTAACTAAAGTCATTTCCATCATACCAATTACAAGAATACCAGCTATAAACTTCAAGCCATACAGCATGCCTTCTCCATAATCCATCCCTTTGATGAATAAAGCAACTCCTGTAAGGATGATAAGCAAATAATCTAAACGTAAAATCATCTGAACAACCTTTGAATTAGACATTGCTAGAGCAACAAAAAACAAAATTAATGCTACTACCCAAGTTGTTATGTGTAAGTGCGTACTTGCTAAGAAATCCATTGTTTCACCTCAACGTTAATTTTAATATATCTTTACTATACCACTTTTAAACTACCATTACTCAAACTTGTTTACAAGCGTTCCGATTCCTTCAATAGAAACTTTCACAATATCGCCTGATTTTAAGAATTTTGGAGGATTGAATCCCTTACCTACTCCTGCAGGCGTACCTGTTAAAATAACATCTCCGGGCTCCAAAGTTACAATTTTTGATATCTCACAAATAATATTCTCAACCGAATAAATCATATCGGAGGTAACACCATTTTGACGAATTTCATCGTTAACTTTTGTAACGATCGTTAGGTCCTGAGGATTTGGAATTTCATCCTTCGTTACCACATAAGGTCCCATAGGACATGACCAATCTAAACTTTTACCTAAGAAGAACTGCTGGTGTTTCTTCTGAAGATCTCTTGCGGTAATATCATTAGCAATTGTGTAACCAAATACATAATCATAGGCTAATTTAGAAGGAATATTCTTTCCTTCTTTTCCTATTACGATTGCAAGCTCACCTTCGTAATCTAACGAAGAAGTAACCTCTGAGTGGACTGGTAACGTTTGTTCATCTGCGGCAATTGTTGTCGGAGCCTTTGTAAATACAACAAAGTCCTCCGCTACCCCACCCATTTCCTTTGCATGATCGGCATAGTTTTTACCAATTGCCATTACATTTTTGGGTGTGCGAGGTATCGGTGATAGCCATTCAATTTCTGTAAATGAGCGTTTAAAACGATTTGGATCCTCTTCTTTTAAAGCTGTTTCTATTAAAACACGTATTTGTTCAATAAAATCCATCCCGAAGCTGACACCTTGGACGATAGTTGCAGGAAAATTAGGTAGCACTTGTAATTCTTCTTGAATAGTAAGTACATCCCAGACTGCTTCTTCTTTTTTTACTTTTGGACCAAAATAAATTTTATCGTTTAATCGGTATGACAATAGCTTCATCTATAAACACTCCTCTAAAGAAATTTGAATCTATTAATATAGTCTATTACAAACTTTGTTTAATTTCATCTTTTTCGATCATATTTTCGAATAAGTCAGTTTTCTCCACAATAATTCGACAGGACCTTGTTTAAACTTAGTAAACCATATTTCTGCAAAAATGATTTGAATTACATATATTCCTATTGCCATCCATGTACCTGTGGCTATGTCGACTTTACCGTATAAACCAAAGCCATAACCATAGAAAATAGTAGTTGCAAGAATAGATTGCATTAAATAAATGGTCATAGACATTCTTCCTGCTTTAGCAATTGGGGATAATAGTTTTCCTACTATAGGAATTGTACAAATCAATGCAAGGAAGCCACCGTAAGCAATGGCTTGAAGAGGCCCTCCAAAAGTGTCTTGGACCGTCATTGTAAATAAATCATCACCTTGACTAAACGGTAACCACTTAATAGCTGTTCCTGCTGTCATCGCAATAATTATTGTAATGATCCAAAATAACTTCAGCTCACTCGCTCGCTCGATTAGTCTTAGCTTTGCAGCCGCCGATCCAAGCATTAAAAGCGGTAATATTGTACAAAGAATAAGCACAACATTTAAACCGTATCCTTGCATGTAAAGCCAATCGGCTAATCTTTGTCCAAATACATCGAACCACGATCCTTGTGAATAGGCTACGGCCGATTCCTCTACCTTTTGAATTGCTGTATAAAGAACGGACTGGTCAGGGGCTATTTTTGTCATGAAGTAGACCAACCCAGTTAACAAGCCATTCGGTATTAAATACAAAACAGCTGCGATTATTATTAACCAAAGTGGCTTTAATTTCATCAATACGATTAAACACAATCCGGCTAATGCATAGGTAATCAAAATGTCACCAGACCAAATTAAAAATGCATGAATACACCCAATTCCTAGTAGTATCAATAGCCTTCTTACTGCGAGGCGGGAAAAGGATGTGCCCTTTGCCTCCGACTTCATAAATTGCATTGCTAATCCGTATCCAAATAGCATTGCAAACAGCGGATAGACACTGCCTTGTACGAAAATATCAATCCACTTATAGGTTTCTTGATCAGCTGGGGTTTGATACCAGTCATATGGATTCACATAAATATACGGACCATGAAAAAATAGCATATTCACTACGAAAATTCCTAGTAAAGCAAAGCCTCTCATTACATCGATAGAAATGATTCTTTCTTTTTCTTGCGTAGGTAAAATCACCAAGCTTCCCCCTAAATAATTACTGTTTTATTTATATCAAATAGATATAATACTCTCTCTTTTATATCGACCTTCAAGATGTCTTCGATAGCCTTTTCATATAATGAAAGCTGTATTGCGTATCTATTTTTCATCTCTTTTAGTAAAAGATCCTCGTTGCTTTGTAAATGCTTTACTTTATCTGTTTTATAATCTAGCAGCACCCACCGTCCATCTTCCTCTTGGAATAAACAGTCTACAACCCCTTGGACAATCTGCTTATCGCCATCTTGGTCAACTAAAGCATAGGTAAAAGGAAATTCTCTCATAACGTTTTTAGCAATTCTTAAACGTTCGGCCATTTCAGAATGAAAGAAAGGGACCATCTTTTCTGGATTAATCGCTTCTTTTTCAGCATTAGTAATGATTTCTCGTTCTTTTAGCCTCTCTGCAAATGCCAGTACTTGTTCGGCGGTCTTTCGTTCAGATAAATCTACATGCTGCATAAACGCATGGACAGCCGTACCTGCTTCGGCTCCTGTCAATTTCGTTCCTTCCTGTAAAAAGAAAGGACGCTTAGCCACTTTGCTTTTTACAGGAGTAGTAGTAGGGCCAAAGAACTCTTCATCATGGCGCTCGGACAATAATTGTAGGCGCTTCATTTCGCTCACTGACTGCTTAGAACGTTTATGAGTGGAAGCTTCAAATTCGTAGCGCGTATCAAAGATTTTCTTAACATCCTCTAATAACGCTGGATTTTCCAACTGCAATAGTTCCTGAAGTGAAGTTTCCTCTTTTTTCTCTTCTTCCTGGTGAACTTTAAGTTCATCTATATGCTTAGCAACTATATTCCACTTGGAGGGACCCTCTACTATGTTTGCCTCGTTTATTTGAGATAACTGACTATAATCCCGGTGTCGAGCAAGAGCAGGACCTATCCAATCCAAATATCCTTTCGCTTTTGCCCTTTTATAATCTGGGATCATTTCATCACTCATAAGTGTTTGAGAATCCTCCCATTTGTCTAGGGTTTTTGCTAAATCCTTTATAGTAGCTACTAGGAATAAGTGCTCCTTGGCACGAGTCATCGCCACATAGAGAACTCGCATTTCCTCTGCTTTTAGTTCCATTTGTTTCTTTTCTTTTACCGCTAGGAATGGAAGCGATGTGAAAGAAATACGTTTAATAGGGTCTATTGCCTTTACGGCAAGTCCAAAGTTTTGATCAAATAAATATGACTCGTTAAAGTCCATTTGGTTAAATGGTCTTCCCATCCCTGCGAGGAACACGACAGGAAATTCCAGACCTTTGGAGGAATGGATGGTCATTAAGCGAACAACATTTTCTTTTTCACTAATAGATCTAGCTGCACCCAAATCGTCTCCACGCTTTCTCATCCGATCTATAAAACGTAAGAAACGGAACAATCCACGGAAGGATGTCTTTTCATAAGCAACTGCTCGGTCATGTAACACACGCAGGTTCGCTTGGCGCTGTTTTCCGTTAGGCATAGAGCCTACTATTTCATAGTAATGGGTGTCCAAATAGATTTGCCATATTAAGTCTGCCAAAGAGCCTCTTCTACTAAGATCTCTCCAATCTTCAAATTGTAGCAGGAATCTTTGGAGCTTCTCTGCCGTTTCAGAGGATAAGCCTGCTCCTCCACTAGAGACAAATAGCTTCAACGCTTCATAAAATGATTCCTTCGGTGCAGCTAATCGGATAAGCGCAAGCTCTGATTCAGTTAAGCCAACGAAAGGTGCTCGAAGAACAGAAGCTAGTGAAATATCCTGGTAAGGATTATCAATTGTACGTAGGGTATGTAGCATGATTAGAACTTCTATCGCTTCAAAGTAACCTTTGGAAAGCTCTGCATATAAAGGAATTCCTGCCTCTTTAAACTGTTCATTGACTTCCTGCGACCAGGTCATGGACCGCATAAGAATGACCATATCGCTATATTGAACAGGGCGTTCTTTCTTTTTCCATGGATCATAGACTGTATGTCCGCTCGCGATCATTTCTTTTATTTTTGAAATGATATAACGTGCCTCTGCTTGGGATTTTTTTAATTCCTCCTCGGCATCAACAGATGAAAAATCCTCCTCATCTGCATCTACCTCGGCACTTCCATCCTCCACTTCATATAACAACGCAAGCTCTACTGCTGCGTCTTTGTCATCGTATGGGGCTTGAGGCTTCAAGGAAGCAGCATCATCATAATCTATTTCTCCAACATTTTTACCCATAATTTGTTGGAAGATATAGTTCGTTCCATGGAGCACTTCTTGACGACTTCTGAAGTTTGCATTTAAATCAATTTTCACTCCAGATTCTAATGGCTCTTCATTAAATACGCGATACTTTCCAAGAAAAAGCATAGGCTCAGCAAGTCTGAACCTGTAAATAGATTGTTTTACATCGCCAACCATGAACATGTTCCCAGTTAATTCATCACCGCTTTTAACTAATTGAAGAATAGTTTCTTGGAGATTATTAGTATCCTGGTATTCATCCACGAGCACTTCTTTAAATCGCTCCTGATATTCCTTTGCAATTGCGGAAGAGACTAAATTTCCGTCCTCATCATGGTCAGTGAGTATCCCTAAGGCATAATGCTCGAGGTCAGAAAAGTCTACTAGCCCTCTATCATTTTTTGCTGCAGTGTATCTTTCTCCATAAGAAATAGCAAGATTTACTAATGTTTTTAGGTGAGGAGCCATCAATCTCATCTCTTCTAAAAGTCGTTCAGGTGTTCGCGTAAAATATTTGTCCTTGAGATCGTTGACTACCTTTTTAGCCTTATTCCTCTTACTCGTAGCCTTCTTTTTCAGCTCTTCATCACAGGAATCCTTTCGAATGGAGGCAGCTTTCCCCCACTTTAATCCTTGGAAGTAATAATACGTGTCCTGCCAGCTCCCCATCTTCAGTAAGCGTATGGCTTCCTGTATAAGTTGTTGATCATTTATAGCCGTCTCTCCAAGTGGAGCAGGGCCGTCAGGAAGATTCGCAAGCTTTCGAATATCCTCTGCCAGCGCCATCGCTTCCTCCAGCTGATAAATAATCGCGAGCTTTAACGGGTCGATGAATGACAGTTCATCTATCGTCATGTCACTGTCTAGCTCATAAGCTTCCGGGATAGCTAGTAGCCATTTCTTTGGCTCTGGATGCACACGAGCATACGTATATAACTTATCGATCATCACTTCAATCGATTGGTCATCTCGATCGGAGGTGAAGCTGTCGGATAATAGATACATAGCATCTGGATTTTCTGTCTGGTATGCTTCTTCTAGGATGTCAGCTAGTACATCGTCGCGTAGAAGAGCTGCCTCTGTGTCATCTGCAATTCGAAAGCCCGGATCGATTGTCAGCATATAGGAATACTGACGCACAATGTTTAAACAAAAGGAGTGTAAGGTGGAAATCTGTGCTTTGTTTAACAACGTCAGCTGCTTTCTCAAATGATTGGAGTTAGGGTCCAAGGCAATCGCTTTTTCCAACGCCTCTCTCATTCGATGACGCATTTCTGCTGCCGAAGCATTTGTGAATGTAACGACTAGCAATTCATCTACGTTTATTGGATTTTCCTTTGCAATCACCTTTTGTATAAGTCGATCGATGAGCACAGCTGTTTTACCAGAACCTGCAGCGGCAGCTACGAGCACATCTGAACCAGTTGCCCAGATTGCCTTCCACTGCGCTGGTGTCCAAGTTAAATCATCTGGCATCTTAGGAATCTTCATTTGTACTCATCTCCTTTTGTATCTTGTCCGCTATAACATCTGGTTTATCTACTTTTAACACTCGGACCTTTTGCTCCGGATCCTGCGGGTCGAATTGACAAACGCTCCTATATGAGCAAAATTGGCAAGGCATCTTATCCTTCATGACATATGGATATACTCTCGTGTCTCCTGCGTTCATGCCGTTCCCAGCCTGTTCATGCTTTTTACGGACAAAGGTTTGAAGAAGTTTCATTTGATTTGGTTCTACAACTTTAGAGGAGGATTTGGAAAGGCTGCCGTCCTTGTTCATCCGGACAGGAATAACCTTCGAAAACCCATCTATTTGCTCGTCCATCTCTGTAATCACTTCTGGGTCGGATAACAACAGTCCATTCATTTTATAGGATTTATATATGGAATCCTGTAGCTCCTCATCCTCTAATTCCTTCTCGCTTTGAATAAACGGATTATGCATATGAACGTAAAGTACACCAGCAGGCTCTGCTTCTTCCTGGAGCCATATTTTAGCATTTTCTACAGCGACGTCTAAGTACGTTAACAGCTGTAAGGAAATACCGTGATACACTTCATTGAGATCAAGACCTTTTTTGGAGGACTTATAATCAATGATGCGCATGAACATATTGCCATTTACATTCGCTGCGTCCACTCGGTCGATTCTTCCACGCAATTGCATCTTACGTCTATGTTTTAATGGTATCTCTAGAGGTGGCAATTGTTCGCCTGGACCAAAGCCTGCCTCAATCGCAATTGGTACGAAGCCAGATACTTTGGAATGTCTGCTTAATGCCACTAACGTATTTCCGACGATTTGCTCTAATTTTCTTTGAATATAACGATAACGATTTGTACTCAACAATAGCTGATGTACAAAAATTGGTACGATATGGTCGACTGCCTGCTTGGCAAACTGCATGCATTGGGCTCTAGTCAACTGTCCCCACGTTAAATCTAAGCGAGAGGTTTCATCTGAAATCCATTTCATTGCAGCATGAAAAAGATCTCCCATAGCCGGTGCCTCTAAGCGATATTCTGAACGCTCCTCTAGCTTTAACCCATAACCAGCAAAGTGGGCAAACGGACAGCTATAATACTTTTCAACCCTTGAAACACTGGAATTAATCGTTTCCCCGTATAAAGCTGCCGTTATATCCGAGGATAGAAGGTCTGTTTTGTTTCCACGCAGCATTGGGCGAATAATTCGCTTAATAAGCGTAGACCAATAAGGATCCTCCATATAATACTGATACACAGCCTGCCATTCATCTGATAACTCTCCAGACTGTAAAGCCTGTCGTAACTGCATCGACAGGTAAGCAAGAGTAGTTCTCGGGTGGCTGATTAACGTCATACTAAAGCTAGGATCCTTTACATCAGAAGGATCGATTACCGCTATCTCTATTGGCACCCCTCCTACAAGCTGTTGGAGCTTACTAATATACATAGAAGGCAACTGAGCCTTCCCTTCACTATCGGCAATAGCATAGGAAACATACAAATAGTGAGAAGGAGTAGCAAAGGCTTTATAAGTCAAGTAATTTTCATCGAGCAATCTCATTCGAGAAGTCGGTGCGAGCTCAAAGCCTACTTGGGCGAACCACTCACGCTCCGTATCTGACAGCAAACCCTCGTGATCGATTCTTTTTGGAAACACACCATCGTTCACTCCAACTACAAAAACCGCTTTTATATTCGTCAAACGCGCAGTATCCACGTTTCCAACAATCACCTGATCAATCGATGGAGGAATGCGAGAAAACTCTAGCTGGTCATAACCCTCGTCAAGTATTTTCATAGTCTCTTCGAGAGACATTTCCTTCTCTCCGAACATTAGAACAAATTGATCTAGCACATCGACCCATTCATTCCACGCTTGGTCATGCTCTGTAGCCAGCAACAGCTGTCCGCTTTCCTCCTCCACTTCTTTAAGTTTTTGCAGTTTTTCGTACACCTGTAAGGATTCCATAAAGGTATAGAGCGCAATAGCAATTTCTTTTCCTGTATTACATTCCTCCAGGGCATCTGCCAAATTCTTTATCGGCTGGATAAGAATATCTCTCGCCGCGTGAATATCAGCCTGAATACTAAGCTCTTCATCCGTTTGTACCTTTGAATAGAATTCTAGGCCTCTATACTTTTTGTACACCCATCTTCGACTATCGAACCATCTATCCCCGTATATACCAAAGGACAGCACGAAATTCTCTAAACGATCCGCTCGTTCTCTCCACATCGTTTTAGGTGCATCAATCGGGAAGAATAGATCCGTTTTAATCGCTCGGAACATTGGCTCATATTTCCAGTCCGATTGAATAATTTCTAAAACCGTTCTGCTGAGCTCGATCAGAGGATGATGAAGCATAGATTTCTTTTTACTTATAAAAAATGGGATTTCATATTGGGGAAAAGTTGTCTCTATTAGCCCTTCATAACTTTCAGTATCTCGGTGTAATATTGCCATTTCGTTATAGCGGACATTTTTAAATTGAGCTAAATCTCTAATTTGTCTAGCAACTGCATGAATCTCGGCGCGTCTATTCATCGCCTCCGTTAGCCTTAGTGCTCCATTAGACATAATTTGAGGAGTTGGGATTTGGTCGAAATTAGCTTCAATATGAGCAAGCTCTTCTGCTACGAACCGTCTTTGATCTGTAAAATGCTTCGTTTCCTCTACCTGAACGTTTTCAGTCTGAGCCATTTCAATTAATCTAGCAGCTGTATTAGCAGGCTGGAAGAAAAGAGACTGCTCATCAAAGGCATCTGAAAGACTCTCCATTGGCAGTGCGATAGATAGTCTTTTTACCTTTTTCATCAATGCTTGGATAATTTCTAGTTCTCGAGCGGTAAAGGAGGTGAAACCATCAATATAAATTTCTGAGGTTTCCAAAAGATAGGAGTCCTTAATATTATTTGCGAGTAGTGTTAAATACCCTTCTCCGTCTACATAGCTTGTCCCTAGCCTTTGTTCGATTAAATCAAGCATCATCATAATATCCGAGGATTTATCTAATAATGTTTGAGGGGCATCGACAGCCTTTAAGCTGCTAAAGGCATTGCTCATCGAAGAGGAGTCCACGCAATAACGACTAAATTCCTTCAATAGCACCTCTATTTGGTCGGTGAACCCCCGCTTAGTAGATGCACGCTTAAACAAAGTAAATTCGTCTTTGTTGTCCTCTAATAAGCTACGAATAAGCATACGATAGCCAAAGCCGCTAATCTCTTCTTTAGCTATCCCACCTGTTTCTTGAAGAACACGCCAGGCAAGCCGTTTAAATGTACTCACTTGGGCGCGAATAATTCCAGTTACCCCTGAATCGGCGGCCATGTCATATTCACTGGAAAATGACATTTGGTCAGGTACTATATAAAAAATCGGATCTCCGAATGGAGCCGCATTTACTGATTGAACAATTTCTTGTTGCATAAACTTTGTCTTACCGGATCCAGACCGACCACTAATAATTCGTAATGACAAGCTAAACAAGCTCCTTTCCATAAAAAAAAACGAATAATCTCCTACTCTCTATTGTACAAAACATAGTCAAGTGAGGGAAATTATTCGGACGTAAAATTGAAGGTAGCATCTGCCAATGGAAGGTATTTGAATTTAACCTCTCCAATAACTTCGTCTTTATCTATAAAATGAAAATACCGACTGTCTAGACTAGCAATTCGATTATCTCCTAGTACAAAAAGTTTGCCTTTCGGTACCGTATTACTGCCAGTTAGTTCAAGTAAATTAAAGTCTTCCGTAAAATGTTCATCTGGATTTTTATAAGCAAGATTACTTTCTAGAAATGGCTCCTTTACCTGTTTTTCGTTCACAAATAGCTCATCATTTTCATACCGGATTGTATCTCCCGGCAACCCAATGACACGCTTTACAAAGTCTTCCTCACCATTGTTAAAAATGATGACGTCCATACGGTTGATCGGTGAGATTTTACTAATTAAAACCCTATCCTTATCCGCAAGGGTTGGCATCATCGACTTACCACTAACTTCATAATTTGTTACAAGAAACATTCGAACTACGACTACAATAGCTATAGCGATAGTTATGGCAATGACCCATTCCATTGTCTCCTGCTTAAATTTACTCAAATGTCTCTCCTCTTTTTCTCTTTCTTTTTATATTGACTCCACTTATGTCTTCTTCTACTCTCTTTTCAATTCTTTTTTCCACATGCTTTCCTATAAACCATAAGATAGCAATGATTAGGATAACAATTGCAGTTCGAACCGGTTGTGTCACAAGTGCTTTAAGATCTGAGCCGATAAAGCTAACGACAAAAATCATAATGAGCTTTCCTGAGGCTACAGTCCATAAATACGTATGTTTTTTTATATTTGATAACCCTGCTACGATATTAACCAGAGCAGATGGAGTAAAAGGGAAACAGATCAATAGGAATAGTGGTCCAAAACCATTCCTCTCTACCCATAATATTAATTTTTGTATTCTTTCATGCCTAGTTATAAAACCTAAAACTCTGGCCCGTCCATATTTACGAATAACTAAAAAGACGGTATAAGCTCCAACAAAGGAACCAACCCATGATAATAAAAATCCAAACAATAAACCATAAGCAGCTACGTTAGCAACGATAAAAACGACTAATGGTAAAAATGGCAGAAAGGCTTCCAGAAAGGGCAGAAGAATGCCGATAATCGGGCCAAGTGTCCGATATTCTTTTGTTAAATCAGTAAGTGTCTCAAACGATAACCAATCTGGCATGTCTCTCTCCTCCGCTTATGTATATTTATACTTTCCCCTTTTATTGTATACATAAAACTATACTCTTATAGTATAATTTTTTCATTATGTAAAAAGGATGTGAATATTTTGTGAATAGATCTTTCGCGAGCGGGATGCGGGATGGACTAAGTATCGCTATTGGTTATTTTCCCGTGGCTCTCACCTTTGGCCTATTAGCAAAAACCTCAGGATTGTCTCTTCTGGAGGCAACCGCCATGAGCATATTTGTTTACGCTGGAGCAGCCCAATATATGTCCTTAACGCTTATAACAAAAGGGGTAGACCCTATATTAATTGTATTAAATACTTTTGTAGTAAATATCCGTCACTTTCTTATGACGGCATCACTCAATGAAAAGATGCAAAGCGAGAAACGATGGATTAAAGGCATTTATGCATTTGGGATAACGGACGAAGCCTTTTCGGTTCTTGCTACTAAAAAAGGCGAGAAAATTTCCACCCCGTTTGCATTTGGTGTCGTGATTATTGCCTATAGTAGCTGGGTTGTCTTCACTGCAATTGGTCATGCGATTGGTGCAAACCTCCCTGCTTTTTTAAAAGCAGCGATGGCTATAGCTTTATATGCCATGTTCATAGGATTACTAGTCCCGTCTATGAAGGGTAACCGAAAAGTAGTGATGCTAGCCCTCATTTCTGCTGTGATTAATGCTTTTTTTTACTGGACTAGCTTACTTTCTACTGGATGGGCTATATTAGTCGCAACGCTTGCTTCTTCTATTCTAGTTGAAATCATCTATGCAAGAAAACAAAAAAGCTTGCCAAAAGGAGTGTTATAAATTGGGTAGTTGGTATTGGTGGATGCTTTTTGGTATGGCAGTTGTTACTTACATTCCTCGGGCATTTCCTTTAACATTTTTGGAAGGCAAGGAACTGCCACCTGTTATTTCAGGTATATTACGTAATATACCTTTTGCTGTTTTAGGGGCATTAATATTTCCAGCAGTTTTATACATACAAGAAGGCGATCTATTATTTGGTTTTATAGGCGCTATCATTGCTTTTACTCTCGCTTTTTTATTTCAAAATGTGATGGTTGTCGTCCTTGGAACAGTCGGTTTTTTAGCAGTTTATAGCCTCTTTATATAAAGGTTTAACTTCTTTAAAAATTTTAATTTATTAAAGCTTTGTTAAAGTTATTGGCTTATTTGTACTAACAATTCTTATTTATAGTGACTGTAAACATATTCAAATGACTATCAAATAAATTATGAAATTGGGGTTGGCAACAGTTTTTTTGCTTTGTTTATGCAAGTAAATTTATAATCAATATATCGATGTATCAAGGATGTTCCTATTTATTGATTGGAGCCCATACGGCGACTCCTACGGGATGACATAGCTATCAAGTTAAGAAAAATTTACGTCATTCACTCTCATATGAACTGGTATTTTTGAAAATTAGACCATATGAAATTAACACTTTTTGGTTTAACCAAAAAATGTAAGTTTAATTTCTTTCTA
>NZ_JAMAWN010000012.1:0-118916 GCF_023713305.1 Psychrobacillus sp. MER TA 171 | reverse complement strand
ATTTAGTCATGTTAAAAATAGACTTTTCCTTTTTGGCTCCCTCGGTAAAGCAGGGGTCAAACAGGTAAAACATAAAAAGGGTGAGGGAGCCAAGAGGCGACCACTTCCTATAGGAAATCCAACAGATCCTCCAGCTGTCCGGATCAACTGGAAATTCTATCGGAAAGAGCTCTTATTACTAATATACGAGCTCTTATTACTAATATACGAGGGGGATGGGAATGGAAATACAATGGATAAATGGTCAATACGTGGAGGATAATAGGATTTTCGATATGGAAATGGAAGTATACGAGTGGTCCGATTCATTGTATGTAGATTTCTTGGATTGCTTAGTAAATAAAAAGAATGTTGGATATGCCACTCCCGATGAAAAGGTGACCGCTAGTCTCAGTGAACTTCTACCAAAATGGGCTGATTACCTAAATGTGAAGGTTGCTGTGCACAGAGATAAAATAAATGTAAACGATATAATTTTATATAGAGTTTGGACTATGAATGATTAAAATGGGAGGAAACCTTTTGTATGAGGATAGATTGTTAGAAACACTAAAAAAAAGCAAATCTATGAGTAGTGTAGTGTATTGAGAGCTCTCATGCAATTAGATCCGCCATTTGAATATTATGTGGGAGCAGGTAGTGTTACAAATACTATATGGAACGAAATATCAGGATATCCACTGGAGTATGGAATTTCAGACATCGACATTGTATATTACGATAAATATAATTTAGATGTACATCATGAAACAAAGCTAAAGAAAGAATTAGAGAGAATTCTTGGTGATTTTTCTTTTAAGTTAGACGTAAAAAATCAAGCAAGAGTTCATTTTTGGTATGAAAGTAAATTTGGATTTCCTATTAAACCATATATGTCGATTGAGACAGCAATTGACAGCTGGCCGACGACAGCGACTGCTATAGGGGTTAGGTTAGAGCATAATGGATTGTACACCATATATTCTCCGTATGGTTTTAATGATTTGTTCTCGATGGTTGTTAGACCTAACAAACTATTAGTTACTCAAGAGATTTATGAGAGCAAATCGACGAAATGGAAAGAAAAATGGCCATTACTAGAAATTATACCTTGGTAATACATAGGGGAGGGGCATACATGAACTTTTATATTGCTTCAAGCTTTCAGAATGTCCGGCAAGTAAGGGAGCTGGCAAAATTACTTAGACAAAAAGGATGGAACCATACATACGATTGGACTGAAAATCAAAAAGCGGAGTCATATGCGTGTCTCGCTGATATCGGTAAAAAAGAGATGAAGGCTGTAAGTGAATCTGAGGTACTGATTGTGATACTTCCAGCTGGAAAGGGTAGCCACATAGAGATGGGGATAGCCTTAGCCTTGGGAAAAAGTATATATTTATTTTCTACATGCAAATCCTCCTATAACTTCGATCAAACAAGTACCTTTTATCACGTAGATGGAGTAAACCGCTACGTGGGAGATTTAAACTCCTTTGCTCAATCTATTTGGATGGAAAATGTGAAGAGCAGTTCAATATAACTCGTTACAGAAATATGGCTGTCAGTAAATAGATAAAATTATGTTACCTTAGGTCGATTGTTAGTAATTAAAAGAACAAGGCCAATGATTAGCGGAAATAAAAACATCCAAATTAGATATTCATTTAAATCATTAGTCATAGGACTATTAAATGAGGTCTTATGTTTAAAATATATAAAAGTTCTATAGGCTGTTATCAAAGCTACAATGCCTAAGTTTATTTTTAGGAATTTATCCGAAAATAATAAGAAGACGACTAGAACGAAGGAAGTAAGTAAAATTAAAAAGAAAAAGGAGTCCAATTCATGCATTTTGTAGTTAATAGGAAAATCAGCTAGCATGATCGCCTTTCTGATAAATATATAAATGAACAAATTGACCAATAAAATGAAGCTTACACACATTCCGATAATACTTTTCAAGTTCATAGGAAGCCTCCTCCTTACATGGGTTCACGTTAGTAGTGTTATACAATCATTTCTTTATGATATTTAAAGGGTCAAAAAACAATTCATAATTTTTATAGTGTATGGAAATCCCATAACGCTGCTTATAAACCTTTAATGCATCATTTAAAAAGCTTGGAGTAATCTCAAGGTGCAAGCAAATTTCTTCTGCAGTCGTATACCCGTGAAGATAACATTCGACTAAATGTTCGAGAGAGACTATTTTTTCGTACCCCCATCTTCTTGCGATTAACTCATGCTTTTGATTGTTAGTATTAGTTAAATCTGTAATGTTACCAACAGTTGTTTCATAATGACCCAGCTCTTCAGCTAAGATGCAATGTTTTTCATAGGAGGACTGTGACTTATTAATTTCAATATTATTGTCATAGTATAGCCCTGAAAGTCCTTTTGGCAAATCCTTTTCTATAATGCAGATTTGTGGATATTCCATCAAAAGCTTTTCATAACTCATGCAAATACACCCCTATAACAAGAGAATTTATTTTCTTTGGGACTTGATAAACTCAATATATTTTTTAATATCTTCCATTTCTTCCTCAGTGACATCCTCATCTATATGCGCTGCTATTGTTACGATGTTTTTTTCTTTTTTAGATTCCAGTGGTGGGAAAAACTCATTAATGGACACATTTAAGATTTTAGCTAGCTCATATAGTATTTCTTGATTGGCCTTCCTTTCTCCTTTTTCATAACGGGAAATAGTTTGTTTGGTCGTATGCAACTTTTCAGCCAATTCTTCTTGGTTCATATTTCTCATGATGCGCCATTTTTTAATCTGTTCTCCTACGTAATTAGTCAGTTCCATATTCTGTTTTTCCTCCTGCATTAGTGATTATTCAATTATATAATAAAGTCACCAAAATGGGAATTAAATTTATGAGTAATGCTATTATACCATTTACAAGTAACCAATATGGTGATATATTATTTCCACAAGTTAGCTTAAGCATTTTTGTTAAGTATCGGAATAAAAAATTTTAAGTTAAAGTCACCAAAATGGTTACTTTAATGGAGGGAGAACTAATATGAAGAAAGACGCCTATTTGTTAGATGTATGGTATTTCAATGATGGAAAGCTGAAGGATCCTTATGAAATGTGGTTTGTCGTTTCAAAAAGTAGGGGGTATGAGGAATATCTTAAAGTAAAGGAACAGTCGAGGGAGACAAAATTTAATCACTATCATAAAAGCCTGCTAGCAAGTATGTTTGGTAGTTGGTAATAAGGATCTTTGAATAAATCATTCTGTTGATAAGCCTGCCATAGTTAGAGGAAGGGAGGAGATATGTATGAAAAGTAAAGAGAAGAGTCAAGAGGAACAAGCCGTATGTCTGATTAAGGACGGAAAGATGAAGTTAGTGGAAAGCCCGCAGTATGGGTTCGGTAAACAAATTATCACTTGGCAAAATGGAAAACCTACTCATATCGAGATTCAATCAACTAAAAGAATATAATCGTTACTGGAATAACCAGGACACAAACTTGAATCCAAGTTTTGTGTCTTTTTTTATTGTCTAGCTCCGGTGGCCGAGGAGCTGCCTCCTCGCATTTCTCCATTTGCCTGTCGGGGCAGACATAGGCGATTGCGCTTTTCTTGATTAGCATGATTTCTTTTTTTAGACGAGTCCAGCAGAAAAATGATAATGATTTTACTATTTTAAAGGAGGTATTTAATATGAACTCACTAATAGATTCTAAAAAGACCAAAAAGGCAGTAGAACGTTCTATTGCAGAATTCAGGATGTATTTGCTTCAATCTTCTCTTGATAAAATGCCTACTATCACAACTCAATATTCTCTCGTCCCTCCCTCAGGGGGTTTTAATGGATCATCCACAGAAAAATCTGCTTTGAAAAATGTTGATTATGCAAGAAAAAGAGAAAAAGTGATGGAGAAAATAATAAGTGCGGTTAATAGATTATCCTATAAAGAAAGATCAATTATCACGATGAAATATTTTGGTAAGGAAGAGGTGTATGATTATGAAGTTTACACCGAACTGCATCTGTCTCATCGTCAGTATTACCGTATTAAAGCATCTGCCTTTCAGAATCTTGCAATAGCTATGGACATAGTTGTCTGGAAAGAAAAGAGGGAGAGTTTAAATAATGAGTTGCGTCTTTTAAGCAGTGAAATAGAATGGCACTTTTAAGGCACACTATTTTGTTTGAAGTATGATTTAATATAACCTATAGAATGTTTGATACTTTGGGGGGATGATAGATTTTTAGAAATAATTATCTTGTTGAATTTTGACTAAAAATTTAGCTTTTATCATGACCGTAACCAGTACAAAGGTACAATTCAAATGTGATCAGAGTAAGCTATTCTTTTCTTTTTATGTAAGATAATTTTATAAATGGATTCTATGAATGAAGCTTGCGTTCCCCATTTATTGATTGGAGCGACAGACGGCGACTCCTGTGGGATGAGTGAGACAGTTAAAACATCACATCCGCGCGCGTAAGCGACGGGTGATGGCTTAACGCTCACCCCCCGGGAAAGCGTCCGGCTGGCGCGGAAATCAATTCTGCTTTCTGATATAGAAATTTTTTTGAAATCCTTCCACAAAAGATGGCACATTGATGGCACAAATTTTCGATATTAATATGTTTTAATATAAACTAGGAAGAGATAAAAAAAATAACGGAGAAACAAAAAGGACGTTCCTATTTTGGGAACGTTCTTTTTCTTTCCCCAAAAGGAGTGAGGGAATGGAATTATTTATCGGGATGGGATGTACAGTATTAGGTTTTTTTGTAGGATTGCTCACTTATAGCCGCAACAGAGACAAGGATGTGAAGGCGGAGGCAGCTAGAACTGCGGTAATTGAAACAAAGCTCGATACGATCAGCAGGGGAGTGGAGGTAATTCAAAGAGAAATAAAGGCGCTGGAAAAGCAACGGGAGATTTTATCGGAAAGATTAACTCGAATGGAAGAAGGTACTAAACTAGCGAACAAACGGATTGAAGAATTGTCCCTCATACAGGAGGTGGCAAATGTATGAACATTAACTGGAAGGTTCGTTTGCAAAATAAGATTTGGGTCATGGGCTTCCTTTCCCAATTGTTTATTTTAACAGAACTTTTGCTTATAGCTTTCAAACATCTAAAGATTACAGAATATACTTTATCTCATGAACTAGAGACGTGGGTGCTAGCGGTTGTAAATGTAGTGTTTGGTCTGTTTTCTATGATTGGGTTGGTACAAGATCCTACGACACAGCATTTATCTGATAGTAAAAGAGCATTAACATATAGAAAACCAAATTGAGCTGCCCTCTATGGGTGGCTCTTTTTATTGAAAGGGGTGATTCCATTGGTGTAGTAAAAGGTAAGAAAAAATGTCTTTGATAAAAAAACAAAAAAATTAGAAGAGGTGATTGATTATGGTAAAAATTTTTATTGATCCAGGTCATGGAGGAACAGATCCAGGAGCAGTGGGGAATGGCTTACAGGAGAAAAATTTAACGCTGCAAATTGCGACACGTGTAAAAAATATCCTTTTGGCAGAATACAACAATGTAAGTATTTTGATGAGTCGGACGGGAGACTCATTTTTGTCTTTACAGGAGCGCACGAACCAAGCAAATGCTTGGGGAGCAGATTATTTCGTTTCAATTCATATTAATGCTGGAGGTGGGACAGGCTATGAGGATTATATATATCCAGGTAGCGGCTCTCCTACTACTACGTATCAAACGAATATTCACTCTGAAATATTGAAGCTTGTTAATTTTTCGGATAGAGGAAAGAAAACAGCTAATTTCCATGTCCTACGTGAATCGAATATGCCTTCGATTCTTACAGAAAACGGGTTTATTGATAATGCCAACGATGCAGCTAAGCTCAAGACTTCCTCTTTCATTGAATCTTTAGCTAGAGGTCATGTAAATGGTATCGTAAAGTCCTTTGGGCTTCCTAAAAAGGCTACAGCTGTTTATCACACGGTTGTAAGCGGAGACACTGTCTATGGACTTAGCCAAAGATACGGTAGTACAGTTCTGCAGATAAAAGATTGGAATGGTCTTGACTCCAATTATACGATTTATGTTGGTCAAGTATTAAGAGTAAAATAAAAAGGATGCATCAAATAGAAAAAGCGTGGGTATTTACTCCACGCTTTTCTTCATCTACTTTGTATTTATGATGACTCCTTGCAGCTTCAAATACTGACCATCTGAAACAGTTAGATAAGTATCAGCTTGTACATTTTCATTCGTTACGATATCTTCCAGCTGATGAGAGCTGCTCTTAGATACTTCGTAATAACCTAATTCAGCATCAGTACCTAATGTGATTTTATATTCTCCGGCAGGGAGATCTTTTCCAATCTTATACATACCATCCGTGTAGACACCATCTTCTGGAATAACTGAAGGTGCCTGGTCCACCGCATACATTTCTCCATCCTGGAATTTAAAATATTCTCCATCTTTAAGAGTCACATAGGAATTTGCACCCTTACTTAAGTTATCGTTAAAAATAATACTTTCCAATGCTCCGGAGCTATCTTTAGAGCTCTCGATATACGTGTAGCCTTTTGCAAACACTATATATTCTCCAGCTGGAATATCGGTCCCAACCTTGTAAGTCCCCGATTTAATCTTCCCGTCATCATTCTTTTTGGTTTCCACTTTTTCCTCTGTAGGTTTGTCAGAGGTAGTAGTATCATCCGTTTTGTTTGTAGTTTGATCAGTTGCGGTATCATTTGTAGCGTCTTCATCTCCGCCACCTGTAGTTAATACAATGATTATAATAATGACAATTACCCAGAACCACCATTTTTTATAAAAAGGCTTTTTTGACTTTCCCATATATTTCTCCACCAATCATAAGAAAAGATTTGTTTAAACATTAAGAGGTTGCCCAATAATGTTATTTTTTATGAGTTATGACAGAGATTTAATTACTAAAAAAGGAAAGATAAAGGAGTTCATTGTTAGAAAGGAGAATAGTGTATGAAGACGTGGCGAGAATAAAATTATTTTGGTGATTTTCTAACAGGGGATATATGAAGTGTCTACTTCTATAGATTAGGGGGAGAAAGATACATTCCACAAAAAATATTATGCGTAAATAAATATCGTAGCAGGTGGTGTAAAAGGTTCATCAGGAATGGTACAAGTGAAGAGGTGTATTGATGTTTAAAAAAATAAGAGTAACCTTGTTGGTATGTGCAATTGTTTTTGGTGTTTTAGATTTACTAACCGAACTGAATTTATTACCGTTTATGGCGTTGTTCATAGGTGCAAATTGTTTTCTATTAGGGTTAAACGATTTAAAAAAAGAGAACAAAGCATTTATGGGTTATACATTTATGATGATCTCTTTGATACTAGTTTTAATGGCTATAATCAGTTTATTTAAACCTTATTAAAATAAGTTTGTACTATATTAAAAAATGAGCTTGGCAAAATGTTTACCAGCCCATTTTTTATGTTCTTTCTTTGTTATAGCTATATTAATCTATTCCATATTCCTTGATGAGTGTCTCCATTTTTCTGCCGAACTCACGATCCAATTTTCGTACTTCATTTAAAATTTCATTTGCTTTTGTGATTTTATCGGGATCGTTGGCATCCATACCGGCTGCAACCTCACTAAATGCAATGTGCTGCTTGCTAATGGCATCTATTAGTAACTCATGGGTAGCTGCAATATCATCATTAGGGGGAATGATTGCTTCTATGTTTTCTAGTACAAACATATTTTGGGGCAGTATTTCTTCATAAATGGCAGTAGCAAATGTATAGCTATCGATTTCACCATTTGATGCACCCATTCTAAGTTCATCCCACTGTACCGCTAAGTCAGATACCTGCATATAAGCGTCTCGTACATCATCGACATAATACTGTATCAATTCCTTGTCAGCTGTCACAACTTCTGTTTTCTCTTCTTCCTTCGTAACTTCTTTTTCTACTTTAGTTTCAGGCTCTTCTTCCTTTTTGACGACTTCCACCGATTCTTTCTCGGGCTTTGCTTCCTTTGAAGATGGAGAACAGGCAGTCACTCCTAGAATAAGGGAAAGTAACCCTATCATGAACCATTTCTTCATTTTATTAACCCCTTCCTGTAATTGGAAAGTACTATATTTTTAGTACACGGATCTTTCATACATCTATTAAACGGGCTAACAAATGCGATGCCAGGGAAGGACATACTGCGACCTTCCTAAGCTGATTTCTTTTTATTTTCGATGAATAAAAAATCACTTACTTAATATATTCAGATGAAAAAATGAAGTCACTGCTATTTGGTTAATGATCGCTTGTAAAATAGCTTTTGTGCGTTGGTAATAGGATGTTTTAAGGGGATATAAAAATATATAGATGAGTATTTTCTTAAATAGCAAAATCCTGATTAAACGCTAACATTTACAAATAAGTGATTGTAGCGGCAGGTCACGACATCAGGATGATGGCTTAACCTGAACAACTGAAAGCGTCTGTCAGAAATATATTCACTAAGATGTTATGAAAAAGGGAAGGAGGTTCTTTGGAAACAAAAAAAGATGGACATGAATATATCATGCCATCTTAATGTCTTTTGGTGTATGTGATTTTTTTACGAATCAATCTATATTATATTCAAGTAGTAAATTCTCCATCTCTCTTCCAAATTCGCGATCAAGTTTTCTTACCTCACTCAAAATTTCGTTCGCCTTGGTCATTTTATTGGAATCGTATGTGTCCATAGCAGTAGCAACCTCACTAAATGCTATATGCTGTTTATTGATTGCGTCTATGAAAAGTTCATGGGTACGAGCAATTTCATCATTCGGAGGGACTATTGCTTCAATTACTTCAATAATAGCCATGTTTTGGGGTAACAAATCTGTTCTAATTACTTCAGCGAATTCTGGAGGAGTTACCTCTCCTGTGGAGGAGCCTATTCTTAAAGCATCCCACTGAGCTCCTAAATTAGTAGTCTCCATATAAATTTCCCTAACTTCCGTGACATACGTTTCAACGGCTTCTCGATCTTTAAAATTTTCAGGTACTTTAGTAGATACCATTTCTGCCTCTGTTTTACTAGCTTTAAGTTCTATTGGTCGTTTTTCCTTGTCAGCTATTGGGGGAGTAACCTCTTCATTTGAATTACAGGCAACTAAGTAAATAGTGCACGAAAGTAAAAATAATAATTTTAGTCCTTTCCTCATATTTTCTCTCCTTTTCTTATTTGGGTTATAACACACATGGATGGAAGGTTTTTCTTGAACTATAAAACTTTACCCTTCACCTTAAGAAGAAAAACCAAAAAAGGAGAAAATTGTATAAAATAAATGAAAAATAGAGTATTTAATATTTTTCATTAGAAATGTATGTAATAGTTGTTAGAATAATGGTTTTTCAAATTGGTTCAGATGGGCAATCACAGCTAGTTGACCAATATGGTAGGCCTCATGACCATACACATGCTGAAATACCCAACGAATTGTCGGAACTGATGGAGGGATCCACCCATCTGAAAATGATGGCACGTCTATAAGTTGCTCAAATTGTAAAACATCCAAAGAGTTAAGAATAAAATCAGTTTCCATTCTGATTTCCTCGTAAGCTGTTAAGATTTCTCGAGGTGGTGAATAAGCATCAACAGTAACTTTAGGTTTCTTTTTAAAAGCTATTTCATTGATCCAGAAATCCTCACTTGTGGCTATATGAGATACTACCCAGGCTACATTATTAGAGTAATTAGGGTGAACTTTCACCCAATTTTCTTCAGACAAATTTTTAAGGTAAGGTATTAAGGTTTTTCGAAAATCGTTACGATAAGGAAATTGCAATTTGAATCTTCCTTTCCACGGTTAGTAGATTATGATTCTCTTTTGTTAAGTTCTTTCATAAAAAGACGAGGGGGAAGTGTAGACTTAAGGTGTAAAAGCAAGATAAGAAATTATTAGTAAAAACAAAACCCCCTCACATATAAATGTGAAGGGGTTTTTCGATGATCTAAACAGAAATGTCCACTTTCTAGTTTAGATATGATATCGGCTCTACGTAATCATACTATGATACGGAAATAAGTCAAGAGATTATTAGTGGATATGTCGGTAAACTCCAACTACTTTTCCTAAAATCGAAACTTGGTTCACAATAATAGGGTCCATAGTCGAGTTTTCTGGTTGTAATCTAAAATATGTTTTTTCTTTAAAGAACCGTTTCACAGTAGCTTCGTCGTCCTCAGTCATTGCAACTACAATATCCCCATTATTAGCAGATTGTTGTTGTTTAACCACAACATAATCTCCATTCAAGATTCCAGCTTCAATCATACTGTCACCCATAATTTCTAACATGAATAGATGGTCGTCCGATGTACCAAACGTTTCAGGTAAAGGAAAGAATTCTTCAACATTTTCAATAGCTGTTATAGGCATACCGGCAGTAACTTTACCAACCAAAGGTACATGCACAACACCCTGTCTTTCCACAGAAACTTCCAAACCGTCCAATATTTCAATAGCGCGTGGTTTTGTAGGATCTCTCCGAATTAACCCTTTACTCTCTAATCTTGCTAAGTGACCATGCACTGTAGAGCTTGAGGCAAGTCCAACAGCCTCGCCAATTTCACGTACGGAAGGTGGATAGCCTTTTTTACGAACCTCTTCTTTTATAAAAGCTAAAATATCTTCCTGTCTTTTCGACGCTTTCTTCAATGAGTTCACCTCTTTTAGTAATAAATTACCTACTATATTAATACTTGTTAATAGTATAACAGTGTCCTATACAATATGCAAACATAGGTTCTAAAATATGTTGACAAAAACAAATGTTCGCATTAGTATTAAATTATAGATACGAACAAACATTCTTATTTGGAGGTTTTAACATGAATTGGGTAAAAAACAATTATTTTTTAGCGTTATTTTTAGGACTTAATCTAATTTTCATAACAACTATGGCTATTACACATACAATCTCGGCAGAAAAAGATTACGAAATTCATATAGAACAAGGAGATTCCCTTTGGGGACTTGCTAGTAAATATGGAATAAAAGATTCAAAAGAAGACTGGATAAGTAAAGTTATCGAAATGAATAATTTATATGATACCTCTATTAAACCAGGAGATGTTATAATAATTCCAAAGGTAAGTGAGAACTATCACTTAAATTATGGAACAGAGGTAGCAGGAGAATGAAATCAGTTATTTATTGTCGGGTAAGTACAGACAAGTCTACTCAAGAAACTTCACTAGAGAGACAAGAAGAAGAGTTAGTAGATTTTGCAACAAAACAAGGTTATGAGGTTTCTCAAGTATTCTTAGACCAGCATAGTGGGTACGATGTGGAGAGAGATGGCCTACTAGAAATGCTTAATTATGTGAAGGAAAATGATATTAAAGCTGTATTTGTCCAAGATGAAACTAGAATCGGCAGAGGAAATGGGAGAATGGCAGTCCTTCATATGCTGCAGAAAACGAATACTACAGTATTTACATTGCAAGATAAAGGGATATTAAACCTTAATGAAATGGATTCTATGCTTTTAGAAATTCTTGCCCTAGTTGAGGAGTATCAACGCAAAATTCACAACGCCAAAATTAAACGTGGGATGAAACGAGCAATCTCGCAAGGTTATAAGCCAGAAAAAAATTTAAAAACTCGAGGGAATCCTGAAGGAAGAGATCGTATAGATATACCAGTTGATGAAATAGTCCGGTTAAGAAATGCAGGACTAACTTATGAGGAAATTACATCCACTCTCAAAGGGTTAGGATTTCATATAAGTAAAGCTACCGTACATAGAAGATATATTGAATATAAAGAAGCACACGAAGAGTAAAGACTTGCACTTCGTGTGTTTTTTTCATACCTTTATATAAGAGATAGCTGAAAGGATGAAATTAAATGTTAAGTAAAGAAAAATTAGCACGTATAAACGAGCTGTCAAAGAAATCTAAGTCTAGTGGATTATCTATTGAAGAGGCAAAAGAACAAAGTGCACTACGCAAAGAATATTTGGAAACGTTTAGAGCGACGATGAGAGATACAATTGAACATGTGAAAGTTATTGACCCTTCTGGAAATGATGTAACGCCAGAAAAGGTTCAGCAAGCAAAAAAGGGTAAATTTCTGAATTAACTAATCATTTTAGAAACCTTGATAATACAGAGATTGTTGTCTACACTAATAATATAGAAAAAAATTTGTTCGAGAGGATGTCATTCATGTCATTACAATCAGATTTATTAGCAATTACGACTATACGTACTCTTTCTATCGATGCAATCGATAAAGCAAACTCTGGTCACCCTGGTCTTCCAATGGGGGCTGCACCAATGGCTTATACGTTATGGACAAAACATTTACGCCACAACCCGAGCAACCCTAATTGGTTTAACCGCGACCGCTTTGTTTTATCTGCTGGTCATGGCTCTATGCTGTTATACAGCTTGCTACATCTTGGTGGATATGATCTTCCAATGGAAGAGATTAAAAACTTCAGACAGTGGAACTCTAAAACTCCCGGACATCCAGAATTCCGCCACACTGCTGGGGTAGAAGCAACTACTGGTCCATTAGGACAAGGAATTGGTATGGCTGTAGGTATGGCAATGGCCGAGGCTCATTTAGCTGCCACTTATAATAAAGAAGGACACTCTGTTGTTGATCACTATACGTACGCGTTATGTGGCGATGGGGATTTAATGGAAGGTGTAGCTGCTGAAGCTATTTCACTAGCAGGCCACTTGAAGTTAGATAAATTAATCGTATTGTATGATAGTAATGATATTTCATTAGATGGAGATTTACATAAATCTTTCTCTGAAAATATAGCTAAGCGTTTTGAATCTTATGGATGGAATCATATATACGTAGAAGATGGAAATGACATCGAAGCTATTTCTGCTGCTATCGATAAAGCTAAATCACAAAATGATAAACCAACAATCATCGAAGTTAAAACAGTAATTGGTTTTGGTTCTCCAAACCGATCTGGTAAAGCAGATGCACATGGTATGCCACTTGGAAAAGAAGAATCTCTTTTAGCTAAAGCAGAATATAAATGGTTATTCGAGGAAGATTTCTATGTTCCAGAGGAAGTATACGAGACTTTCAAGGAAGCTGCAGAACGTCAAGGCGTTCAAGAAGAAGCATCTTGGAATGATAAATTTGCAGCATATGAAAAAGAATTCCCAGAATTAGCAGCAACTTTAAATCAAGCGATTAAAGGAGAAATGCCTGCAAACTTTGCAGATGCTCTTAAATCATATGAAGAAGGTTCTTCACAGGCAAGTCGTGCTGCTTCAGGAGAAGCAATTAACGCAATTGCTCAGAATCTACCTTCTTTCTTTGGAGGAAGTGCTGACTTAGCTGGTTCTAACAAAACTACTATTAAAAATGCTGGCGATTTCTCTGCTGAAAACTATGCAGGCAAAAACATCTGGTTTGGAGTACGTGAATTTGCAATGGGAGCTGCACTTAACGGTATGGCATTACATGGTGGTCTTCATGTATTTGGCGGTACATTCTTCGTATTTAGTGATTATGTTCGACCAGCAATTCGTCTATCTGCCTTAATGGGATTACCAGTTACTTATGTATTTACACATGACAGTATTGCAGTAGGAGAAGATGGTCCAACTCATGAGCCAGTTGAGCACTTAGCATCACTAAGAGCGATGCCAGGTCTATCAGTTATACGACCAGCTGATTCGAACGAAACTGCTGAAGCATGGAAGCTAGCTGTTTCTTCTAAAGATCAACCGACTGTATTAGTTCTATCACGTCAAAATCTACCAACACTAAAAGGTTCTGTGGAACAAGCAAGTGAGGGAGTTGCAAAAGGTGCTTATGTCGTTTCTCCAGCAGAAAATGCAGAAGGTATCTTACTTGCAACAGGTTCAGAGGTTGGACTAGCAGTAGAAGCTCAAAAAGCTTTAGCGGCAGAAGGAATTCAAGTTTCTGTAGTTTCTATGCCTTCATGGGATAGATTTGAAAAACAAGATGCGGCATATAAAAATGCAGTACTACCTTCTAATTTAACAAAACGTCTTGCGATTGAGATGGGATCTTCTCTTGGTTGGCATCGTTATGTTGGATTCGAAGGGGACGTAATTGCAATCGATACATTCGGTGCAAGTGCTCCTGGTGAAATCGTTATGAAAGAATACGGATTTAATGTAGAAAATGTTGTTTCTAAAATGAAAAACTTACTACAAAAATAATATTCTTATGTGCAATTCGAATACTTGGTCTTAAAAGTATTCGAATTGCTATTTTTTAAAAGAAATTATATAGAATGCCTAGCCAATTTATAGTATAATTTCAATTGGTGTCTTGTACACGTAGAGAAGTTGGTAAAGGAGGAAAAACATTGGATACTTGGATATGGGTTGTTATAGTAATTGTTGCTTTAATCGGTGGTGTTGTAATTGGATTTTTTGCAGCACGTCAATATATGATGAAATATTTGAAAGAAAATCCACCAATCAACGAACAAATGCTACGTATGATGATGGCACAGATGGGTCGTAAACCATCCGAAAAACAAGTGAAACAAATGATGAACCAAATGAATAAAATGCAAAATAAATAATAAAGACACTTAGCAAAGTGCTTTCTGACTATAGACAACTCATTTATATTTGAGTTGTCTATAGTCTTTTTTTATGAACAATCGGGCCAAATTATAGAATATTGTAGTTGAAACTTAATATTGCTTAAATCGTAATAAGTATTAGAGTGAGGGATATAAAAAATGTATAACTATGAATAAGCCACTGAGAAAGGTGAGATACAAATGAAACAATATCAATTCACTGATGTGTTATACATGAAAAAAAAGAATGTTATTCAAGTGGAAAACAGGGAGAAAGAAAGTGTTGGAACCATTGAAGAAGCAGATATTTTAAGATGTGAAAAGGGAAGTGTAGTGTCATTTACTGCTCACAAGGGATCCGAAGTTAAGATCGGGATTAAAAAACGAAATATCAAAAACTTTCTAGTTGCTACATACATCATTGAAACAGAAGAGAAGACCTATTTTTTGAAAGATAAGCAAGGGAATAGCCTACTCTACTTTTGTGTTATAGGAAATATTGATGAACAAGACATACGAATTGAGGAAAATTGGAGCAACGAGATAGAAGTGAAAATAAATCAAATTCATATCGCTACTATTAAACCAAATGAATTCACGCTTAAAACAACTATACTCACTGAGGACCACATTTGCGAATCATCTTTACTTTTTGCTGTTATTATTTTGATGTACTTTATGTATAAAATTTATATGAATGAATCCGAATCCTTTGAAAATATATTTTTTGATTAATACGGGTACATCTAGGTACTCAAGTATAATCTTAAACTCTTAATATAGAAGCATTCAATTGGGTTCATTGTAGTAAAGGTGTTACTCTGCGTATCGAGTAATGTCGAACGTTATTTACAAATCCAATAATGCTTTTCTTAATTTCGCTAATTCAAAGTACTCTGCATCATTTCATACCTTTCAATATCATACGGATTATGTGTATATTCTATCCCGAACTGAGCTGTCGAGCGAACATGTTCTAATAACTTTAATTTATTTTCCATATATAATCCTCGTCTTATTAATGCAAAATCCCCAATTGATATAACTCCTTTTATTACATTGTTAAAATAGAATATTTTTCTTATACTATCTAAAAACCAAATGGAAATGATTTCAAAGCTTCTAGCGGACGTTTTCCATGAAATGAGCGTTAAGATCCAGCTACATTAAAAGAAGATGACCCAAGTATTAAAGGTCATCTTCTTTATCTGTTAGAAATATTTAGAATCAGTTATTCGTAAAAGTTTGTATCGGATTCTCTTCTCCTAGCAGGTCATATTGCTTTAAGAAATCTGAGACGATTTCCTCATATTCCTTGCTGTTCTCATTAAACGATTTAGCATGAGCCCCAATATCAAATAGCTTTAACATCTTTGGACCTCTTTTCTTTTCATATAAGTCCTCAGTCATTTTCGGTAGTATAAAATCGTCCTCCAGGCTATGAATAAATAGGACAGGCTTTTCAATTTTGTCTACTACATCAATGGGGGATACCAAATTCAGGGTGTACCCATCTCGAAACTTTAAGAAAAAATTTGCAAATCGGATTGCTAAGCTTGAACGAAGAGGGGTTGTTTGAGTCATAATGTGATACACTTGCTCTTCAAAGTTGGAAAATGCACAATCGGAGATATAGAAATCTGCATCATCCACAATGGAACCAGCATAGAGAAGGGTGGTGGCTGCGCCCATGGATTCTCCATGTATACCAATAACTGCATTTTCACCTGCCCTTTCTCTAACGGCTTCCACAATAGCCTGTAAATCCATTTTTTCATAGTAACCGAAGCTTGTCGTTTTTCCACCAGAATCCCCATGTCTACGGTGGTCATATACAACACTATTAAATCCCAGTCGTTCAAACATCCTAACAAATCTAAGTGAATTGATCTTGTTCTCTGTAACGCCATGACAAATAATAACGTAGTTACTCGTTTCTAATGGCTCGATGAAAATCGCTTTAAGTGAGTATCCGTTTTTCGAGGGGATCCATCGCTCTAATTTATTTACTGCTGTATACCAAGCTTCATCAAATCGTTTGGATGTAAGCTCCCGGTTATAAATAAAATCATCTTCTTTTTTCTTCATATACATAAGTTTGTTTGTAAGAAAAAAGCCGAATATAGTAGCAACAGCAGAAATAATACTTGTAAAAATACTCGTCCAAACAATTACTCTTTTTCTCAAGGTCAACACCTACTTGCTTTTAAATAGTTTATACATACCTGTTTCAATTGGTCTGGACACATAAGGAGAAATTATGTCGACAGCGTTTAATAATTCATCTATGTCGATATTGGTGGTAATATCCATTTTATGTAGCATATTCACGACATCCTCAGTTGCTACATTGCCTGTTGCACCCGGCGCAAAAGGACAACCTCCTAAACCACCAGCCGAAGTATCAAATCGAGATACACCTGCTTGTAACGCTGCAAATATATTGGCAATACCCATTTTGCGAGTATCATGAAAATGGGCAGTAATTAATGTATGAGGAAACTCATTTATTAACGTATGGAAAAGTGCGTAGCTTTCTTTTGGATTCGCCATTCCAATAGTGTCCGCCACGCTAAGCTCTTGTACACCCCATGACACAAATTCCTTACATAGTTCAGTTACTTTTTCCGGATCGACTGCACCCTCAAAAGGACAATAAAAAGCAGTGGAAATACATGCACGGACAAAATATCCGTCTTCTATTAATTTTTCTACAAGAGGCTTTAATTCATTCATACTTTCTCTAGTAGTTTTGTTAATATTTTTTTTATTAAAGCTATCTGAAACGCCTACAAAAACAGCGACACTTTTAGCTCCATTTTCCAATGCTAGGTCTATTCCTTTTTTGTTTGGTGTTAGTACAAATTGTCTACCCACTTTTTTCACATTTGTAACAATTTCTTTTGCATCAGTCATTTGTGGTACCCATTTAGGTGACACAAAGGAGCTTAGTTCCATTTCCTCTACACCGGCTTTTTGAAGTTGCTCGATAAATAACAGCTTTACGTCAGTTGGTACTACATTTTTTTCATTTTGTAGACCATCCCGTGGACCTACCTCGATAATTGTCACTTTTTTTGGTAAACTATACATATTCATCCCTCCCTCTTTTATTGTAAAGAAAGGTTGGTTGAACAAGCAAATTTTAAAATTTTTGTTTCATAGTTTTATTGAAAATAGGGGATATGAAGGAGGAAATTCACGTGACAAATGAAGTTGTAATTGTAAGTGCAGTTAGAACTGCTATTGGTTCTTTTCAAGGTGCACTAAAGGATGTTCCGGCAACAAAGCTTGGAGCAATTGTAATTGATAAGGCTTTAGAAAAAGCTGGAGTTTCTAAGGAATCAGTGGATGAAGTAATCATGGGGAATGTGCTTCAGGCTGGTCTTGGACAAAACCCTGCTAGACAGGCTTCTATACAAGCAGGTTTACCACAATCCGTTTCGGCTTTAACTATAAATAAAGTATGTGGTTCAGGTCTTAAAGCAATACATTTGGCAACACAAGCGATTATTGCTGGAGATGCAGATATAGTTGTTGCTGGTGGTATGGAGAATATGAGTCAAGCTCCATATCTATTAAAAAATGCTAGAGAAGGGTTCCGAATGGGCGATCAAAAAGTAGTAGACAGTATGGTTTCTGATGGTTTATGGTGTGCTTTTAACGATTACCATATGGGAATAACGGCAGAAAATCTTTGTGACCGCTATGACATTTCACGTGAGGAGCAGGACAAATTTTCTGCTCGGTCTCAAGCAAGAGCAGCAGAAGCTGTAGAGACTGGCAAGTTTAAGGATGAAATAGTTCCTGTTGAGATTCCTCAAAGAAAAGGCGAGCCTGTTATCTTTGATAAGGATGAATATCCGAAAAAAGGGTCAACAGAGGAAAAGCTAGCTGGTTTGCGTCCTGCTTTTAAAAAGGACGGTTCAGTTACGGCTGGAAATGCTTCGGGTATTAACGACGGCGCAGCAGCTGTTGTCGTAATGTCCAAACAAAAGGCTGAAGAACTAGGCTTAAAACCATTAGCTACAATTCTTGCTAATGCATCTGCTGGAGTAGATCCAAGCGTGATGGGAATTGGACCTGTGGAAGCAGTGAAAAAAGTGTTGAATAAATCAAAACTATCCTTAAGTGATATCGAGCTAATTGAAGCAAATGAAGCTTTTGCTGCTCAATCTATAGCAGTAGATAGAGAGCTTGCCTTCAATCATGATATACTAAATGTAAATGGTGGAGCAATTGCTTTAGGTCATCCAATCGGTGCGAGTGGTGCTCGAATTTTCGTTACTTTACTTCATGAAATGGAGAAAAGAGATGCTAAAACGGGGCTTGCGACACTTTGCATAGGTGGAGGACAAGGAGTAGCCACTATTGTGAAACGCTCATAAAGTAGGTGAATAATATTGGCTAAGAAGAAACAAAAAAGACAGCAACAGCCTAACTTTAAATCTTCAGCTGTAAAAGAAGATGGGAATTCTCTTTCAGATCAGCTTTCTATGGATGTGCTTGCTAAGTTAAAAGAAACTAAGAAGCAATTAGTAACAGCTGAGCAAGAGAAGGAAGAAGAAAGACAGGCACAGCTTGCTTTTGAAAAGAAACAAAAAGAAAAAAACAAATCCTTCGAAGAATTGCTCGATGAGTATGGCTTTGGTGGTTCTAAGTTCTAAAAAAAATGAATGGCCCCTAGAATTTTGCAGACAGCAAAATTTTAGGGGCCATTTTTGAATCATAATGAGTGAAAATTTATAACGATACTGACCCTTATATTTATCTCCACTTTAATGTAAGAAATACTTTACTTTATGTCTGGTTTACTTTACATTAAAGGTAATTAAAAAACAGTGGAGGGAATAAATGGAGATAAAGAATCGTTTAAAAGAACTGAGAGCAAGGTCTAATCTTACACAAAAGGACTTATCAGAAAAAGTAGGTGTAACGCGTCAGACTATTGTCTCGCTTGAGAAAGGAACCTATGTGCCATCGCTGTTACTCGCGATGAATATAGCGGAAGTGTTTCAGGAGCCAATTGAAAAAATCTTTTTCAAGGGGGATGACAAATGAAGATTGTTCTATTTGAAAGTATCAGCAAAATCATTATTATAGGGGTGCTTGCATTTGCAATGGGATTTGCTTATGAAAACATCTGGTTGATGGATGAATTTGATAGAGGGTTGTCAAACGGTGAAGTTATAAACGTGGATGTAAAATTTAGTTGGTGGCCATTTATCCTCAGTATTTTATTAATGATACTTCAATCAATTCTGTCTCTAAGATTGAAGTCAAAAAAACGGGCAGACATACTTTTGAAGTTTGGAGAATTTCAAGATGGAGATGAACGGGAGCTGAGCATCACCAATAAAGCATCCAGAGCTTCTCATGTTGCTTTTACATTGAGTGCAATTACTGCAATGTTGATTATGGTTCTTTCTACAAATTACATTTATTTACATCCTGCATTTCCTATCTATTTATTTGCAGGAACAATAGCAACTTCAAGCATTGCTTATGCTATAGCATGGTGCGTTGAATATTATAAGTGAATGAGGTTGAGAGAAAGATAAATTAAAGAACCGTGAAATCTGTAGCTTGATTTCACGGTTTATTTGTTTAAGAAGCCAGCTGATTCTTGTAAGACAATCTTTTTGTTCGTAGAGAAGGTTGCGACTCCTAGCGCGTGGGAGAGACTACAGGCTAAGGCCACGTGCCCCCAGGAAAGCGTCCACCGTAGTGGAGAACTACTGGGTTCGAATTTCTTCTCTATTATGAACTTTCAATTAAGCAAAAAATACAGCATTAAAATCTATTAAGCTTGGAGATATATTTCTAAGCTCTTTTTTCTGTTCCTTTTTAAAACCATCTGTAGCTAACATCATCCTAAGACTTTAAAAGTTTATAAAATTTTCAAATAACTAATTGATAAAAATACCCAGTTATACTATGATTATCATAACAATATAATAGACAGGTAATATACATGTCTTTTTTTATAGAGGAGTGACCGTTAAATGAGGATGGCAAAAGTGGGGATTCTTTTAGATAGAGAGGAAACCGAAAAACAGTGGAAGAAAGGGGAAAATGTATTTGACCGCTATTTGGAAGAGATTCTTGATCATGTAAGACTGCCTTATAAAAAAATAGATTCAATCGAGGAGCTTGACTCCTTTGATTTACTGATTGTGGCTTGTTGCCCTAATACAGAAGCTGCTCAAACAAAAATTTTAGATTATGTAGAAAATGGAGGTACAGTAATTTCATATGGCGATCTTCATTGTCTAAAAGAAAGGTTAGGCTTCAGTTCCCATTCTATTCCTGCTATAGGCTATGCAGAGCTTTCTTCTTTTCTTAACCAGTCAACGTCTCTTCGTTATTTACACGCGGATCCATGGGTCTATTTTGGAGATCAGTTAGAGATCCAACAATTTGGAGCGTTACTAGAGGGCAATGGAGATGCCCTGCTTCAAATTAAGTATGGAAAAGGGACCATTGAGCGATGGGCCGTCTCTATTCCCCAAACAATTGTAGGCTTACAGCAAGGTACTGCTCCTATAACAGAAGACGGAGTTCCTGCTCCCGACGGAAGTGCTAACTTGGATGAGGAGATATTAAAGGCGGACGACGGCTTTATGCTCGATTGGGACCTAGACCGAACGGTTACTGAAACAGGTATGCCTTATTTTCCCCATCCGTATGCTGATTTGTGGAGAGAAGCGTTAATAGAGCATTTAGTAAAGTGTGCTCTCGATAAAAATCTTACGCTTCCTTTCATTGATTATTGGCCAGCAGGAGTAGAACATGTTGCTTTAATCTCTCATGATAGTGACTTGAACGTGGACGAATCAGCACAAATAACGTTAGATACCCTAAAGGAAGAAGGCGTGCAATCGACTTGGTGTATGATTGTGCCTGGATATAATCCTTCTATTTACAATCAAATCAAAGCAGATGGGCATGAGCTAGCTCTACACTATAATGCATTAGAATCAGATAATGGAATTTGGTCAGAAAATGCTTTTCATGCCCAACTTACTTGGTTACAACAGACAGTAGGAATTGAACAAGTAACATCCAATAAAAATCACTATACGAGGTTTGAAGGCTGGGGAGAATTTTTTACTTGGTGTGAGAAATATGGAATACAGGCGGATCAATCGAGAGGTCCTAGTAAGAGAGGAAACATCGGCTTCTTATTCGGCACGTGTCAGCCTTATTTCCCTATCGCCTGGGCCGATGAAAAAAATCGAATGTATAATGTGCTAGAAATTGGTTTTCTGACCCAAGACTTGAACCATAATACGTTAGCGGATGCGACGGTTATCGAACCATTTTTGGAAGGGGTCAAAAGAGTGAATGGAGTTGCTCATTTCCTATTTCATCAAATACACATCTATCAGCAACCGCCAGTACGCGAAGCGATTATTCAACTAATCCGTATGGCAAGGCAGCAAGGCTTCTCGTTTTGGACTAGTAAGCAAATTAATGATTGGGAGAGAGCGAGACGCCAGGTTAAAATTATAGATGTATCTGAAGAGAATGGTGTGGTACTTAATGAAAATTCGATTGACGATAAGCTCGTTATTCTAATGCCTGTTACAGAAGAAGGTGCACAAACGGTCAAACGTTTTGGGCTGAACTGTAAGATGGTTTCTGTTACGAATCACCTTTTAAAGGAAGCGTAAAGTTGGAGGGTCTAAAAAATGATAAACAATACTTTAGCGATTTTAGGTGGGCAAAAGGTTAAAACGACTCCATTCGGAACTGGGAAACGCTTTGGTGCAGAGGAAGCAACGGAGCTACTAGGGGCACTAGAGCAAAATACACTCTTTTATCATTTCGGTAGCAAGGTTAAGAAGTTTTTAGCAGATTTTAATGATTTATATAATGTGAAGTATAGTGTGGCTACCTCATCAGGAACTGCTGCGCTGCATGTTGCTCTAGGAGCAGCGGGTGTTACAGTCGGTGACGAGGTCATAACTAGCCCAATTACAGACCAGGGTACTGTAATAGGTATCTTATATCAGAACGCCATTCCTATATTTGCCGATTTAGAGCCAAATAGCTATAACATGACTGCTGAAGCCATTGAAAAGGTAATCTCACCTAAAACAAAGGCGATTATTGTTGTTCATCTTGCTGGAAACCCATGCGACATGGATTCCATAATGGAACTGGCTAGAAAATACAATGTAAAAGTGATAGAGGATTGTGCCCAAAGCTATCTCACTACTTACAAAGGGCACTTAACTGGCACAATTGGTGATTATGGATGCTTTAGTACAAACGACTTTAAGCATATATCAACAGGCGATGGCGGGATTGTTACTGTAAATTCTGGGGATGAGGAAGATTACTTTACCACTCATGCATTTGCAGATAAAAACTATAAAAGACATGACAAGGAAGTTGTAAAAGATATTCTCTATCTGGCACCTAACTATCGCATGACAGAACTTCAAGGTGCTGTTGGTATTGCTCAGTTAAAAAAACTGGAATGGATATGCACGCGAAGAAATGAGCTTGGAGAACGATTGAGTAGTGGATTACAGAACGCTAAGGGTATACGGCCAATGAAAATAACAGCTGGCGGATGGTGCAGCTACTGGTTTTATATGCTAACGCTCGATTTAGATGTGTTAAGCTGCACCCGTGAAGAGTTCTCAGATGCACTTACAGCAGAGGGTATTCCTAATTCACCAGGGTACATTTCACAAGTGTTATATGCACAAAGCCTATTCCAACAAAAACAGGCATACTTAAATAGCGAATATCCATTTAGTCTAGGCGAATATAGTTATGAAGCTGGTAGCTGTCCAAATGCAGAAGAAATTTTGAAGACAGCGATAAGGTTAGATATAAATGAGTTTTTTAGTGATCATGATATAGAGGATATGATTACTGCTTTAAATAAGGTAGCTGCCCATTATTGCGTCTAAAGGAGAGCCTGTATGTATAACAAACTTATAGATCATGGAACTCCGGTTGTCGCGGAGGAGGAGCGAACAGCTGCTATATGTACGAAGGAAGAAGAGAGTAGATTTGTAATTGCAGCCAAGGGATTTGTGTTAATAGTCGATTTAGAAAAGGGAACAAGCAAGCAAGTTTTCTTTCCACTAGCAAATAAGGAATACCCTTTTGCCTCTTTTAGTAGTGGAGGCTTATTTTATACGGGGGCAGGTAAGATGCTGCTCGTGTTAGACCCTTTCAAAGAGTGCTTTGTGGATTATCAAGTAATAGAGAACGGTGAGGAAATAGTCGGTTTTAGCTTTGCAGAGGACAGTGAGGGAATGATTTATTTCACTACATACCCTCACTGTCACTTGCTTTCCTATGATAGCAAATCGCAGCATGTTGCAGATTACGGCTCTATGCATGCCGAGGAAAAATATCCAGGAACAGTAGCTCTTGATACGCACGGATGGGCTTATATGGGAATTGGAACTGAGAAAAGAGATATAATAGCCTACCATTTAATAACTGGCCAGAAAAAGAGTTTGCTTTCCTCTCATCAAAGGCAGAAGGGAGCAGGCTATTTATATCTTGGAACCGATGGTACTGTCTATGGACACATAGAGGCATCCGACTTGAAGAATGTGTTAACGGCCTCTCAGTGGCTAAAGTTTTCTCAGGGAGAATGTAATCCAGCAGCGGACGTTGCACCTTCTAGTTTTGTAGGAACAGGATTTCAAAAAGTCCACATTCCAGATGAATCAAATTATCAGATTGAGCACTACAGCTTATCTGAAGGGCTTGTTCAAATTAGTCATAAGGATAGTGGGATACAGAAAACGATTCATTTAATATACCATTCGGAGGGAGCGGAGCTTTCAAGTCTTTTTCTCGCTCCAGACGGATATATCTATGGTACGTCCATGCACCCTCTACAATTTTTTCGGTATGTTCCAACCAAAAACTCTCTTCAAAATTTTGGAGCACTAGAAAAGGGAGGGGGAGGAAATATTTGTGCCTATGCTTCCCATGAAAATCTGTTAGTGGGAGTGGCATACGCAGGTGGAAAGCTATATGTTCACGATTTAGATCAGCAATCTTCTATTCCTCGTTTAGTTTTAGAAGAGGATCAGATTCATCGACCTCGCTGTGCCCTTGCCTTGAGTGGAACGAAAGAAGTCATATGGGGTGGGTTTCCGGGCTATGGACTAGTTGGTGGTGCCTTGGCAATTTATAATATGGATACAGAAAAGCAGGTCGTAATACGCAATGAAGATATATTACCCTTTCACAGTACTATTTGTCTTAGTGAGCTCAGTAACGGAGATATTATAGGGGGCACAAGTGTAGAGGCACCTGGGGGAGCAGTATCAAAAGAACAGGATGCACGCTTATATGTGCTTGATCGAACAACCATGCAACTAAAATGCAGTTTCGTACCCTTTAAAGGGACACGAGAAATTATTGCTATTTATACAGATATGTATAATCGGGTGCATGGTGTTACTGGGCTAGGAATGTACTTTATATGGGATACTGAAATGAATACTATTCTTTCCGGAAAAGATCTATCCAGTTATGGGGAACCGATTCGTTCAGGCTTTGTTTATGACGAGCCTAATCACACGCTTTACTGTCTTATGTCAGACGCACTTATTGCGATTGATGTTAAGAAACCATGCCCCGAACCAATACTTAAAAAAGGGTTAGTAGCTAAAGCGAGCAGTGGTACTGTTCTATTTAATGGAAGAGTTTACTATGGCAGTGGTAGTCATTTGTATAGTGTAAGTATAGAATGATGGGGTGAAGAAATGTATGCATTGTCCACTTTACATCAACAGGGTGCGCCTTCTCTCTTACGATTAATTGAACGTAAAAGAGATTGGGAGAACAAAAGAGATGCAATCGAAAAAATTTGGCTACAATGTATTGGTGGGCTCCCACCTTTAGTACAAATAAATTTTGATATAATCTCTTGGGAGTCGTATGAGGACTACTATTTATTTAAGATAAAGTACGACACTGTTTTCGACGATACTGTTCCAGCAAACCTGCTAATACCGAAAGCAAGTAACAGCAAAAAAGTTTCTACTAAAGACGACGCCATAGGGGTTTTGAACTCTAGTCACAAACATTATCCCTCCGTTATTGCGCTTCATCCAACGAGCGACAACGGGAAGGATGATGTAAGTACAACAGAGGGACGGCAAAACAGACAATATGGACTTGAGCTTGCTAAGAGAGGCTATGTAGTACTTGCCCCGGATACGATAACAGCTGGAGAACGGGTGCGACAGGACGAAAAGCCTTTTCAGACAGCAAGCTTTGACGCCGCACATCCGAACTGGTCTGCAGTAGCCAAAATGATTGTGGATCATCAGCAAGGAATTAGTCTATTAGAGAGTTTAAGTTGTGTAGATAGCGATAAAATTGGAGTTATTGGACACTCGTTAGGAGGATACAATGGCTACTTTTTAGCTGGAGTGGATCGAAGGATAAAAGCAGTCGTCTGTAGTTGTGGATTTTCCACATTTGCAGGAGATCCGGAGTTACATCGTTGGGGAAAACGAGATTGGTTTAGTCATATCCCCCAGTTAAGTAACTACATAAATGATGATAAGGTTCCTTTTGAATTTACTGAAATAGCTGCATTAGTGGCACCTACACCTTTTTTTCTATGGATGGGGCAAAATGATTCTATTTTCCCGCATTGGAAACCAGCTGCTGAAGGACTTTTTGAACTAAATTCATTGTATAAGTGGATGGATTGTACAGAAAAAATCCAAACGTTAATAGGGAACTCGGGTCATGACTTCCCCTATGAAATTAGACAAGCAGCTTACTTATTTTTAGATAAATGGTTAATGAAATAAAACTACCAACCTTGCACATGTTATGATTGATTCATATCTTTATATAGCGCCAATTTTGGCAGGGGAGTTGTAAGCATTGATAAAACGACAAAGTGACTTTGAAAGTCGTTATAACAAGTTTATCCATGAGGTAAAACAAGAGATTATTACAGGGAAGATTAAACCTGGGGAATTTATATTGCCAGAAAATACATTAAGTAAAGAATATGCGCTTAGTCGAGTTTCCATAAGAAAAGCGTTAGCAGAGCTAGTGGAAGAAGGGCTTATAGAAAAAATAGCAGGAAAGGGAAACCGGGTAACCTTACCTGATGACACACAAAAGCAAACTTTAACGCTCGGTTGGTTTTCTAACTCCTATGAGATTGAGATTATTAATCTAATCATTCAGAGATTTGAACAATTGAATCCTTATATTAAGATAAATCTTGAAATTTTACCAAATGATCAGTACGTTTATAACCTTATGCAGTCATTTAAACACGGTTCTGGCCCGGACGTTTTTATAGTTTCAGACTATCATTATAGACAGCTGATGGAGAAGGATCACTTAGATCTTATAGAACCCTATTTACCAGCGCATATAGATCCGATGAAGGATAGTTATCACCAAGTTTTTCAAATGTTTTCAACGGAAAACAAAATGCATGTAACTCCGTTTGTTTTCTCGCCAGTAATGATTTGCTACAACAAACGGATATTTGAAAAAGCAGGCGTTCTAAACGATTTTCATATAAAAGATTGGAATGATCTGTTAGAGGTCTCCCGAAAAACAACAAATGATCTAAATGAGGATAATTTAGTGAATGAGTATGGTTTTTGTTTTTCGTCCTCGACTAACAGATGGCCAGTTTTTCTATTACAAAATAAAGGAAGCTTTAAGGATTCCACAGGAACTAAGCCGGTGATGAACAGTAAGGAAAATATAGAAGCGTTAGAGTTTTGTGTTGATTTAATGTACAAACATCAGGTATCCCCTATTTTTTCACATGGTAGCAACGACCTCGCTGAGAACCTGTTTATGCGAGAAGGGGCAGCGATGATCTTAACTACCTATTATTTTATGAATGAATTCAGAGACCATAAGATACAATGGGATGTAATTCCACCGCCTAAAAATAAAGATGCAGGCACACTTTTACTTGGAGGGGCACTTGGTGTCCATGTAGATAGTCCAAATAAGCCAGCCGCACATGCACTGATCGATTTTATGGTTAGTGAAGAGGCGCAAATATTGATAAAGAAAAATGGATGTACGATTCCAATGTTGCGAAAGGTTGCAGAAGACAATACACTCCTCCAGCCGGATATTCATCCAGAGCATTACAATGCCTTTATTGAAACGATGCCAGACGCTAAAACGATCAAGGATTTACACCTAACGATTGAAGAATTTGAGTTAATTGAACGAGAAATGCATTTTTTATGGGCAAATATGGAGAAACCAGAGGAAACATGCCAAAGAATACAACAGCTTTTAGAATAAGATTAAGTAATCATTTATTGGTACCAGAGGTGGAATTGAAACTTTCGAGCCACTAGCCTAAAAATATGAATTCTATTATATAAAAAGTATGATTCATAAAATGAATTCATAAAGTAATAAGAAATAAATAAGAGATTGTTGAAGATTTTAGATGGAGAAGATTGAATCTTTAAAAGGTTAGATAAACAAGAGGTGAATGGTATGGAGCTGACAGGCTGGAGAGGAACGCTATATCGATATATGGACTGGGGAATGCGGCTTGCCTATATAAACATCCTTTGGTTAGGCGGAATCATCTTAGGTCTAGGCGTTGTAGGTTTTTTCCCAGCTACAGTTGCTATGCTATCGGTTATACGCAAATGGAGCTATGGTGAAGAGGATATAAAAACCTTTCGTTACTTCAATGATATATATAGAAAAGAATTATTAAAATCTAATATCTATGGTTATATTTGGCTGATTATAGGCGTTATTCTTTTCGTAGATTTGCAGTTTTTTCGTAGCCTGCCAAATATAGCAGCCTTAATAGCATCATTTTTCTTCTTTATATTAGGTGTAATTTATTTGATCGCTTTATTGTATGCTTTTCCACTTTATGTCGGTTATCAGATGAAGCTTTCCCAGTATTTTAAGGATTGTATTTATATCGTTTTGGCCCATCCTTTGTTTGCGGTGTTCATGGTTTTAGGTTTTTATTTCCCCTATTATTTAGTCATGAAAATTCCTGGACTCATACCTTTTTATAGCGGAAGTTTAATAGGCGTTACTTTAATATTTCTATCCAATAAACTGTTTAAAATTATTGAATCAAAACAGCAAGAGCCCATTGAATATAAGAAATAAATAATTTTAGAAAAATATTGAATAAATGTAAAAATTAAACTAAAATTGGTAATATAAATACAGGTATTATACAGGTAAATAAATTGGCAAAAAGCTTCAAGGAAAGGGGAAATAAGTTATTGTTACTCAAAATAAAGACGCTGAGACAGTTGTTCCGACATTAGCTCACG
The DNA here is from genome assembly GCF_023713305.1 of Psychrobacillus sp. MER TA 171. NCBI lineage: Bacteria > Bacillati > Bacillota > Bacilli > Caryophanales > Bacillaceae > Psychrobacillus > Psychrobacillus sp. MER TA 171. The sequence goes on along the minus strand of NZ_JAMAWN010000012.1, from coordinate 90,063 downwards.
TCAAGGAAAAACCAAAGCCCCCAAATAAAAATTCTATTAAGCAAAAACTGTGGCGGGATCGGTATCTATTGCTACTTCTTTTGCCAGGTGCCCTTTACTTTTTAATCTATCGATATATTCCGATGATTGGATTATTGTTAGCATTTAAAGATTATAGTCCATTCCAAGGATTTCTTAAGAGCCCTTGGGTTGGATTAAAACATTTTCAATCCATTTTTGAAGACTCGGAGGTTATACAAGTAATTTGGAATACACTTCAGATTTCCATGTTACAAATTATTTTTGCATTTCCTATTTCCATTATTTTAGCACTTATGCTGAATGAGTTAAGAAACCAAATGTATAAACGATTTCTGCAGTCTGTTGTATATATGCCTCATTTTCTTTCTTGGGTTGTGGTAGTTGGAATAACTGTTATCTTTCTACGAAGTGAAGGTTTAATAAATAACTTTCTTGGATCTTTTCTAGATATGAATCCTATACCTTTTCTAACGGATCCGGCACTGTTTAAACCGATTGTTGTATTGCAGGTCATCTGGAAGGAGTCTGGATGGGGTACTATATTGTTTCTAGCTGCCTTATCCGGCATCAGCCCTCATCTATATGAGGCAGCTGTCATGGATGGTGCGAGTCGCATGAGACAAATTTGGCATATAACATTGCCTGCATTAAAAAGTACGATTGTTATTTTATTAATCCTTCGTTTAGGAAACGTGATGGATAGTGGTTTTGAACAAATCTTTCTAATGCTAAATCCTTTTAATATGGAATCGGGTAATGTTCTCGATACGTATGTTTATTTTAAAGGAATACAGCAGGCGAATTTTAGTTTTGCAACCGCTGTTGGTCTATTTAAAGGAATAATTGGCTTGATTTTAGTGGTTCTTGCAAATAGGCTTGCTAAACGATTTGGTGAGGAAGGTCTATATTGACCATATGAAAGATTGAAAGATTCAAGATGACATGTCTTTATGGGAGACTCTCGTCTGGAAGGGGGTATGTTCATGTTTAGGTCTTCAGGGGAAAAAGTAATGGATTTTTTCAATGGTACAGTTCTCTTGATTATAGCAGCAGCCATGCTTTTTCCTTTTCTATATATTTTCTCGGTTTCGTTTTCTAGTGTTAGTGATGTATTAAATAGTGATTTCTTGTTATGGCCAAAGGAATGGGTGACTGATGCTTATACGTATATATTAGGCTCTGATCAATTTATTCGTTCGTTGTTCGTAACGGTCTATATTACTGTCGTTGGAACATTAGTAAATCTATTTTTTACTACGACGATGGCTTACTCGCTAACTAGAAATATTTTAGGGCAACGAACAATTCTTTTTCTAGTATTGTTTACGATGCTATTTTCAGCAGGGATGATCCCTACCTATATTATTGTAAAGGAAACGGGATTATTAAATTCCTTATGGGCTCTTATAATTCCTGTGGCGATTAGTCCATTTAATCTGATCATTATTACACAGTTTTTTAAAGGAATTCCAGAGGAACTGACAGAGGCGGCATTAATAGACGGTGCAAACGATATCCAAATATTTACTCGCATTATTTTACCTTTGTCGAAGCCAGCCTTGGCAGCATTCGGTTTATTTTACGCAGTAGGTCATTGGAACAGTTATTTCTCAGGGGTTCTATATTTAAATGATCCTGCAAAATGGCCGATTCAAGTAATTTTAAGGCAAATTGTAATAGTCAATGAGCCTAATGCGGCACTAGGGGGGCATGCAGCAATGCTGGAAAATCTTCCACCTCCTGAAACCGTTCAGATGGCTGCTATATTGTTAGCTACTTTACCGATTTTAATCGTCTATCCATTCTTACAAAAACACTTTGCTAAAGGAGTGATGCTTGGATCTGTTAAGGGGTGACTTTCTATCGCAATGGACATCGAGAATTTATTTACACCAGACAAAATAGTAATGGAGGGGTTAATGTGAGAAGTAAGCAGTGGTTTTATGGTTTTCTAATTCTTATCATTGGTCTAATTTTAGTAGCTTGTACCGATGAAAATGCCCAAACTGAACCAGCGAAAGAGCCGGAAAAAGAGACAAATAGTGCAGAACCAAACAAAGAGGAACCAGCAGTAGATCCGTTTGATCATACAGAAAAGTACACGATTACGGGAATGACATTTCGTTTCGGTGATCCACCACCACTGAAAAGCCCGGGTCTTGATATGATAAATGAACGCTTTAACGTGGACTATAAGCCGGAAATTATTCCTCAGGGGGACTATATTGAAAAGTCGTCTGCTATAGTTGCTTCTGGATCTATGCCAGACCTAATCGGATTTCCAGGAACAGACACTCGTTTTTATCAATGGGCAGAGCAGGGAGCATTCCTGCCTTTAGATGATTATCTTAAGCATTATGACACACTAGGGAAAATCCCAGAATACGTTTACAACTCTTTTAAAGTGAACGGGAAGATCTATGGTATTCCACGTTACTCTCAACCGTACCCTGTAACACCAGTTATTCGTAAGGATTGGTTAGATAAGCTTGGTTTAGAAGTTCCTACTTCTTATGAAGAACTGGAGAAGGTAGCGATAGCTTTTACGAAGGAAGATCCAGATGGTAATGGAAAAGATGATACTTACGGCGTTGCAATTGGGGAAAATATTAACCCGAATTTTAATATGGGAACTTACTGGGACTTTAACGCTTGGTATCACCAAGATAAAGAAGGAAATTACATCCCAGGAATTATTTCTGACGGTAGAAAAGACTTGATCCAATTTTTTGCTAACCTTTATAAAGAAGGAGCGATGACGAAGGATTTTGCAGTTCTTGATTGGGCTAGCACGAACACGGAGTTTTACTCTGGAAAAGCTGGAATCTTTGTTGGGGGAGTTTCAGGTATGTCTGAGGCCTATTTCGAAGGTCTTTTAGCAGCAAATCCAGATGCACATTTAATAGCAATACCTCCTTTTGAGGCTCCAGATAAATCCAAGGGCTTCACGATTGGATCTGGTTATTCAGGTATTTTAGCTTTAAATGCTAACATGGCTGGAGACGAAGGTAAGATTTTCCGTGCTTTAGAAATGGTTGACTTTGGTAAAACATATTACCCAAGGGATACAAAAAATCCGGATAACGCTGATTTTGATTTCTATTTAGGTGGAGAAGGAAAAGGGTATAACATGGAAAATGGGCAGGCAGTTCAATTGCCAAACTTCTCATCTGATGGACTTTCACCTTCGACTTACTTCTTAGACAATCGTGAGCAAGTACCAGAAGATGCAAATATCACATATGCAGATGATTACAAGATGCCAGAAATGAAGGAAATGGTTCAATCTCTTCAGGAAATGTTTGAATCTAACAAGCTTTATGTAGATCCTTCATACGGAGTAATGTCTCCAACAAATCAGGAGAAAGGCACTGATTTAACACAGTTCATCATGAACGAGCAAGCAAAAATGATTGCTGGCCAAAGACCAATCTCTGAATGGGATAGCTTGGTTGAGGAATACATGAAACGTGGAGGAGAACAAATTATTAAGGAAACAAACGAAGGAATTAAGGCAAAGGGCTACACAGAAAGAGAATGGAAATAATATAAAAAGAGAGCAGCTCCAAAAGTCATTTGAAGACTTTGGTGCTGCTTTTTTATTTTTGAGAAAGCTATGTAAAAGGGTATGGTTGATTAATGTTGCAAGGAATCTTTAAGTCAGAAAGTAGAATTGATTTTTCACACCAGCCGGACGCTTTTTCGCGGAGTGAGCGATAATCCATCACCCATCGCTTACGTGTGTGGCTGTGATGGCTTATGTGTCTCACTCATCCCTGCTTATGTCGCCGTCTGGTGCTCCAATCAATAAATGGAAACGGCTTTAATTCATCGATAAAGTGCTTATAAATTTACTTGCATAAACAAAATTTATGTTCTTAATAGTCATTTGAATGCACTTCTGTAATGTTTACAATCACTTTAAAAAAAGAAGTTTTAATCAAAATTAACCAATAACTTTAACAAAGCTTTAGAAATAAACAAATATTGACTTCGTTTAAGAAATTTAACTTTCTAATGCAGAACTCTCATTTATTTATTGAATATTTTGAAACTAAAATTTTAGATATACGTAAATTTATGACGAGAAAGTTATTATACTTTCATATAGCAAAGGGGGAATGATTAATGAAGAAAAAATTACTTTTGGTTTTTATAGTGTTACTGCTACAGACAGGCTGCTCATATACTTTTAGCATAAATAGTACGGAGGACTTTATAGAAAGCGTTCCACATCCAAATTCAACTGAGATATTGGATAAACTGCAAAAGGAAGATTATGAAGTTGTGTTTTATGAAGATGAAACAGGATTCCGTACTGGATATAAAAAGTCGGTTGATGAATATTGGACACATACTGGAAACGGTGAGATAGATCCTGGTGACGGTATGGACTGGGTAATGTTTAATAATCCAAAAGTACCTTTAACATTGTTTGGAGGAATTATCACAAATGATCAAATTACAACCGTGCTTGTGAAGCAAAAAACAATAGAGAAGGGAGCTACAATTGTTGAGATTTCTGAAGGATTAAGATGTTGGTTTGTTACCTTTGATGCTTTAGAAGAAGCAGATGCTGGGGAACCCGACCCATTGAAAATCGAAGCATTTGATAGTAATGGAAATGTTTTATGGAAAGAGGGTGTTTATGAAGGTGGGCATTTTAGTGGGAAAATAACTAATTAAATTCTACTTTCTCATCCAATTACTTATAGAACTAATTAAAGAGCCGTTATACGATGTTATGGGGGACAAAACTAGTGAAAATACATATATTTGGTGCTTCTGGATCTGGAACAACTACCTTAGCGAAAGCATTATCCGATGAAATTTGCTGGACCCATTTGGACACAGATGATTATTTTTGGTTAACAAAATATACAGAGATAAGAGAACTGGAAGAAAGAAAAGACCTCCTGGAAAGAGATTTAAACTCACATGGAAATTCAATCTTATCTGGAGCAGTATGTGGTTGGGGAGAAGATTTAAAAACTTATTTTGATGTGGTCATTTTTTTATGGATACCACCGAATATTAGATTAGAAAGACTTGAAAAAAGAGAGTTTCAAAGATACGGAAATGATATTTTAGCAGGTGGACCCAAGCACGAACAATACAAGGAGTTTATGGAGTGGGCTGGGCTATATGATCATGCAGGAATGGAAGTGAGAAGTAAAGCTTTACATGAAGAATGGTTGACGACATTGACATGTCCAGTTTTGCGGATAGAAGGAGATTATACTGTCCAAGAACGTGTAGATATGACAAAGAGCTTTTTGCAGCAAAAATATGGATTACTACAATAACCTTCTAGATTACTACAATGACCGAATGGATTACTACAATCAGAAGATACTTTACGACAATCAGTGAACATTTTACGACAATCAACCAATTATTTACGATAATCCTCCTTTTCATAAGAAAAGCTCCTTGATTTGAACAAATTCAAGGAGTCTATTGCTATTTTTATATTCGATGCTCTGTATAAGTAGATATTTTAGTTATTTCAGAAGCTTTTGCTAGTAATTCATCAGGTATCTTAGCTTGATACGCTTCAATTGTCTCCATTAATTGTTCAGATGAGCTTGCTCCAACGATTGCAGCACCACTTTGCAGGACATAGTGAAGAGCTATGCTAGTTAGTGATGCATCTAAAGACTTTAGTTCCCCTATCGTGTCTAGTAGCTCCTTGTTTGTATAAGAGAGGTAGTCGCCCGCTTTTTTAGCACGAATAAGCCCTTCATCTTCGGTCAGCATACCTTTTGCAAGCGAGCCTCTACTAAGCAGGGTAGTCCTGTTTTGTTCCAGTAAGTGTAACCACTCCTCTGGTCTTCTATCTAGCAAGCTATATTGCATCATAACCGATACTGCATTGCTTTTTTGTAGGAAGCGGTTAATAACATTCGGTCTGATAGAAGAGATGCCGTATTCTCTAATTAGGCCTTCCTTTTTTAAAGATTCCATCGTATCGATCACTTCATCCACATTGTCATCCATTGTCCCGCCGTGTAGCTGGTACACATCAATATAATCTGTTTGAAGGCGTTTTAGGGATTCATGTATCGCCGTTTGAATCCATTCTTTTGAGGCATCCCAATGCCAGCCATCACCATTTTCGTTTAGTCGATTACCGACCTTAGAGGCAATAACTATGTCCTGACGATGAGGTTTAAGAAGAGTACCTAGAATCTTTTCGTTTTCTCCACGGTCATACAAATCTGCCGTGTCATAATACGTAATACCATGTTCCATAGCCGTTTGAATAATCTTTTCGGCTTCTGTAATGTTTGTGGGTAGTGACATACAACCAAGTCCGATTTCTGAAATAGAGATTTCACTTTTTCCTAATTGTCTTTTTTCCAAGATTATCACTTCCTTTCCTACATGGTACAATGAGAATTAGATAGATTCAAATGAGAGGAAGAAAATTAATGAAAAAATTTGAAGAAAAAACAGTTACAACTGATTTAAAATATACTGGTCGAATTATTACATTACAGGTAGATGATGTTCTTTTACCGAATGGGAAGCAAGGTAAAAGAGAGATTGTGAAGCACCCGGGAGCAGTTGCAGTAATAGCTGTAACTGACGATAAAAAAATAATTTTAGTAGAACAGTATAGAAAAGCACTGGAACGCTCTATTATTGAAATACCGGCTGGTAAAATTGAGCCAAATGAGGCCCCAGAGCTTACAGCAATGCGAGAGCTTGAAGAGGAGACAGGCTATACTTGTAGTAATCTGAAGTATATACAATCTTTTGCAACCTCACCTGGATTTGCTGATGAGATTATACACCTTTACTTGGCTGAAAATATTGTGAAAATGGAGAATCCAGCTGATTTAGACGAGGATGAGTTCGTTGAATTATTGCATGTCAGTCTTGAAGATATGGAACAAATGGTAATCTCTCAACAGATCTTTGATGCAAAAACAGCTTTCGCGTATATTTGGTTAAAAGATTATTTAAAATAAGCATGTTTGAACCTAGTACAAGCATAAGATGAAAATAGATAGGGGGGATTCCAAGTTGAACCAGTCTTATACTATTTTCGTATCTTTTTGTGTACTAGTAGTTAGTTTTATAGGAGGATTAATACTTTTTGAACGTAGCTCACCAGAACAGCAGCAGTGGATTATCAACCTTTTGGATGCACGAGTCTTATTGGAAGGGCCACCTAGTTTCCTAGAGACGATTTTTCCTCACTTGATGATTGCGGTCGTTTTTTTCTTGTTTTATCAGCATCGCTACTTACAAAGATTCATCTTAGTCATTTGTGCATTCAAAATTACCTTTTATGGATTCTGTTCCAGTTTTTTGCTGCAAACTCAAGAAAGTACTTTTCCGTATGTATTTTGGTGGTTCCCATTTCAACTCGTCTACTGTATCCTATTACTTGCATTGGCAAGAAGAGTAAATCTCTTTACACTTGGCTTCTATATAATTACTATTATAATAGAGTTTATTCTTTTACCATTTATCGTATTTAATAATTAGTATTTATTAATAATTATTATTATGTGAATCTCTTGTAATGAGAAAACACTTCTTGTTATAATAGTGGTAGTTAAGGAGGCGTCATATGGAGAGCCGTATTGATCGTATTAAAAAACAATTATCTGGTGCGGGCTATAAACTGACGCCACAGCGTGAAGCGACAGTTCGAGTATTGCTTGAAAATGAAGAAGATCATTTGAGTGCGGAGGATGTTTTTCTACTAGTTAGAGAAAAATCACCTGATATAGGACTAGCGACTGTTTATCGAACATTAGAGTTATTAAATGAATTGAATGTAGTAGATAAAATTCAATTTGGAGATGGCGTATCACGCTATGACTTAAGACAAGAAGGCGCTGCACATTTTCATCATCATCTTGTATGTATCGAATGCGGAGCTGTGGATGAAATTCAAGAGGACTTGCTAGAGGATGTAGAGGCAATCGTGGAAAAAAGATGGAATTTTATTATAAAAGATCATCGTTTAACGTTCCATGGGATCTGCCATCGTTGCCAAGATAAATAACCAAAAAGGATAGCTAAAATATGCTATCCTTTTTTTAATTGCATAATTATTTAATAGGAGGTTTTTTGATGAAAGAGGGTCTGCTTCATTTAGAAGATTATTTGCATTTCCTCCGCATAGAACGACAGCTAGCAGAGAATACATTAGTTTCCTATAAAAATGATTTAACGGAATATTTAAAGTCTATATTTACCATACAGCAATTAAGTAGTTTATCAGTCGTTGAACGGCATCATATCATTTTACATTTAAGAGATTTAAAGGAACAAGGCAAATCAGCTCGAACAGTTTCTCGACATATTTCGTCTATCCGTTCCTTTCATCAGTTTTTGTTGCGGGATAAAGTGACAACAACCGACCCTACTATTCATTTAGAGCTTCCTCAACTAGAGCAGAAGCTACCGAACTTTTTGTCAGTTGAGGAGTTGAACACCCTTTTAGCGAGCATTGATGTGTCCAAGCCCCAGGGAGTGAGAGACCTCGCAATGTTTGAACTTATGTATGCAAGTGGTATGCGTATAAGTGAGTGTCTAAATTTAAATTTAGAGGATTTACATTTGTCGATGGGATTTGTCCGTGTGTTTGGTAAGGGAGGGAAGGAACGTATTATTCCACTTGGTGGAGCAGCATTGCGTGCCTGTAGCAATTATATCGAACATGCACGACCTGCACTACTCAAAAAAGAACGTACAGATGCTATTTTTATCAATCAAAGAGGGAAACGTTTAACAAGACAGGGAATATGGAAATTACTAAACAAGCATGTCCTTGCTGCTGGCATTAAAAAAGAAATTACACCACATATTTTACGGCATTCTTTTGCCACTCACTTGATTGAGAATGGGGCAGATCTAAGAGCTGTTCAGGAAATGTTAGGACATGCTGACATCTCTACGACACAGATTTACACCCACGTAAGTAAAAAGCGATTAAAAGAAGTTTACAAACAATACCATCCTCGTGCATAATGTCAGAGGTCTGACATTTATTTTCGGAGATTTTTTGGTACACTAATAAAGAACAAGTAGGAGGTAGAAATTATGGGAAAATTTAAACGTATACATGTCATTGTGATGGACTCTGTCGGAATTGGTGAAGCACCAGATGCTGCAGCCTTCGGTGACGTTGGCTCACATACACTTGGACACATTGCAGAAAAAATGAATGGATTGAAAATGCCAGAAATGCAAAAGCTAGGGCTAGGAAATATTGAAGCTATTAAAGGTATTGCTCCAGCAGATCAACCAACAGCTTATTACGGGAAGATGCAAGAAGCTTCTGTCGGTAAAGATACGATGACTGGCCACTGGGAGATTATGGGGTTAAATATCGACAAACCATTTAAAGTATATCCAAACGGATTTCCTGAAGAGCTTATCACTGCTTTAGAGGAGAAAACAGGGCGTAAGGTAATTGGTAACAAGCCAGCGAGTGGTACAGAGATTTTAGACGAGCTAGGGGAAGAGCATATGAAAACGGGAGCAATAATCGTTTATACTTCCGCTGATCCAGTTCTTCAAATTGCTGCACACGAAGAAGTGGTTCCATTAGAAGAATTATACCGAATTTGTGAAATCGCAAGAGAATTGACGTTGTCTCCTGAATTTTTAGTTGGTCGTATCATTGCACGTCCATTTATTGGAGAGCCAGGAAGCTTTGTTCGTACTTCAAATCGTCATGACTATGCTCTAAAACCGTTCGCTCGTACAGCAATGAATGAATTGCAAGATGCTGGTTTAGAAGTAATGGCGATTGGTAAAATTAATGACATTTTTAATGGGGAAGGTATTACTTCCACAGTTAGAACAAAAGATAACATGGATGGTATGGACAAATTTATCGAAACGTTGGATAAAGACTTTACAGGTATTAGTTTCTTAAACCTAGTAGACTTCGATGCTTTATATGGTCACCGCAGAGATCCAATTGGCTACGGTAAGGCTCTAGAAGAGTTCGATGCTCGCTTGAAGGAAGCGCTTCCTAAGCTAACAAGTGATGATTTATTAATCATTACAGCTGATCACGGAAACGACCCTACAATGCCAGGAACAGACCATACGCGTGAATTTGTTCCATTAACTGTTTATTCACCTAGATTTACAGAAATTAAAGAATTGCCTTTACGTATGACATTTGCAGATATAGGAGCAACAATTGCAGATAATTTTGATGTAAAGCCAACTGCATTTGGTGAAAGCTTCCTATCTTTATTAAAATAAAGGACGTGTATGAAAATGAGAATGAATGACATTATTGAAAAGAAAAGAGATGGCCATGCTCTAACAAAAGAGGAAATTAGTTTCTTTATTGATGGCTATACAAACGGTTCTATTCCTGATTATCAAGCTAGTGCATTACTAATGGCAATCTACTTCAAAGATATGAATGATGAGGAACGTGCCAACCTAACGATGGCTATGGTTAACTCAGGAGAACAAATTGACCTATCAGCGATCGAGGGTGTAAAAGTTGATAAGCATTCTACTGGTGGGGTAGGCGACACAACTACTTTAGTTTTAGGACCTCTAGTAGCTGCTTGTGGCGTTCCAGTAGCAAAAATGAGTGGACGCGGTTTAGGTCACACTGGTGGAACAATAGACAAGCTAGAAGCAATTGAAGGCTTCCACGTAGAATTATCTTCTGAGCAATTTGTAAAACAAGTAAATGAAATAAAAGTGGCTGTAATCGGTCAAAGCGGTAACTTGACTCCAGCAGATAAAAAACTGTATGCACTTAGAGATGTAACGTCAACAGTTAATAGCATTCCGCTTATTGCAAGCTCTATAATGAGTAAAAAAATTGCAGCAGGTGCTGGTGCAATTGTGCTTGACGTTAAAACTGGTGGTGGAGCATTCATGAAAACGGCTGAAGATGCTCGTAACCTAGCAAAAGCTATGGTGCAAATCGGTAATAGTGTTGGACGTCAAACAATGGCAATTATTTCTGACATGAGTCAACCACTAGGCCGAGCAATCGGAAACGCTCTAGAGGTACAGGAAGCGATTGATACGCTTAAAGGAAATGGCCCAGAGGATTTAACGGAACTGTGCTTAACTTTAGGTAGTCAAATGGTTGTCGTTGGAGAAAAAGCAGAGACGTTAGAAGAAGCTCGAGCAATGCTGAAAAAGGTAATCGACGATGGATCTGCTTTAGAAATCTTTAAGCAATTCATCAAATGGCAAGGCGGAAATGAAAATGTAGTCGATAACACTGATTTGCTACCTAAGGCTGCTTTTGTTACAGAATTAACTGCTAAGGAAGCAGGCTACGTAACTTATATGGAAGCGGATGAAATTGGTACTGCAGCTATGTTACTAGGAGCTGGCAGAGCAACGAAAGAGTCAGAAATCGATTTAGCAGTAGGAATTATCCTTAACAAAAAGGTAGGAGATCGTGTAGAAAAAGGCGAATCACTAGCTACCATCCATGCTAACTCTGAAGATATCCAAGATGTTGTCAATAAATTGCACAAAAACATCCAAATTGAAGCAGCACAAAAAGATGCACCGCCTTTAATTTATGAAGTAATCACAGAATAACAGTAAAATCTTTCTCGAAATTGATAAGACCCTGATAACTTTACTAACATAAGGTTTTCAGGGTCTTATTTGTCTAATATTACAATCCTTCGTGATTCATCGGTTGAACTACAGGAAATTGAAACTTTGATGTGCTCAGTTTCTACACTCAATAAAAAACATCATCACGATGTTTTTACTTTTCTTATTTCATTTAGGCGGTCTTCCAAGAAGGGATTAATACCCCTTTTGTTGAACCTATTTACTAAATGGACAGCTTAGTGGAAAAGGAACGAAAATAGAATGGGGGGGTAATTATAGCAAAGCGATGGGGATTTACATATATATTTTGTAACGACTTGGAGAAAATGAAGTGGTTTTACTCAGACATACTTCAGTTAATACTCATATGGGATGATAAAGGTTCCATAGGTTTTAAAATTGGTGAACACCAATTAAGTATTGATTACAATGAAGAATTTAACCCACCATCAAGCAAGTTTTCCATTCAACCAGGATGGAAAGGTGGAACAGAACCAAGGATAGGTTGGTCGTTAGAATGTGATAAAGATAATTATAAAAAAATTGTAAATTCTGTATTAAAAATGATATAACAAAATATTACAATAAGCCCATATGGAAGGGATATTGGAGTTTTCCTATTTTAGACCCTATGAATAATACAATAGAAATTACATGTACTGAAAAGATTATGAACTAAAAATTACGACATGAATTTTTTAACATAGCCATTTTCTTCTAGAGGATAATTTATGTGTTTACCTTGAATGGTCAAAAGTTAATTGTAAGTCACTCACCTTGAGCTCATTTAACCCTGAGCTTATTTTAGGAAGAAGAGAAATTTATTCATTCATTTATATTTTTTAGAATCACTTTCATAAATTAGTGATTTACCATTCCCATACAACATATTCTCCTGTTGATTGAAGCGGCAGGCGGCGACTCCAGCGGGAGGAGGGAGACAGATAAGACATCACAACCGCGCGCGTAAGCGACGGGTGATGGCTTATCGCTCCCCCCCGCGGAAAGCGTCCGAGATATGAGCGAAAATCAATTCTACTTTCCTCTTTAAAATGCAGACGATTTACATTTTTCTTTTTATTATTTCTGTTTTTCCTCGCTCCCCCCGCGAAAAAGCGTCCGACTAGAGCGGAAATCAATTCTACTTTATATGTTAATTGCTTAATATGTCCTTATTCAGTCCTGATATTTCTTTAAAAATAGCATAATAAAATTGATTCATATAAGCAGCAATCTAAGATTTAAAAATATCTTAAATTGCTGTCTTTTTATTGTTTAAAAAATGTTTAATTTACCCATACTTGATGTGTATAGACCTTTTGTCGAAAATCTTCTAAATTGCGATGATTTCTTCTACTTTTGTCAGTTGCAAAGGATTATAGAATTCTATGTGGAATTGCGTTTTATGAGGAGGCGATTTTATGAAACACGATGTTGAAAAAGTAGGAGACGAAATTGTTATTATTCGATTGAAAGGTGAGCTAGACCATCATAGCACGACAGAAATAAGAAATGAGATAGTACCAATGATTAAGAATGGCTCTATTAAGGTTCTTGTTTGGAATTTAAAAGATTTAAATTTCATGGATAGCTCAGGTATTGGACTCATTCTAGGTAGAATGCGAGAGTTAGCTCCAATTGATGGTCAAACCATCATCGTTAATCCATCACCAACTATGCGCAAAATTTTTCAGTTTGCAGGTTTAAGCCCATACATTTACAGCGAATCAGAAATTGAAATAATTTCAAAGTTAGGGGGAATAGTTTATGGACAATGAAATCACATTATCTTTTATTGCCAAAAGTGAGAATGAAGCATTAGCAAGAATGGTGATGTCCAGTTTTATATCTGCGATCGACCCAACAATTGAGGAGCTGTCAGAGTTTAAGACAGTTATCTCGGAAGCAGTAACTAATGCTATTGTGCACGGTTATGAAGAGGATGGCGTAGGAAAAATCGAAATACATGCACAACGTAGTGGAAGAGAGATAGTCGTTTCTATTGTAGATTATGGTCGTGGCATAAAAGATGTCACCCAGGCAAGAGAACCTTTATATACAACCAAGCCTGAGCAGGAACGTTCTGGTATGGGCTTTACTATAATGGAAAGCTTCAGTGATGATGTGGATATATACTCCATTCCTGATAGGGGGACAACCGTAACCATCACAAAGAAATTTGTACCAATTCAAGAATCAGTTAGGACCGTCTAATGATGAACAATAAGCCAACAATTTTACTGACCCAGGAGAAGATGAGAGAGCTAATAGCCCTGTCACAAGAGGGTGATAAGTTCGCCAGACAACAAATGATAGAAGGAAATACAAGATTGGTTTGGTCTATTGTTCAGCGTTTTGCTTCTAGGGGGGCGGACCTAGAGGACTTATTTCAAATTGGATGTATTGGTCTTATGAAATCGGTTGATAAATTTGACTTGTCCTATGAAGTGAAGTTTTCAACGTATGCTGTTCCTATGATTATTGGAGAAATTCAGAGATTTCTTCGAGATGATGGAATGGTCAAAATTAGTCGTTCCATTAGGGAGTTGAACTTTAAAATTCGTCACGCAACGGATGACTTTCTTAAAACGCATGAGCGGCAGCCAACCATTTTGGAGCTAGCAAGTATTTTAGAAGTTTCTAGAGAGGATATTGTCATGGCGACCGACGCTCTTAGAGATCCAGCTTCCTTGCAGGAGCAACTCTATGAAAATGACAGTGGAGATGCTTTGACTTTGATGGACCAAATGAAAGATGAACGTTCAGAAAAGTCATTCGATCATATCCCACTAAGAGAACTAGTAGAAAAATTAGAAAAACGAGAACAGATGATTATTTATCTGCGTTATTACCTAGACTGTACTCAAAGTGATATTGCCGAAAGGTTAGGGATATCCCAAGTTCAAGTGTCGAGACTAGAAAAGAAAATTTTGACACAGTTAAAGAGCTGGTTGGTACCTGTAGGCAGTACTGCTAATACAAAAGCTAGAGATAGGTGATTATTACGAAGACACTATTTAAGGATATGACCGAGGCAGAAGCGTATTTAAAAGAAAAGTTTGGGGAGAACGAGTCCTATGATTTTGGACTCCTTCATACCCACTTGTTTAAATTCCCGGTATTACTTGTTTACATTAATGGTCTCATTGATGGACCGACATTAACAGATTTAATGACGGGGACTATGAAGAATCCTCCAGAAGAGGATGTTTCTCAAAATGAAATCATGAATCACTATTTTCCTTACTACTCGATCACGCAATATGACTCAAAAGAAAAGTGGATTTCGGCACTACTAAGTGGCCAAGTGACGTTCATTTTGGAAAATGGATCAGTTTATACGGTAGATGTACGAAGTTACCCCGGTAGAACACCCGAGGAGCCAGACAATGAAAAAGTGGTACGTGGATCTCGGGATGGTTTTACGGAGAACATTGTTTTAAACACCGCACTTATTCGTAGACGAATAAGAGATACCAACCTCCGTTTCGAACTACATCAAATTTCCTCGATGAGTAAAATGGATATCGCGATTTCCTATATTAAAGGAGTGGCGAACGAAGAAAATCTAGAACTCATTCGGAAGCGTTTAAAAAAAATCAAGCATGATGGATTTACAATGAGTGATAAAGCACTAGAGGAATGGTTATTCGTGCAGGGCTTTCATCCAGTGCCTTTTGTTCGGTTTACCGAAAGGCCGGATATAGCAGCAGCTCATTTACTTGAAGGTCATATTTTGCTTGTTGTAGATACCTCTCCATCTGTTATTATTGTCCCTACAACCCTATTCCATCACTTACAACATGCTGAGGAATATAGACAAGCTCCAGCAATCGGAACCTTAGTAAGATCTATTCGTTTTTTTGGAGTTTTCTTCAGTTTATTTTTATTGCCATTTTGGTATTTAATGGCTAAAAATACCGATTATCTACCGAAAGCCTTAGATTTCTTAGGACCTAATGAAACAAGTGAGATACCACTTATACTCCAATTGATATTTGCCGATATTGGAATAGAGTTTTTAAGGCTAGCCGCCATACACACCCCTACTCCGTTATCCACTGCAATGGGAATTATAGCGGCTTTAGTCATCGGACAGATGGCTGTTGATGTAGGGCTATTCGTAGCAGAAGTTATTTTATATACAGCTATAACAGCCATATTTACGTTTGCTATTCCTTCCTATGAACTAAGTATTGCTACTAAAATATTTAGGATGTTCCTATTGCTGAGCGCAGCTGCTTTTGGTGCAAATGGACTGTTTATAGCAACAGTGTGTTTAGTATGGTATATATGTAGCTTAAAGCCATTAAATGTACCTTATTTGTGGCCATTAATACCTTTTTATCCGAGAGCGTTTGCTCGTATTATTATCCGTTTTCCAATGCCAACTAATGCGAAGAGACCTTTCATCACGCGATCACCTGTTCGAGATCGTTCCAAATAGCATTGCAATCCTCATATTTAATATGGTAAAGTTCATATAGAAAATGAGGAAAAGAGGCGAGGATACATGGTAATGGTATCAGAGCATAATGTGAACGAAAAGGGCCACCTGTTGATAGGTGGTATTGACACATTAGAACTTACTAAAACATATGGAACTCCGCTATTTGTATATGATTTGTCTCTTATCAGATCAAGAGCAAGAGCCTTTCTAGCTACATTCCAGGAAGAAAATATAGGTGCTCAGGTAGCTTATGCAAGTAAAGCTTTCTCTTGCATTGCAATGTATCAAGTAATGGAGCAAGAAGGCTTGTCTTTGGATGTTGTATCAGCAGGAGAACTATATACAGCAATACAAGCAGGATATCCTCCAGAACGAATACATTTTCATGGTAATAACAAAAGTGTTGATGAATTAATGTTGGCAATGGAGCATAAGATTGGCTGTATAGTCGTAGACAACTTTTACGAGATTGAATTGCTAAAAAGTTTAACTACAAAGCTAAACCAAAAAGTAAAAATATTACTAAGAGTTACTCCAGGAGTAGAGGCTCATACCCATGATTATATTACAACTGGTCAGCAGGACTCTAAATTTGGTTTTGACTTAATGAATGGACAAGCTGATCAAGCATTTCAACAAGTTTATAAAGAAGAATTTATAGAATTGTTAGGATTGCATTGTCATATTGGTTCTCAAATTTTTGAAACAGTTGGTTTTAAGCTGGCAGCAGAAAAGCTTATCACTAAAATGATTGAATGGGATAACGCGTTTGGCTATGCCTGCAAAGTATTAAATCTTGGTGGTGGCTTCGGCATTAAGTATACCGAGCAAGACACTCCACTGGAACCTTCTACTTATGTGAAGGAAATGATTAGTGCTGTCAAACAATTAGTAGCAAATGCTAACTTAGAGATGCCAGAAATTTGGATTGAGCCAGGTCGTTCACTAGTTGGTGATTCGGGAACCTCCCTTTATACCATTGGCTCTGAAAAAGAAGTACCGGAAATTCGGAACTATTTAGCAGTCGATGGGGGCATGTCGGATAATATTCGCCCAGCATTATATGGAGCAGAGTATGATGCGGCGATTGCCAACAAAATGGGAACACCTAAAAAGGTTGACTATACAATTGCTGGTAAATGCTGTGAGTCTGGGGATAAGCTTATTGAGCATATTTCATTACCGAAAGCTGAACCAGGTGATATTTTAGCAGTGTTCTGTACAGGAGCATATGGTTATTCAATGGCAAGTAATTACAATCGTATGGCAAAACCGGCAGTAGTATTCGTTGAGAATGGTCAGCACCAATTGGCTGTAAAACGAGAAACATTGGAAGACCTTATACGCCTCGACCTTCCTTATCATATAGAGAAAGGAAGAGACTAATTTGAAAAAGATAAATGTTATATTGTTTCTAATTTTATTTTTAACCGGAATAATTTGGGGAGTAGCATATTGGCTATTTATTGCCCCAAATGGTAATGTATAATTGGACAAATAATATAAAAAGTAGTAAAGTTCTTTAAAGAAATTAAAAGAGGGTCTTAAACATGTTATTTCGTTATAAAAAAGCTTATGAAAAAATTTCTATGGGTCTCTTATCTTTTATGCCCAATGAAAAAGATGTCAAAAAACTATTAGAAACGATTCATGAATACGAATCTAATCCTGATTGGCACTTATTCGTTTGGAAAAAGATGGAGGATGTCGTCGGCATTATTGGAGTTCGAATGGTGGAAACAGATGCAATCATCCAACATATTTCTGTTAATCCTTCTCACCGAGGAGAGGGAATCGGCAAAAATATGATTCTATCCCTATCTAATGTTTTACAAACGACTAATATTAGGTCAACGGAAGAAATCAAAGCTTTCTTTGTAAAATGTCATAAAGAAAAAGAAGAGAACTGACCCTATAGGTCATCTCTTCTTTTTTTCTTTTTTTCTCGTTCTTCAAGTATTTCAGAGCGGTCTCTAAGCATATGTTTATGAATAAGAAAATGTTGATCTATATCTTTTGATAAGGTTACCTCCTTGGTGAGGGTAAGCAGTGAATCATTTTGGATGCCAATTTGAAATGCTGTAAAAGGCTGATGAAGCTGAATAGATTGATAGGCTTGGGTGGCATCTTTTAGTAACTGTTCTGTATTTAAAGTTTCGAAGAAGGGAGATTGTATTGTTTCTTTCATACGTTTAATACTGCTTTTCATGGTCTTAGAAGCGCCTTGAAAGTTACCACGTCGCCAGTGGTACATAGAAGTGGAAAGTAGAATGAGTGCGGCTAAAGGATGTACCTTTTGTCGTGGGGAAACTTCCTTCCAATAGTCTTCTAATAGTTCGTGGCATTCAAAATAATCTTTAGTCTCGTTAAATTCTGTTATAAAATGAACAAATTTAGAATCGAATGTAGGGTGCATTCCAATCACCTTTCCTCTATAATTATGTTTAAAATCAATATTAGGTGGAGTTTTATGTCTTACGAAGTAAAAACAGAAGCATTCGAAGGTCCACTCGATTTATTATTACATTTAATAAATCGTTTGGAAATAGATATATACGATATCAAAATGGCTGAGATCACTACACAGTACATGGAACATATCCATGCAATGCGAGTTCTCGAGTTAAATGAAGCAAGTGAATACTTAGTGATGGCTGCTACGTTGCTGTCTATTAAAAGTAAAATGCTTCTTCCAATTCATCAGGACGATGATATGGAGGATGATTTTGATATTAATTTAGACGACCCGAGAGATGAGCTAGTATTAAAATTAATAGAGTATAAGAAATATAAGGAAGCCGCGAGTAATCTGCAGGAGTTAGAAGAAACTCGTAATCTATTTTATACGAGACCGCCGGCAGACTTAAGTGGTTACCAAAGTAATCAGCAGTTAGCTTTGTTTGAGCTCGATGTAAATGTTTACGATATGCTTGGAGCCTTTCAAAAAATGTTGAGAAGAAAGCAGCTTAATGCTCCTCTACATACTAAAGTGAGCAAGCAAGAGATCTCCATTAGGGAGTCTATGACTAACGTGATTACTACTTTAAAAAAGCATAATGGAAGACTATTATTTTATGAGCTCTTTCCAACAAGAGACAAAAACACTATTGTTACGACCTTTTTAGCGTTATTGGAGCTAATGAAGCGTCAGGCAGTTTTGGTTGAGCAAAAGAGTAATTTTGAAGATTTGTTTGTTCAATTAGGAAAGGAAATTGAAATATATGAAGAAATTAAAGAGTAAAATAGAAAGTCTACTATTTGTAAGTGGGGAGGACGGTTTAACTAAAAAGCAACTGTCATTCTTAACAGATACTGAAGAAAACCAAATAGCCGAGGCTTTAGATTTGTTGATGATGGAGTATGAGGATACAGAGGACAGAGGCATCCAGCTAAAGCAGCTCGCTGGAACATACCAACTCGTTACAAAGGAAGAAAATATAGATTGTATTCAAAAGCTAGTGGAAAATCCAACTGCCCAGTCTCTTTCTCAGGCATCGCTTGAGGTTTTGGCTATTATTGCATATAAGCAGCCAATTACTCGAGTAGAAATAGAGGATATCCGTGGTGTGAAATCAGAACGGCCAATACATACATTAGCTGCAAAAGGACTAGTTCAAGAAGTTGGACGTGCAGAAGGGACAGGTAGGGCTATCTTGTATGGAACTACACAGGAATTCCTTCAATACTTTGGATTAAAGGATATCAGTGCACTACCTCCATTACCTGAAGAAGTAGAGGTAGAAGACATGGAAGACACAGATTTATTTATGACCAAGTTCCAAGAAGCATTTGAAGGATAGAAATAAATGAAAAAGGAGTATTTTCCATTTATAAAAAAGCGCTTATACTAATTTTGTTTTTCCTGTTTGTTAATATTGGAAGTGCACAAGCCGTATCTTCATCTTATGCTGTGATTGATGCTAAGACAGGGAGATTGTTGCTAGGAAATAATGCAGAGGTAGAGCTTCCTATTGCTAGTCTTACAAAGGTATGGACAGCATTGACGGTGTTGGACAATGCAACTCTTGATGAAGAAATTACGATTTCTTCGGTAGCTGCGGCTCAAGAAGGATCCTCTCTCTATTTGCAACCAGGAGAGGTTTGGACTGTTAATTCCTTGCTGCATGGACTAATGCTTCAATCAGGCAATGATGCAGCTTATGCATTAGCAGAGCATACTGGAGGTTCGTTAGAAGGTTTTGTGAAACTGATGAACGAAAAGTTTCAATTAGCTGGTTTAGAAAACTCTCATTTTACGAATCCTTCGGGTCTTCATAATGATGAACACTATGCTTCGGCTCAAGACATGGCTAATATGTTCCGACTTGCTTTGCAAAATGAAGATTTTATGAAAATCGCATCTGCTAAGAACTTTGTTCCAAAGGAACGTTCTATCAAATGGAGAAATAAGCATAAACTTATGCATTTCAACGAATATACAGTTGCCGGTAAAACAGGTTATACGAAAAGAGCTGGAAGAACGCTTGTAACATACTTGAAAGACAAGGATAAAGAAGTAATTGTTGTAACATTGAATCATTCAAATGATTGGAACACTCATGTTTCTCTTGCAGAGCAAATATTCCAAAACTATTCAATGGTTCAAGTAGTTGAAAAAGGGAAATACGAGCTTTTTCAAAAAGATGTTATAGAGGTTAAAAAGGACTACTATTTACTTTTGAACAAGGAAGAAGAAGAGAAGCTAAATAATGTACTCATTATCCCGAGAAACAACAAGGAAAAGAAGCCTTTTCTTTGGAAGGTAATGATTGATAAGGATGTTGCGCTAGAATTTAACGTCAAGAAAGTCAAATAATTTGGAGAAGACAGTTTTTCTAAAAGACTGTCTTCTTTTATTTTCTGCAAAAGTGTGACATAATTCACTCATGTATGAAGAATGGACGAGGTGGATTACTTGGAAAGATTACAAAAAGTTTTAGCACACGCAGGTGTTGCTTCACGTAGAAAAGCAGAAGAGTTAATTTTAGAAGGAAAAGTAAAGGTCAATGGGAAAGTAATTAAGGAATTAGGTACTAAGGTCTCTGATTCAGATACAGTTGAAGTAGAAGGTGTCAAATTAGAGAAAGAACAAAAAAAATATTTCTTACTTTACAAGCCAAGAGGTGTTATCTCAGCCGTTAGCGATGACAAAGGTAGAAAGACTGTTACCGATTTACTCCCTCATGTAACGGAAAGATTATACCCAGTAGGTAGATTAGATTATGAAACTTCAGGTTTATTGCTCTTAACAAATGATGGAGATTTTTCTTATGCACTTACACATCCAAAGTTCAAGGTGGACAAGACTTATGTCGCGCGACTTAAAGGTATACCTTTACGCGAGCAACTAAGACCGCTTGAGAGAGGTGTCGTTTTAGAGGATGGTAAGACAGCTCCTGCAAAAGTTAAGCTTCTATCTTCTGAAAAGAAAGCAAATAAATCAATTGTTGAAATTACGATCCATGAGGGCAAAAACCGTCAAGTACGTCGTATGTTTGATGCAATTGGCTTCCCTGTACAAAAATTAAAAAGAGAACGATTTGGTTTCTTAACTCTACACGGTTTGAACGCAGGAGAGTGGAGAGAATTAACAACTCATGAGATTAAACAGCTTAGAGTACTGGCAGAAACAGGGAAAATAGGTAAATAGCAATGAAAAGTTCACAAAGCCTTCATATGTCCTTCTCAAATTGGACATTATATTTGGTATAATATTGTCGGCAATGCATGGAATGGAGGAAATAAAAGGTGGCTCAATCCAAACAAAAACGTTTTTACATAAGAGCAGTTATTTTGGTAGTACTTACACTAGCAATTGTTTTTACAATTTTCTCTAACGTGACGAAAGAAAAAAATGCAGTTCTCAAAGTCGGCGATAAAGCACCGAATTTCCAAGTAGTGGATATGAATGGAGAACAGCATAAACTGTCTGACTATGAAGGGCAGGGAATCTTCTTAAATTTCTGGGGAACTTGGTGTAAACCATGTGCTAAAGAAATGCCAGCTATGGACAACCAATTTAACATTTACAAAGAACAAGGTGTTCAAACCTTAGCCATTAATGTGGGAGAATCAGATTTGAAGGTAAACCGTTTTGCTAACCAATATGGTTTAACATTCCCAATTGCGATCGATCGTAATAAAAGCTTGTTGGATTCCTATAATATTGATCCACTACCAACGACCTTTTTGATTAGCCCGGAAGGTAAGATCGAAAAGATTATTAAAGGTGAGATGACCGAGCAAGATATTGCTGATTACATGGAACAAATCAAACCTTCCTAAAGGAGTCTTTTAGATGGACAAGATAGTTTGTAAATGTGGGCACGTCAACCCTGCAGGTACAGAGCTTTGTGAAAGCTGTGGACGACCGTTAAGTCAACATTCGAAAGATCAAAAGCTTGTTGATATGAGGTATGAAGGGTCTGCAAGACGTTCTCAAACCTATAACAAAACAATCATTGATAAAATTTGGAACTTCTTTTCTAGTGTGAAAGTAGGGATGTGGATAATAGTTGCTATCTTAGTCGCAGCAGCGATAGGAACAATTTTGCCACAGGTTTTCTATGTTCCTGCCACAAGAGAAGAAGATATTGCTGCCTACTATGAACGAGTTTATGGGTGGTTCGGCACACTCTACTATGAATTAGGTCTTTCTGATCTTTATAGCTCATGGTGGTTCCAAACATTAGTTGGAATGCTAGGGATTTCTCTAGTAATTGCAAGTTTAGACCGAGTAATTCCACTTTATAAATCTCTCAAAAGGCAAAAAACAAAAAGACATGTGAGCTTCTTAAAACGTCAACGTGTTTATGGTGAGGGAGAAGTTGAATCTCCTGTAGAATCGCTTGAGAAAGCGGAAGAGAAGCTAAAAGCATTAAAGTATAATGTGAAAAGAGAAGGAAATGCAATTCTGGCAGAAAAAGGCCGATTTTCTAGGTGGGGCCCGTATGTTAACCATTTAGGTCTAATCCTTTTCTTATTGGGTGTTATGATGCGTGCTATTCCAGGCTTCTATGTCGATGAAACAATGTGGATCAGAGAAGGAGAGACGCTCTATATCCCACAAACAGATGGATATTTCTTAGAAAGTAAGCAGTTCATATATGAGACTTATACAAAAGAAGAATCTGAGGAAGTTTTTGGAGAAGCCTTGGATAGGGTTGGTTCAATCGCGAAAAACTATCAAACAGATATTGCTTTGTATAAAGGTCCTGACGATGCAATTGCTGGACATCCGGAAGATTTAAAGCTAGTAAAGGAAGAATCCATTCAAGTTAATGAACCTTTGAAGTTTGATAATTTTTCTGTGTTCCAAATGGATTTCCGTCTTAATGAATTAAAGTCTATGACCTTCCATTTAGAGGATAAGGAAACTGGTACTAACCATGGTCAGTTTACGGTTGAATTATCAAATCCTCAAAGTATGTACGAGTTAAATGACGGGTACAAAGTAGAAATTGTGGATTATTACGCTAATTTCTCTGGATTTGTAGACGGAGAACCACAATCAGAGACGCCTGAACCAAAAAATCCAGCATTTTTAATGAAAATGTATAGCCCGGAATTTCCTAAGGGAGAATCTAGCTTTGTCATGATTCAAAATACATTAGAGCCTTTAGGTGAGACAGCTCATAAAGTTAAATTTGAAAGTGTAGAAACTAGAGATATGTCAGGTCTTACAATCCGAAAAGATTTAACACTTCCTATTCTTATGCTTGGTGGATTGATTTTCATGATTGGTGTTGCACAAGGGTCATACTGGAATCATCGCCGAATTTGGCTTCAGTATCTAGAGGATGGAAAAATGGTTGTTGCGGCTCATACAAACAAAAACTGGATGAGTGTGAAAAAGGATATCGATGAAATATCAAAGGTAACCAACATTCCACCATATGAGGACCAACAAGATCTAGATACAAAACTAGAAAAAGAGGAAATACAGGAAGGGGAAAAATAAGATGACAATGGTTTCTGTAAGTGAGACTTTATTGTTTGTTGCGTTTGTTGCTTATTTGGTTGCTACGTTCCTATTTGGTGGAGCAGTCAAATCTTCTGCCGCTTCAGCTAGAAAATCATATAAACGATGGGGTACTTTAGCAATCAGCGTGACAGTTATTGGTTTTGTAGCAAACTTAGGGTATTTTATTACTCGTTGGATTGCAGCAGGACATGCACCAGTAAGTAACTTATTTGAGTTTACAACTGCGTTTGGAATGCTCGTAGTAGGAGCATTTATATTAATTTACTTTATATACAAAACCCCTGCTCTTGGGTTGTTTGCACTTCCAATAGCAGTACTAATTATTGCTTATGCAAGTATGTTCCCAAAAGATATCACTCCTTTAATACCAGCGTTAAAAAGTCACTGGTTAACGATCCATGTTATTACGGCTGCTCTTGGAGAAGCTATTTTAGCAATTAGTGCAGTAGCAGGTTTGATCTTTTTATTGAAGAATATTGACCTAACAAAGCCATCTAAACAACGTTTTTGGATGGAAGCTACTATGTACGTTTTAGTACTAGTTTTAGGATTTGTTGTATCAACAGTTACCTTCTCTGTTGCAGATTATTCAGCAGAATATTCCTATATCGATAAGGAAGGTAATCCGCACGATATCGAGTATAACAAGCCTGCTTTATTTGGGATGAATGAATCCGAAGCAATTACTGATGGAGCGATGGAGCCATTGGTGGAAGTTCCTCCATTAGTTAACGGTAAAAAGTTGACTACAGTTGTATGGTCTCTTCTATTTGGTACAGTGCTATACGGACTGTTACGTTTAATATTACGCAAACGTATTTCTTTAGTTCTTCAGCCATTAACTAAAAAAGCGAATTCGCAGCTTATGGACGAAATTGGTTACCGTGCAGTATTAATCGGTTTCCCGGTATTTACATTAGGAGCACTAATCTTTGCGATGATCTGGGCACATGAAGCTTGGTCTCGTTTCTGGGGTTGGGATCCAAAAGAGGTTTGGGCACTTATTACTTGGTTATTCTATGCTGTTTTCTTACATTTAAGATTAACAAAAGGTTGGCAAGGCGAAAAATCTGCTTGGTTAGCTTTAATAGGATTTATCATCATTATGTTCAACCTAATTGCGGTAAACTTAATTATTGCTGGGCTTCACTCTTACGCGTAAGTCAAAAGTAGTGCTAAAAAGCTCTTCATTCAACAGAATGGAGAGCTTTTCTTTTCTTTTATGATAAGTAATTGTACAATATAAGATAGATGTTGATAGAAGGGTATGATATGTAATGTCAGAAATGATAAAACTTTTAGTAGTAGATGACGAAGAACGTATCCGTCGATTATTAAAAATGTATTTAGAAAGAGAAGGTTATGTAGTAGAAGAAGCAGAAAATGGACAAATTGCTCTTCAGCTCGCTTTAGAAAATGAATATAATTGTATACTATTAGATATTATGATGCCTGAAAAAGACGGAATCGAAGTGATTACAGAGCTTCGTGAACATAAAGATACGCCAGTTATTCTTCTTACTGCTAAAGGGGAAGAGGCCAACCGAGTAGAGGGATTTGAACTTGGAGCAGATGATTATATCGTAAAACCATTTAGTCCTAGAGAAGTGGTACTTCGTGTAAAAGCACTTTTAAAAAGATCTACTGCTTTTTCTCCTTCCCAATCTGTGTCGATATCCAAGGATGTAGTTGTTTTTCCACATCTAACAATTGACCACGATGCACATCGAGTGACTGCTGACGGGGAAGAAGTTAGTCTTACACCTAAAGAATATGAATTGCTATATTTCCTTGCCAAGGCTCCAGATAAGGTATTTGACCGAGAACAGCTTTTGAAGGAAGTTTGGCATTATGACTTCTTTGGAGATTTACGTACAGTTGATACGCATGTGAAGAGATTACGTGAAAAGCTAAATAGAGTATCCGAAAAAGCTGCAAAAATGATTGTTACTGTATGGGGAGTTGGCTACAAGTTCGAGGTAGGAAATGAATAGGATTTGGAATAGTGTTGTCGGGAAGCTATGGGGAACCATATTGCTTCTCGTCTTATTTGTGTTGTTTATAATTACTGTCCTTATGTTAGAGTTTTTAGAAGATTTCCATACAGAGCAAGCAGAAGAAACCTTGAGGCAGGAAGCTGCAACCATCGGAAAAATCGTAGAACAGCATGATAATGTAGAAGAATCCATTTCTATCATTAGTGATATATTAGGAACAGAAACAAATGCATTAATTGTAGACGATGCGCAATCTGTGTTCCTTTCCATTCATGATGGCTTAAACAAAGAGGTAATTAAAGATAAGATTTTAGACGATGACCAGCTTTCCCAAATTTATACTACTGATAAGACGATTATAAGAAAGATGCTAATGCCTTCCATGAGTGAAGATAACTTAATGGAAAATTATCTTATTCTAGCCTTTCCATTAGAGTCTGAAATACAAACACACGGCGCTGTTTTTATTTATCAAAGCTTAGAGGTAGTAAGTAAAACTTCAAACAACACGACAAGAATTGTGTTCTTATCTGGTTTTATTGCTTTACTGCTTACTACTCTTTTTACGTTTTTCCTTTCTTCAAGAATTACTTCTCCTTTACGTTCTATGCGTGAGGCTGCATTAGAGCTAGCTAAAGGGAACTTTGAAACGAAGGTACCCTATACACAGCGAGATGAGATAGGAGAGCTAGGATCTGCATTTAATCGGATGGGGAAACAGCTAAAGCACCATGTAGAGGTAATCAATCAAGAAAAAGAACAACTGGCTAGCATTTTAACGTCTATGACAGATGCTGTTATTACTATCAATAAGGATTTCCATGTACAAGTCAGCAATCCACAAGCAGAGCAACTTCTTACAAAATGGCAAGCTGAAAACAACCAATTGGATGATTCTGAGCTACCAAATGAGCTACGCCATCTTTTAGAACATGTATTAGATATAGAAGAAGAATTGGATGAGGAACTAGAAATTCGAGGAGAGTATTTCTCTGTCTCCATTAGTCTTCTATACAGCAACGAGTATGTTCGTGGAGCTGTGGTGGTGCTGCGTAATATGACTGAGCAACATCGTTTAGACAAAATGCGTTCTGACTTTATAGCAAATGTGTCCCATGAGCTGAGAACACCGATTTCAATGCTTCAAGGCTACAGTGAAGCCATTATTGATGAAATTGTAACTACTGAAGAAGATAAAAATGAAATGATACGAGTCATTTATGATGAATCGAAACGAATGGGAAGATTAGTAACAGAATTACTGGATTTAGCAAGATTAGAATCAGGGTATTTGAGTATATATAAGGAAAACGTAGAGATAGTTCCAACTATTGAAAGAATAACACAGAAATTTGATCAAGCTGCTAAAGAGAGTAACGTTCGTTTGAACTTTGAACAGCACATTCCATCAGGTCAACCGTTAGAGATAGAAATAGACGAGGATCGAATGGAGCAAGTGTTAACGAATCTTATCGACAATGCTTTAAGACACACACCAGAAGCAGGTTCTGTGACTGTTCATTTAAGTACTTTAGAAAACCAAATTATTATTAAGGTATCAGACACCGGAGTAGGAATTCCAGAAGAGGATCTTCCTTATATTTTTGAACGTTTTTATAAAGCCGATAAAGCTAGAACCAGAGGGAAGGCTGGAACAGGTTTGGGTCTTGCTATTGCCAAAAATATTGTAGAGAGACATGATGGTTACCTCTCTGCAGAGAGTACGGTTGGGGTAGGTACAACATTTATTGTTCGATTACCCTTTTAGTTAATGTAACAAAACGGGAGATGAAACGACTAATTGAAAGAACGGGGGGAGCCATATGAATGACTCCGTTTTCCACCGCTTGTATGATAGCTATCATCAAGACGTTTTTCAGTTTCTGATCTATTTAGTGAAAAATAGACAGACTGCGGAAGACTTGGTCCAAGAAGTGTACGTTCGTGTTCTAAGAGCCTATAGTAAATTTGAAGGTAAAAGCTCTGAAAAAACATGGTTATTTTCGATTGCTAAAAATGTGGCTATCGATCATTTTCGAAAGCACACAGTTAGAAAGAAAAAGATGTTTGATGCATTTGACTGGGAATCTACGCAGCTTGCGTCAAAGGATATGTTACCAGAGGATTTCGCTGTTTTAAATGATGAGATGAAGGCCCTCCTCTTGGCATTAGACACTTGCACAGGTGACCAGAAAATGGTGGTTATTATGCGATACTTCCAAGAGCTTTCTATCTCAGAAACTGCACAAATACTATCTTGGACCGAGGGAAAAGTGAAAACAACCCAGCATCGAGCGATTAAAGCGCTTCGAGAAAAATTATCTAGTCAAAAGAAGGAGGGTAATGTTCAACATGAGTAATAATGAAAAACAGAATGATGATTTAGAAAAGCTCTTAAGCAACATGCCCATCTTTACAGATAATCGCTCGAAGGATGAAGTGTATAATCGTGTTCAATCAGAAATGAAGTCTGCCAACATAGATGTTATCAAGCGTAACAACAAACCGTTTTCAAGATGGATGCCACTTGTAGTTTCTATTGCTGCTGTTTTATTGTTGACGCTCCTGGTCTCTTCTTACTTGGAGACGAGTAATGAAGAATCTGCTTCACAGCATAAAGCTGATGAACAAGCTGATACAATGAGAACGATGGATGTTAATCCAGCCTCTGAGTCGAAAATGGAGAAAGACATGAAAACGACGGAAGAAGCGGAAATAGAGAATAAGGATGAATCATTCAATTCTCTAGCTGTTGAAAGTGAATCATTACCTATTCAACCATTTAATAGTGCAAGGGCGGTATATGAGGATGATCTAAACGATGGCGTTGCATTTCATTTTTCATTAACAAAAGAGGCTTATGCATACCCAATTACAATCATTATTTCTAAAGGGAAAATCAATGAAGATTTTCCTGACGGATGGCCAAATAGTCTTCAGTTATATGAGCAGTATGCAAGTGCTATCGATGAAGTTGCTTTAGGATTCGACGATTATCTGCCTTTTCAAGGTCATTTTGTTTCTGTAGGAGATACACTACAACATTATTTACCTAAAGGTCATGGATATGACGAAGCTTCTGCTACTACAGCTGTTTATGATGATACAATCAGTTATATATTCAACGATTATACCTATTTGGAGCGATTAAATGAAGATGGAACACCTATTAATTGGGATCAGGTAGGCGTTATGGGTAAAGAGAACTTGGTAAACGGAAATAAAAAACAAGTATATTACAAGCAAACCATGAGCAACGGACTGACATTCCTTGTTCCTAAGGGTGTATCCACTGAAGCCCCTTTTACAGAAATGCAAAAATCAGTAAATGATTATTTTACAACTGTAGTGCCTAAAGGTGTTAATTACGAAGTAACAGAAGAAGGCAACACTGTGATCATAACCTTTGAAGAAACTTTAGATTTGGCAACACTGGAATTCGATGATTCTATTCTAATGATTGAAGCATTTACGTTAACTGCTGCAAGCTTCGATAAAACCGTTCGATTAGAAAATGTCGAGCAAAAAATATGGGATCGGTTTGATTTGACAAACACTTTACCAATTCCTATGGGGCCTAATGGTTACATGAGGAGCGATATTAAATAATATAGTCTGAGTCGACCTACTGGTAGGTCGATTTTTTTGTTGTGTAAGAGTAAGGGTATTTTGCGTACTTGGGTGTCAGGGGGAAGGATTACCTTTATTTAGCGTTTTACAAGCGGTTAGGGGGGTTATGGAGGGTATTAGGTGATACTTTTTAATCTTAGGTGCGTAGATGCTATTTAGGTGCCACTTCGTTTATTTTATGTAGCACAATTGGATGGTTTAGGTGCGCTTGGGAATGGATTAGGTGACACTTTTTGATAATAATGTGCGTAGATGCTATTTAGGAGACAATCGGTTGATTTTATGTAGCACATCTGCATGGTTTAGGTGCGCTGGGGAGTGTTTAAGGTGACACTTTTTGAATCTTAGGTGCGTAGACCCTATTTAGGTGACACTTGGTTGATTTTATGTAGCGCAACTGGATAGTTTAGGTGCGCTTGGGAGTGGTTTAGGTGATGCTTTTTGATATTAAGGTGCGTAAGCGTCATTTAGGTGACGGGTGGTTGATTTTATGTAGCACAACTGGATAGTTTAGGTGCGCTTGGGAATGGATTAGGTGACACTTTTTGAATCTTAGGTGCGTAAACGTCATTTAAGTGACAATTGCTTCTGTTTATGTAGCACAATTTGAGAAGAGTCAAAGAAAAATGCCTTTTATCACCGTTCACGAAGATTTATCACCGCTCGTGAGGCATTTATCACCGTTCCCGGAAAAATATCACCGGTAGCATGAATTCCAACGCACAAATACCTCTATTATATCCAGGTGACCCTTCCCAAACTCAATAATTGGTTCCCACTTTCCATGGCATCAATAATTTGCTTAAAGTAAAACAGTTGTATTGCATATATTAATATAGTTTGATAAAATGATTGTAATTCAAGATATTCTTGAATGACAACAAAATATTGATTCATCTTCGGGGCAGGGTGAAATTCCCGATCGGCGGTAGTAGAAGATTTTTTTCTTGAGCCCGCGAGCCGTTAATGGCAGGATTTGGTTAAATTCCAAAGCCGACAGTATAGTCTGGATGGGAGAAGGTGAAGGTGCAGCTGTTTTTCGTATGCTCTTATACGGATACGCTTATTTAAGTGTACCTTTTTCTCCTTTAAGCTAACGTAATGCTTAAGGGGTTTTTTGAGTATGGATAACAAGCTGAACCTTTCTTCTTGTGGAGTGAATCGCAAAAGGAGAGAGGATTTATGGCAAAAAGTAAGACGCGAATGCTTATTGCAATCGCCATGCTGAGTAGTATTTCTTTCGTATTAATGCTGCTTGCATTTCCGTTACCAGTTTTACCAGCTTATTTGAAAATTGACTTTAGTGATATTCCAGCTTTAATTGCTGCAATCACTATGGGACCAGTTGCAGGGGTACTTGTAGCCCTTATGAAAAACGTGTTGGATTGGTTGTTCTCAGGAAGTCCTACAGGCGTTCCAGTTGGTCATATGGCTAACTTTGCAACGAGTATCTTGTTTATAACACCTGTTTATATTATTTATCGTAAAGTATCATCTTCTAAAGGGATTGCTTACGGTTTAGGTGTTGGGACTATTTGTATGGCACTTGGTATGAGCTTGTTAAACTATTATGTTTTCTTACCAATGTATTCGTACTTCTTAAATTTCCCTGCTGAAACAGGAACAGCTTTATTTAATTCAATTATTTTAGGTATTTTACCGTTTAATCTTATAAAAGGTATTCTAGTGACTATCGTCATGATCGTTTTATTTAAACGAATGAAGCCATTGCTAGATAAGGTTAGTAAATCGTTTAAAGTACCAAAGACTATTTAATAAATTTTAGATTACGGAACCTTGCTTGTAATCTTGTCTATAAAAACAAAAAGGCCAAGAATATGAGTTACTCATATTCTTGGCCTTTACTGTACTATTCGAATTTAAGTGCGTCGCCTTCAAATGATTCTTCTGAAACTTTAATGGAATCTGTAGGACAGCCTTCAAATGCGTCTTCCATATCCTCCATCAATTCCTCTGGAACTTCTGTTGTCCCCGTGTTATCATCTAAAATAACAAAGGCGATACCTTCATCGTCATAGTCATATATATCTGGAGCAGCTGCTCCACAAGCTCCACATGCGATACATGTATCTTTATCTACTATAGTGTATTTTGCCATTAGTATATTCTCTCCTTTAATTCTACTTATACGAATTAGCTATCTTATTCATTCTAAAGCTGTTTTCATTACTTTTCAACAAAAATACTTTTAAACTGTGAGGTATTTAACTTGTATTTTAGCCAACTATTACTAAATATCATACAAAGTTTTAATGGAGAGCGGTCAGCAATGGCTTCTTTTTACTTATTAAAAGGAAAAAAATCAGGTCAAACGATACAAGATGTGACTTATTTTAGTTTGCATCAATATTTCTCTATTTACCCGAAACTCACAAAGGAAGAGTATGAAGAGGAGCTATCTAAGCTCTATGAATACAGCTGGATTGAGCAGCAGGATACTCTGATAAGGGTCAGTGACAAAGGGGAAGCTCAGCTAAAGGGTTATAAAAATCCGTTATTTAATGGATGGCTATTAAGAGGAAATGAAAAAGTTTTTTGGGGAAGATTAGAATTAGTCATGCAAACACTATCCCACTTTAAGAACAATGAATCAAGATTTATACCAAACCAGAAGGATTATTTTGTTCACCAATTCGTCAAAAGCTATTTAAGAGAAAGAGATTATAAATCCGACAAGTTTCAGCAAAGCTTTAAAAGTCAACTTGAACACCTGTTATTGCATCCAAGTCTAGGGGACATTCATCGGACGTTGCTTATCTATAGACTCAGTGGATATCAAATAAGTGGATTGACGTGGGATCAGCTGGCTACGGTATACGAGTCATCAGTTACAGACATGAAGCTTCAATTTGTAGAAGCACTACACATTATTTTAACTAACGTAAATGAAGTAGACCATCCTGATTTAACCCAATTAGCACAAGATATTTTTGTACATAATCCTTTGACCCAATCTGCCTTAAAGACAGAACAGCTCTTAACACAAGGCTATTCTTTACAAGAAATCGCCTCTATTAGATCTCTTAAAGTAAATACGATAGAAGATCATTTAATAGAAATCGCCTCTGCTAATAAAGGTATGTCTCTTTCAACTTTTATTTCAGAAGAGGATATACAGCGAGTTTTGATGATCTCAACTAAAAATAAAACGAAAAAATTGAAAATAATCCGAGATAGTTTACCAGAACTAAGTTATTTTCAAATTAGATTAGCTCTAGCTCTTGAAAGGAGTGTATGAAAATGGATCAGCTTCAGCACATACTTCAGACTCGATTCGGTTATGCAGAATTTCGAGAAGGGCAACGAGAAATTATAGAACGAGTACTGTCGGGAAACGACGTTGTAGCTATTTTGCCGACGGGAATGGGGAAATCATTATTATTCCAATTGCCCGCCTATTTAATGGATGGAGCAGTTCTAGTTATTTCCCCATTACTCTCCTTAATGCAGGACCAAGTGGAGCAGCTTAAAATGCTAGGTGAAAAACGAGTGGTGGCGATCAATTCCTTTTTATCCTTTGAACAAAGAGAAGAAGCATTATCTCGCTTACAAACATACAAATTTATATTTACTTCACCAGAAATGTTGCAAAACGAGTATTTTCAACAAAGGCTTTCTAGTATTTCAATTGCGTTTATAGTAGCAGACGAAGCGCATTGTATTTCTCAATGGGGGTTTGATTTTAGACCAGACTATTTAAGAATTTCTAAATCGCTTCAGGCATTCCGACATGTGAACGTGCTGGCTTTAACTGCTACTGCTACCAACGAAGTGATAAAGGACATTGAACATACATTATTAATGAAAGAGCCATTTGAATATATCCATTCATTAGATCGACCTTATATTGCCTATGAATCCTATCAGGTAGAAAACCAAAAAGAAAAGCTGGCCTGGATCATAAATAGAGTTACTAACACAACTGGTCCTGGGATTATCTATAGCCAGTCTAGAAAGAAAACACAATTTTATGCTCAGGAGCTTCAAAAAAAGGGAGTAAAGGTTGCTTATTATCACTCGAAAATGGATCAAGAGGATCGTATTCTTATCCAGCAGCAATTCCAGCAAGGACATCTAGATTGGATTTGCGCCACGAACGCATTTGGTATGGGAATACATAAGGATAACATTAGGCAAATTATTCATGATCATATACCAACCTCTATCGCTAACTATATGCAAGAGGTAGGGAGGGCTGCGAGGGACGGGAAACAGTCGATTGCGACGATTCTTTATATGCAGTCTGATGTAGAACAAGCCTATTTTGTAGCCATGCAAGAATTTCCAGAGGAACAGGATATTGAAATTGCTTATCGGAAAAGTAATCAGGTAGTTTTATCAGAAACGACACAAAGAATACTAGATTACTGGAAAAAGGAGCTATCCCAACAAGAAACCATTAATCTTTTTCAACGTATACGACAAAAAAAGTGGAGAGAAATACAAGATTTGTACACCCTTTTACAGAATGAGGTTTGTATAAGGGAACAATTATTAGCACATTTTGGTCAAAGGTTAACAAGGAAGCCCAAAAATTGTTGTTCAAAATGTACTCTAAATCTTCAGGAAATATTTCAGCTACACGAAAAAACCACTGTTAATACTACTAAACTTGACTGGAAAAGTAGATTAAATAGTCTCTTATAGCTCTTAACAACATTTACATTTTCAACAAAATTCGCCATAATAGTAGTAGATAAGTGGAAGAATGGAGTTTGAAAAAATGAGTAAAGATGATTATCAAAAAAAAATAGAAGAGCATAGACAATCCATTGGGGTAGAAAATGAATCATCAGAATTGAGAAGAAGCAGAAGAAATGCTACTGGTAAGAAGAAAAAGAAAAAGAACCTTCTTTTACCAACCTTATTTGCTATTTTTATATTATTGCCAGCAAGTTTTTTACTCTACGTCCAGTTTATCTATGTGCCTGATAAAGAAGAGACGACGACCGAAGAGGCTAGAATTGAAGTGGAAACAAAACCAATCTCTAATTCAAATGAGACAGATGAGAAAGATGAAGAGGTTACCGAACAACCAGTTCAAACAGAAAAAATAGAAGAAACAAAGCCAGAAGAGTCCACTGAGGTTGCTCAATCAACTCCTGCAGTAGCACCTGCACCTGTAGAAAAGGAAGAACCGAAAGCACCAGTGCAGGCAGAACCTAAGAAGGAAGAAAAAGTTGAAAAGCCTAAAACCGAGGCTAAAACGCATATTGTTAAAGGAAACGAGACTTTATACCGGATAGCAATGAACTACTATAAAAATCCAGAAGCAGTTGAAAAAATTAAAGCTGCAAATGGTCTAGCTTCGAATGAAATTTATGAAGGACAAAAATTAATCCTGCCATAATGTACAGATAGCAGGATAAATAACCTTTTTATAGAATATATAAGTATAGACCTATAGAGAAAGAGGTGTTTGCATGTTTGTAAAAAGTGTTATGATCCCGAAGGAAAAATGCTTAACGATTAGTGGAGAATCTTCCGTATTGGATGCTTTAAATGAACTGGAAGCTAAGGATATTGATGCCCTACCAATTATTGAGTCTGGAAAATACTTGGGGATGTTCAATAAGTATCTGTTATATAAGGCGTATTTTTACAGTGATACAGATAAAGAAACGTTTTTAAAACAGACAAAAGTGTCAGATGTAGTGACTAGGGAAGATACCTTTGTCAAAACAAGTGATGTATTCGAGCAAGCGTTTATGAAATTATATGATTTTCCAATCCTTGCAGTAGTAGAGGATGAGAAATTTTTAGGTCTTGTCACTCGATACGATACGATACATCAATTTAAGAGTGCCTTTGGAATGAATACGAAGGGAACACGAATTGCCTTTACTTCGGTGGAATCAGAAGGAAGAATTTTGAAAGTGTCTGATATTCTTCACAAGTATCATACTTCAGTAATATCCTTAGTTACTTTTGATGAAACTGACAAGCTTGTGCGTCGAATCGTTCTTAAGATTGATAACGAACAGAAATTAGATCGTATTATCCATGACCTAGAAAAGTCAGGCTTCCGGGTGTTACATATAGACAAGGATGAGTAATATAGATCGGTTCAAAGGCAGGGGTCATTCCCTGTCTTTTTGCTTGGAAGAGGATTAGGGAATAGTTTGGCTTTGCCTTGAACCTCGTGGTCAAATAGGAATATAGTAGCTTAAGGGCTACTCTACACTTTTGATATGATTTACGGGTAAGGTATAGGAGCTTTCGCTTTTCTTATTTGGTTTAGGGGGAATATAATAAGTGTTATCGATAGGAATCACCATTGTTATTGCAGGTATCATTCTCTTCCTTTACATGCTTTTTCTAGCATTTCAAACGAATGTAAAAGAACATCAGCTACTTGTGAAAGAAATGCCAAAAGCGACACAATTGAATATATTATTTATTTCTGATATACATCGCAGGAAAATAGATGATACATTAATCCATTCCATCATTGGAAAGGTAGATTTAGTAATAATAGGAGGGGACCTGACAGAAAAGGGTGTACCTTTGATGAGGACAAAGTTCAATTTAAAACAGTTAAAAAAGCTTGGTCCTGTTTATTATGTATTTGGAAATAATGATCGTGAAGTAGGCGAATCTAACTTAGTTTCTATATTTCAAGAGCTAGACATTCAAATATTAAATAACACTTCTGTCACGATCTCCGAAGGAAAGATACCTATTCGCTTAGTAGGGATAAATGATGGATTTGTAGGGAAAGTAAGTATTGCAGATGCATTTAATCTGGTGGAAGAAAAGGATATTATCATATTCGTTAGTCATGCACCGGCATTTTTCCATTCTGCTCTTAAGGTAAGTAAGCCTCGGCTAATGCTAGCTGGGCATTTACATGGCGGACAAATTCGTATAGGACCTATTGGTATATACGAAAAAGGCTCCTACCGATTAAAAGAAAATCGCGCAGAATTAATAAGTAATGGATTTGGTACTACCGGAGTGCCACTGCGCTTAGGGGCTAAATCTGAGTGTCATATCATAACCCTTCATAACATGGAGAGATAGACATATAGTAAGAAAGGAAGTTTTATACGTGGAACAAGTTTTAGATGTAGTGGTAATTGGAGGGGGTCCTTGTGGACTATCAGCAGCAATTTCTACTCAAGAAATGGGATTAGAAACGCTCGTTATTGAGAAAGGAAATGTGGTGAATGCTATCTTCAACTATCCTACTCATCAAACTTTTTTTAGTACGAGTGAAAAGCTCTCCATTGGAGATGTACCTTTTATCGTAGAAGAAAGAAAACCAAAAAGAAACCAGGCTTTGGTTTATTATCGTGAGGTAGTGAAACGTAAAGATATTCAAGTTAACAAATATGAGCAAGTGGAACGTGTTGAAAGGTCTACCGATTATTTTCAAGTAACTACCTCTAAGGGCTCTTACAAAGCTAAGAGCGTCATTGTAGCTACAGGTTATTACGACCATCCTAATTACATGGGAATACCCGGAGAGGATCTCCCGAAGGTATTTCACTACTTTAAAGAAGGACATCCATACTTCTCCCAAGATGTTTTAGTAATTGGAGGTAAAAACTCAGCAATCGATGCTGCTCTTGAGCTAAATAAAGCAGGAGCAAATGTTACAGTGGTATATCGCAGGGGACAATACTCTTCAAGCATTAAGCCATGGGTTTTACCAGAGTTCGAGGGATGTGTAAGAAATAACGAAATCCAAATGCACTTTAATACTGAGGTCTTATCTATTGAAGAAAACAAAGTAACATTAAAAGGAACAGAGGGCGAGTTTGACATTGAAAATGATTTTGTTTTTGCTATGACGGGCTATCATCCTGACCATTCTTTTTTAGAAAAAATGGGAGTAGCCATTGATAACGAAAGTGGAAGACCATCGCATAATCCAGAAACCATGGAAACAAATGTGGAGGGTATTTTTATTGCGGGAGTAATAGCAGCAGGAAATAATGCTAACGAAATTTTTATAGAAAACGGTCGCTTCCATGGTGAGCTGATAGCTAAAGAAATTAAAAGAAAAGAAGAAAGCGTATAGACTTTTCTTCTTTTCAAATGAAAGTGAATTAATTTCTTTACTATAGCTTACCAATTTACAGGACTATTTTTTTTAATACCTCAAGAGAAAAATCTCTCGAGGTATTTGTTTTTTTGAGAGCTTTTATTAGCTCTGTTCACGGGGGTACATAGCTCCAGCGCTTATTAAGCTTGTACCTATTGAATTATCACAGACTTTTTATCTTACCTAGTAAATATACTAAGGAGGGCTTGTTTTGGATCTGGATGATTTAAGGCGATTAGTAAAGCTAGTCTAGCTTTTTGACCGTTTAAACCTTGAGCAAAAATGACTCCTATCTCCTTTAAACCTTTCCCGCCACCCATATAACCGTAAACGTCTTGGGCAATTCCATTAAAGCACCTCGATACAAGAACAATAGGGATGTCCTTACTCAATAAATCCTGAATTGCTGGTACTAGGCTAGGTGGTACATTGCCTTGGCCCAATCCTTCTAAAACTATCCCATCATATCCAACATTTACTGCTGCTTCTAGGAGATCTGC
Organism: Psychrobacillus sp. MER TA 171; assembly: GCF_023713305.1. Taxonomy (NCBI): domain Bacteria; kingdom Bacillati; phylum Bacillota; class Bacilli; order Caryophanales; family Bacillaceae; genus Psychrobacillus; species Psychrobacillus sp. MER TA 171. The sequence goes on along the minus strand of NZ_JAMAWN010000012.1, from coordinate 51,824 downwards.
TTCCATCCCTGCATAGACTTTAAACAAAGCAACCTTCTTGTTAATCTGTTGAATTGGAAAAACAGGCTGATGATTAGGTGTGTGATGAAAATATACAATAGACTTAGAGATAAATCCGATAGGACCATATTGCGGACTTTGAAATGTGCTAACGTTGCTGGCATGTGTTTTCGTAACATTTACCGCAGTATGTATTTCATCATTTAATACAACTAAAACACCTTTTCCAACTGCATCATCAGATGAAGCGACTTGGATAGCTGACACTAAATTATATAAGCCATCTGATCCTATTTCATTAGCAGATCTCATTGCCCCAGTAAGCACGATAGGAATGGCTGGTCCAATCGTTAAATCTAAAAAATATGCAGTTTCCTCTAAAGTATCTGTACCGTGAGTGATTACCACTCCATCAATTTCACCTTTAACGATATATTGATCAATTAATTCTTTTATACGGAACATCTCAAAGGGAGTTATATGTGGGGAAGGAAGATTGAATATTTCCAGCTCAATAATATGTGCTAGGCTATTTAATTTCTCTGCTTCTACCAGTAATGGATTGCTATCTGAAGGTACTACTGCACCAGTTTCTGCATTTACCTGCATTGAAATAGTTCCGCCGGTATGGATAAGTAAGATATTTTTCATTGATATAACCTCCAGAAATTTAACAAAATGAGAAGAAATTAATGTATAATATAAATAGTAAAATGGAAGGAGTAAGATCATGTTCGTACTACTTTCCTGTGCGATTGCACCGGCTCTTGCGCTTTTAAGTTATTTCTATCTTCGTAGAGAAATTGCCGAAGAACCTTCAAGGCTTTTGTTACATACATTTATTTATGGTGCTATATTAACATTCCCAATTATGTTTATCCAGCACGTATTAAACGAGGAGCATTTGTTTACTTCTCTTTTTTTTCGGAATGTCCTCGTGACAAGTACATTAGAGGAATTTTTTAAATGGCTAATAATAATAGTGGCCTTATATAAGCATGTTGAGTTTGATGACCCATATGATGGAATTCTCTATGGTGCGAGTGTTTCTTTAGGATTTGCAACCGTAGAAAATATCTTATATCTTTTGAACTACGGAATGGGAGAGGCTTTTTTAAGAGCTTTGTTACCTGTTTCGAGTCATGCATTATTTGGTGTAGTTATGGGATATTATATAGGTAGAGCTAAGTTTACCTCTATAAAAAAAATAAGGCTTGAACTTTTCTTTGCTTTAATTGCGCCGCTCTTTCTTCACATTATCTATAATAGCATACTGACTTTCACGGGGTTAGAGATATTGCTGATGGTTCCGTTTATGTTATTCTTATGGGTTTTTGGCTTGTCGAAAGTAAAGCAAACTCATATTTTATCTCGTAGAACGAGATTTGAAAAACACGAATATTTTATTAGGGAAGATCCTAACTAACTTTAAAAAGGTAAGAGTCATGACTAAATAGGTCATGACTTTTTTATATGGAATTTTACTTTGGCAATTTCAAAAGGAAGGGTTGATTTATAATGCAAAGAAATCTTTAAATCAGAGAGTAGAATTGATTACAGCCCCAGCTGGACTCTTTTTCGCGAGGTGAGCGATAAGCCCTCACCCCGCTGAAGTCGTCTGGTGCTCCAATCAATAAATGGGAACAGCTTTAGCATCTATAAATCGAAACAATATACTCGCATAAACAAAATGTTCCTTTTTTAATGTTTACATTCACTATTAAAAAGAATTGTTAGTCAAAATCAACCAATAACTTTAACAAAGTTTTTACTTTTTAATTTCTGTTTTCATGAAAGTTATCATGTATAAATCACTCCTGTTTAACCAAGCTAGTTAAAAAGGAGAGATGACTTATGAAACAGCTAAAATATGTTCTTATTGGCGTAATCTTTTTTACAGCTAGCTATATGTTCTTAACTCAAGAGCAAACTACTCAAGCGTTCTCCGAGCAAACTGTTCAGCGTGGAGCATTTGGAGACGATGTAATTGAATTACAAGCCAGATTACAATACATAGGCTATTACACCGGGGAAATTGACGGTAAATTTGGTTATGGCACGTATTGGGCTCTTCGAAACTTCCAAGAAGCATTTGGTTTGCCAGTGGATGGTCTTTTAGGACAAGGAACTAAGGACAAGCTAGTGAAGGCTACAAAGTTTGACAAAGAATATGTACATGATCAAATCAATAAGGGTAATCGTTTCTCAGTACATGGAAATACAAACCAGAACCAACAAGCGAATAATAAAAAACCTGAAAGTACAAATATGCAGCTACCACCGAAGTATAGTGAAAAAGATTTAAAGCTGATTGCTAACGCAGTTTATGGAGAATCACGAGGGGAGCCGTATGAAGGGCAAGTAGCCGTTGCAGCGGTAATCCTTAATCGAGTAGAACACCCGGACTTTCCAAATACTATTAGTGAAGTGATCTTCCAACCTTTAGCATTCACTGCAGTAGCTGATGGACAAATTTGGCTAGAGCCGAACGAGCGAGCTAAAGAAGCAGTACTAGACGCATTAAATGGATGGGATCCTTCAGAAAACGCAATTTACTATTTCAATCCTGAAACTGCTACTAGTAAGTGGATCTGGTCAAGACCACATATCAAAAAAATTGGACAGCATATTTTTTGCTCATAAGGAGACTATATGAAAAAATTTGGATGGGTAATCGCTATAGCTGCTCTTGCCGTATTTGTTGTTTATCATTTTTCAGTACAAGAACAAAACACCAACCTTAAGAATGCTTTAGCAAGTCAATATTCGAATGAATTAAATTCTGCCTCCGAAAAACTGACTGAATTAAGTGATTCCATTGATGAAACATTGATATTTAAAGATAAAGAGTCATTAGATCGTCCGCTGGAGGATGTATGGAGACTGTCTTCAGATATTCGAGCATCTATTTCAGGGCTACCTATAGATCAGGAAACTTCCTCAAGCTGGTTGAACTATTTAACGAGAATAGGTAATGGAGCTACTCAAGTTAGAACAGGAAAAGTACCAATCGAAGAGTGGCAAGGAAATATGGTAAGTGCACGTGAAAATTTAAGGAGCTTAGCCGACCAATGGGCATTCACAAATAGAAACGATGGAAACAAAGATTACATTGTTAGTTCCTTTGTACAAAATAAAGTTAATAAAGAAAACGAAAAGAATTGGAAATCCCTTGGAGCATCTGTAAAAGCGTATACGGAAAGCGATTTTCCAATGACAGCAAGTGAAACCGATCAACAGAAGAAAAAAGACTTACAACATATTTCGGATAAACCAGTAAGCGTAGAGGATGTAAAAGCAAAGTTTGCAAAGATTTTTCCAGAACTAGCGGATGCCAAAATTTATGTTACAGAAAGTGGAAAGGATGCTCCATATCCCTTCTACCATATTGAATTTCATAAAGACATTCGTATTGGTTACGCTGATTTTACAAAAAAGGGAGGCCATTTATTATCCTTTCTAATGGAAAGACCTTTTGATAAAAATACTATTGATACGGAAAGCATGAAGAAAAATGCTTTGGATTATATGAAAAAGTTAGGGTATACAGATACGGAGCTTATAGAATTCCGTGAAAACCACATTGGGTGGCATTTAGCGTTTGCTCGGAAGGACGCAGAAAATGATGCAATCGTTTATGCAGATGGATTACAATTAAAAATTGCAAAAGACAATGGAGAATTACTAGGCTTAAATGCAATGGAGTACATTCAAGAGGAAAAAATAGCTAAACAAAAAGTAATTCCTTTAGATTATAAAACCATATTCGCTGATAATTTAAAAATAGAAGAAGCAAAAATGGCTTACGTTGAGAATGATCAATTACAGCAGCGTCTAGCATATGAGTTACTAACTCGAAGCGAAGACATTGGAACATATAGAGTGTATATTGATACAGAATCACATGAGATTCTGCATTCAGAAAAATTACCTTAAAATAATATATAGAATTCTCCCTCTTTAAATGTCATAATGAAATTAATATGACATTTAAGAGGGTAAAAATTATGCAAATTAAACTAGGGACAAATTTAATACTTGAGCCAACTTTCACAGAGAAGGCTGAGAAATATCGTTGTAAAGTAGTAGATATGGATGATCATTTTATATATGTAGATTATCCTATAGATACTATTACCAACAAAACCGTTGTCATGATGGAAGGTACTCAGTTACGTGCCACGTTTATAGAAGAAACGAAATCTGTCTTTGCTTTTCCAACAGAAGTGTTAGGAAGAAAGTTAGGACAAATTCCAATGATAAGACTGTCTTATCCTGACACGGAAGACTTTATGAAAATACAGCGTCGTAATTTTGTAAGAGTTGTATCACCAATTGATATTGCTATTCAATTTGGAGATGAAAAATATCAATCGGTAACTGATGACATAAGTGCGGGTGGGGTAGCCATCATTCTAAATGAGGAAGTGAAATTTAGTGGTGGAGATGAGGTATCTTTAATTATTCCATTATCTTTTAATAATGGAGAAATGAGATATGTATTTACTACTGCTTTAGTCATACGCATCTGGGAGAGAGAATCGTTAAAAATTGCGTCTTTACAATTTACGAATACAGATGATTTGGACAGGCAACAAATCGTTCGTTTTTGCTTTGAAAGACAGTTGCTTATGCGAAAAAAAGGACTAAGTTAAAAGTCTGTATTTACAGGCTTTTTTTTTTCGTATTATTCTGTGATAAAATATAGGCGAATAGAGTGGAGGATAAAATGATGAAACAAATTCAAATAGCGATTGACGGTCCAGCAGCGGCGGGTAAAAGTACGATAGCGAAGCAGACGGCTGAATTATTAGGTTATACATATGTGGATACAGGAGCAATGTACCGAGCAATTACGTATAAAGCACTTCAACTTAACATAAATTTGCAAGATGGAAGCAAACTAACTGAGCTTCTAAAAGATACCTCTATTGAGCTTAAGCCATCTTCTAAAGGACAACTTGTGTTTTTAGATAACGTGGAAGTAACGGACCAAATACGTTCAAAAGAAGTCACTTCGAACGTATCAGTTGTAGCAGCACATGCTGATTTAAGAGAAGAAATGGTGAAAAGACAGATTGAGATGGGTAAATCTGGCGGAGTGGTAATGGATGGACGAGATATTGGAACACACGTCCTTACAAATGCTGAACTTAAAATATTTATGTCTGCAAGTGTTGAAGAAAGAGCAAACAGAAGATTTCTAGAAAACGAAAAAAGAGGAATTCATACAAGCTTAGAAGAATTAATTCATGATATAGCATTAAGAGATAAACTGGATAGCGAGAGAGAAGCATCTCCTCTCATCAAAGCAAAAGACGCTATTTTTATTGATACCACGTCTCTTACGATTCATGAAGTTTCTAATAAGATTATGCAGTTGGCAAAAGAAAGGATGGTTTAATTGGAACTGTATTCCTTTGCGAAAACAATTGTTTTTGCAGCGTTAAAACCAATATATAGATTTGAAGTAATAGGGGCTGAAAATTTCCCGAAAGAGGGAGGGATTTTACTATGCTCAAACCATATAGAAAATTTAGATCCTCCTGTCGTTGGGATTAACGCACCACGACCTGTTAACTTCATGGCAAAGGAAGAGCTTTTTAGAATACCTGTATTAAAAAGTTTACTACCGGGCGTAAGAGCATTCCCAGTAAAAAGAGGAATGAGCGACCGTGATGCGCTTCGAAAAGCGTTAAAGCTTTTAAAAGAAGGAGAGGTTGTAGGTCTTTTTCCAGAAGGAACAAGAAGTAAGGATGGAAAGCTAGGAAAAGGTTTTAGCGGTGCTGGTTTTTTTGCCCTTAGAGGAAATGCAAACGTAGTGCCATGTGCAATTATTGGGCCATATAAACCTTTTAGACGTTTAAAAATAGTTTTTGGAGAAGTTATAGATATGGAGCCGTACAGAGAAAGAAGAGCTTCTGCAGATGAAGTTACAGAAGTTATTATGGAACACATCGGTAAAATACTAGACCAATATAAAACTAAATGATTTTAAATACTTTAACCTGTTCTTAACACATCTTTAATGGCTACAGTGTGGCGGGCTCTCAATCATCCTACGGAGAGAGAAAATCAACTATTTTCATAAACTAGCATATATATCACTAGCTTAATATTCTCTTGTTTTTATCCAGTTTTTTAGTTTGATAGCGAAGCAAAATGATTAATTGGATGGAAATTTCTATTTCAAAAGTGCTTCTTTTTGTATTTCTGAGAAAGTTCGCATAAAATAGAGAAGAGACGTTGTGAAGGAGGAATATCATATGTCAGAAGAAATGAACTTAAACACGCAAGAGTTTAAAGAAGGAGATCTGGTTAAAGCGACGGTTGCACAAGTAGATGAGAAATCAATAATTGTATCAATTGAAGGTGCACCTTTCGATGGTATAGTTCCAATTAGCGAGCTTTCTAGCCTGCATATTGAAAAAGCATCCGACTCCGTTTCCATCGGCGATGAACTTGAACTCATGATTACTAAGGTAGAAGAATCTAACTACGTTCTTTCCAAACGAAAAGTCGATGCTGAAAAAGCATGGGAAACGTTAGAAAAACAGTTTCAATCTGGGGAAGTTATTGAAACAGAAGTTAAAGAGGTTGTTAAAGGCGGACTAGTTGTAGATTTGGGTGTCCGTGGATTCATACCTGCTTCTTTAATAGAAGATTATTTTGTAGAATCATTTGAAGATTATAAAGGGCGAGTTTTGACTTTTAAAATCGTTGAATTAGAAAAAGACAAAAACCGATTAATTCTTTCTCATAAAGCAGTAGTTGAGGATGAAAAATCAGTAAATAAAAACAAAACGTTAGATAACATTAAACCTGGGGACATTGTTCCAGGAACTGTCCAAAGACTAGCTTCTTTTGGTGCTTTTGTAGATATTGGAGGCGTGGATGGACTTGTTCATATTTCTCAAGTATCCCACGAGCACTTAGATAACATATCTGATGTGTTAAAAGAGGGACAAGAGGTTAAGGTAAAGGTATTGTCTATTGATCGAGATGCAGAAAGAATTTCTTTATCTATTAAAGATACGTTACCTGGACCATGGTCTGATCTGGAAGACAAGGCTACAAAAGGATCTGTTCTAACTGGGAAAGTTAGACGACTAGTATCTTACGGTGCCTTTGTTGAAGTTTTCCCTGGGGTTGAAGGCTTAGTTCACATATCTCAAATTGCTCATCAGCATATCGGGACTCCTCAGGAAGTACTGAAAGAAGGTCAAGAGGTAGAGGTAAAAGTTTTAGATGTAAACAGTAAAGAAAAACGTTTATCTCTAAGTATTAAAGAGCTAGTGAAGAACGAAGATGAGTTCAATTTAGCTGATTATCAAATGCCTGAAGAATCCAAAGGTTTTTCTATTAGCGATGTTCTAGGCGATCGTTTAAAAGACTTTACTAACAAATAATAATAGCTAATTTCGTCATAATCTTAACTTATTCAAGCAGGTGACTTCAATAAAGTCGCCTGCTTTTATTGTTTTGTTGTATAATACAGTTTAGACGAAGTTTGGAAGGATGTAATATTAATGACAAAACCAGTAGTAGCAATTGTTGGTAGACCTAATGTAGGTAAATCGACTATATTTAATCGAATTGTAGGAGAACGTGTATCCATTGTGGAAGATATCCCAGGTGTAACGCGTGATCGTATATATAGCTCAGCAGATTGGCTTACACATGAATTCAACATCATTGATACAGGTGGAATTGAATTGAGCGACGAGCCATTTCTAGAGCAAATCAAACAACAGGCTGAAATCGCTATGGATGAGGCAGATGTAATCATCTTCCTAACAAATGGTCGTGAGGGTGTGACAGCAGCAGATGAATACGTTGCTAAAATACTTTATAAAACAAAGAAGCCGGTTGTATTGGCGGTCAATAAAATTGATAATCCAGATATGCGCGAAATGATTTTCGACTTTTATGCCCTAGGATTAGGCGAACCATACCCTATTTCAGGTTCACATGGTCTAGGTCTAGGAGATTTGCTCGATGAAGTCGCTAAAAACTTCCCAGATATGGATGAACAGGAATACGGTGAAGAGGTTATTAAGTTTTCTCTTATCGGACGTCCAAATGTAGGGAAATCATCTTTAATCAATGCATTCTTAGGGCACGAGCGAGTCATCGTAAGTGAAATTGCGGGAACTACAAGAGATGCTATCGATACAGAGTACTCATTCGATGATCAAGATTATGTAATGATTGATACTGCTGGTATGCGTAAAAAGGGTAAAGTGTATGAGACAACTGAAAAGTATTCTGTACTTCGTGCATTAAAGGCAATTGAACGCTCAGACGTTGTTTTAGTTGTTCTAAATGCAGAAGAAGGCATTCAAGAGCAGGATAAGAAAATCGCTGGTTACGCTCATGAAGGCGGTAAAGCAGTTATTATTGTGATGAATAAATGGGATGCCATTGAAAAAAATGATAAGACGATGAGTGAAATGACTAAAAAGATTCGTGAGCATTTCCAATTTTTAGATTATGCACCAATCGTATTTGTATCAGCAAAAACAAAACAACGTGTAAATTCTTTATTCCCAGTTATCAATCAAGTAAGTGAAAACCATGCAATGCGCGTTACATCTTCCGTTCTAAACGAGGTAGTAGAAGATGCAGTAGCAAGAAACCCTGCTCCAACAGATAAAGGGAAAAGATTGCGTATTTACTATGCTACTCAAGTGGCCATTAAACCGCCTACTTTTGTTGTATTTGTTAATGAACCGGAATTAATGCACTTCTCTTATGAGAGATTTTTAGAAAATCGCATTCGTGAATCATTCGATTTTGAAGGCACGCCTATAAGAATTATTACTCGTGCTAGAACATAATTAGCAAAGGGGGCTTAAAGATGACAAATGTAACCGTTCTTGGAGCAGGTAGTTGGGGAACAGCTTTAGCGATGGTTCTTGCGCATAATTCTCATGATTGCCTTCTCTGGTCACACAGAGAAACTCAAACCGAGGAAATAAACCAGAATCATACCAATAAAAAATACTTGCCGGATACGATACTGCCTGAAAATCTTAAAGCTACAAGCGATTTAACTCAAGCAATAGAGCATGCATCTATTATTGTTTTAGCAGTACCTACAAAGGCAATTAGAGAAGTTTGTCAGGATATTGTAAAGCTGATGGAAAACAAAAAGCTTTTAGTGCATGTTTCGAAAGGAATCGAACCTGATTCCTTAAAGCGAATATCAGAGATGATTGCTGAGGAAGTTCCTGAATCTATGGTAGAGGGTATTGTAGTATTATCTGGCCCTAGCCACGCCGAGGAAGTAGTTTTACAGCATCCAACTACGATTACGGTGGCTAGTGATAATATGATGGCTGCAGAAAAAGTACAAGATCTATTTATGAATAATTACTTCCGTGTCTATACTAATGATGATGTCATTGGAGTAGAAATAGGGGCTGCCTTAAAAAATGTCATCGCATTAGCCGCAGGTATTGTAGATGGGCTTGGTTATGGTGATAATGCTAAAGCTGCACTTATAACTAGAGGTTTAGCTGAAATCTCAAGACTTGGTATAAGTTTAGGTGCCAAGCCGTACACGTTCTCTGGTCTGACAGGAATGGGTGATTTAATAGCAACATGTACAAGTGTACATTCCCGTAACTGGAGAGCCGGTAACCTACTCGGTAAAGGCTCTAGCTTAGATGAGGTGCTAGAAGAAGTAGGTATGATAGTGGAAGGCGTTAGGACGACAAAAGCAGCGTTTCAGCTTGCACAGAAGCAATCTATTGATATGCCTATTACCGCTGCATTACATTCTGTTCTGTTTGAGCAGGTACATCCAAAACAAGCAGTTGATTCCCTAATGCATCGTACAAAGAAGAATGAACTGGAAGATTATAAGACGTTTTAAAAATTGTCATAAAAAAAGAGTTGTATAAAAAAGCAACTCTTTTTTCATGTGATATACTATTTTCATGAAAGGTGGGGGAACAGTTGCTATTAGTCTCTTCAATGGACAAAATGTGGATATCCTTTGGTTCTATGGGATGCATGTTTATGGCCATGTTACTTATGTTTTTTGTAAAAACAAAAATCCAAAACAGATTCATAAAGTTTATATTTGGTCTGGTTGCATACATATTGCTTTTCATTGGTTTTATCACAATGGTTTATATCATTTTCAATCCAACAAAAGCCTAGTAAGGAGATTCGAATGAAAAAACTATTACTAACTGCTATTTCTATAACAACACTCGTCTTAGGTGGTTGTGGTTTTAAAGGCGGCTATGAGCCAGAAAACCTATTACCTTATGAAGATCAGCTTAATTCCGTACAAACTGCAGTTGAAAGCTTCCAAGAAGCCTCAGGTGGCTTGCTGCCTATCAAAACACGTGAGCAAGAAACAGATCAATATATAAAATATCCGATAGATTTTAAGAAAATTGTTCCGAACTATCTTGGGAAAGCTCCTGCTAACTCGTATGAAACAGGTGGGATTTATCAATATGTCTTAATGGACGTAGAGGAAAACCCAACTGTAAAGTTGGTAGACTTACGAATTGCAGATACTTTGCGAGATATTAACTATCGCAAAGGGATAAACGGCTATGGTCCTATCGCTGAGACGATTGTAGAAGGTGTTTATAAGCTAGATTTTAAAAAGATGGGTTATAAAGACGAAATTACCGTTCAAAGCCCTTATTCAGACACTCTGCTTCCTCTAGTAGCGACGGGCGATGGAAAAGTATATGTGGACTATTCTATTGAGCTTTATCGTTTGCTTCAAGAGACAGAGGTTGACGTCAAGCCAGGTGATGATATTCGTTTTTTAATAACGGATAACTTTGCGATCGTCCCTGCGTATTCATTGCCTTATACGGTTGATGAAAATAACGAACCTATTTTTATGATAAACAAATAACTTATAAGAAACGTTTCATGCTCTATGCATGAAACGTTTTTTTCGTGCATATATTAAATTGCGAAGAAAGGAGAATACCGATGTCTAGCAAACTGTATGAACAAATAGCAGAAAGAACAAATGGTGATGTGTACCTTGGTGTAGTAGGTCCAGTTAGGGTAGGTAAATCTACGTTTGTAAAAAGAGTAATGGAGCTAGTTGTATTACCGAATATTGTTGACGAATCAGAAAGATTAAGAGCACAAGACGAACTTCCACAAAGCTCTCCTGGAAACGTCATTATGACAGCAGAACCTAAATTTGTTCCTGCTCATGGTACGAATGTATACTTGGGTGACGAGCAGCTTCGATTACAAATTAGATTAGTAGATTGCGTAGGGTACATGATTGATGGCATTAAAACCCATTCTGGAGAAGAAGGGCAGAAGCTGGTCCATACTCCTTGGCATACGGAAGCAATTCCGTTTGAGGAAGCTGCAAGAATTGGAACTGATAAGGTTATTCGGGATCATTCTACTATTGGCATTGTGATTACAACGGATGGTTCTGTCAATAATATTCCTAGGGTAGCAGCAGAAAAAGCAGAAGATGAAATTATAGGTCAGTTAAAGGAAATTGGAAAGCCATTTGTTATTGTCGTTAACAGCAAAACGCCAGGTCATTTAGAAACTCTTCATTTGTGCGAAGAACTTCAAAAAACTCATGAAGTACCTGTAATTCCGGTTGCTGTGGATAGAATGACAGCAGAGGAAATTCAGTACATACTACAACAGGCGCTATATGAATTTCCGATAACGGACATTGAATTGATGAAGCCTGATTGGACAGATGTACTTGAGCCAGATCATTTTGTTAACAATCAAATTACTACTTCCTTACAAGAATGGCTGCAAATTGTCTCCAAAATGAGAGACGTGAAGGAGCTTGCAGAAAAATTTAAGGAAGTCCCATTTATCAAGTCTGCAGAGGTTATAGAGGCAGATCCTGGTAGAGGGTCTGCTTGTATTCAAATAGATTTAAAACCTGAAGTATTTCAAGAGGTTTGTGATGAATGGCTTGATGAGCCAATTACTTCTAAAAAAGACTGGTTATTGTTTGTTAAGGAAGCGTCTACAGCTAAAAAGACATATCATCGGTTTGCGGATGCGCTAGAAGCAGCAAATACGACAGGATATGGTGTGTCACTTCCATCCATTCAGGATTTCCAACCTACTGCACCAGAAATTATTAAACAAAATAATTTCTTTGGAGTCAGCTTAAAAGCTAAGGCTTCTTCGCTTCATATCATTCGAGTGGATATGGAAGCAGAATTTGCTCCGCTTTTAGGGTCAGAATTCCACAGTCAGCAGCTTTTAAAAGACTTAAAGCATGGATTCTTACATGATAGAGATGCACTTTGGTCAACGCAGGTTTTTGGAACGTCTCTGTTAGAGGTTATGAAGGAAAGTATACGGTATAAAACGGAAAGTGTAAGTCAGGTTGCTAAGAAAAGAATGCGCCAAACAATTGAAAGAATGGTAAATGAGGGAGACCGTGGAATGGTTACCTTTATTCTATAAAATACGGATTTGGACTTTTTGTGCCTATGCAAAAAGTCCTTTTCTTTGTTTTTTTTACGTTCTTTTTAAGGAAAGTTGCCTAAACACGGATAAATAGTGTTGCGAAGGCATTTCTGTTGTGATACTCTTTTTACAGGATTGATGCTTATCTTCCTTTGAGAGGAGGTGAATAGTATGAATAAAACAGAATTAGTGAACTCTGTTGCAGAGGCTGCAGAATTATCGAAAAAAGACGCAACTAAAGCAGTTGAGGCTGTATTTGAATCAATTCAAACTGCTCTTGCAGATGGTGAAAAAGTTCAATTGATCGGTTTTGGTAACTTTGAGGTTCGTGAACGTGCTGCACGTAAAGGACGTAATCCACAAACAGGTAAAGAAATCGATATCGCTGCTAGCAAGGTGCCTGCTTTCAAACCAGGTAAAGCACTTAAAGATGCTGTAAAATAATGGTGTCGTAGTACATAGAACGGTTACTGTGAAGCTTGCTTCATAGTAGCCGTTCTTTTCAATTTATTATATAATAAAAATTTGTTGCCTGAAGTGAAATTAATTTCCTATATTCATTTCATATGCTAAGATACATACGACATATTATGCAGTTTTTTCTGGGGGGTCAGCAGATGACGAAGGTCGATCTGAAAAAAATAGAAAATGCAGTAACAATGATTTTAGAAGCGGTAGGAGAAGATCCTAATCGAGAAGGGTTATTGGATACTCCAAAAAGAGTTTCTAAAATGTATGCTGAGATGTTTGAAGGACTACACCAAGATCCAAAAGAACATTTCAAGACAGTTTTTCATGAAGAGCATGAGGAATTAGTTTTAGTAAAAGATATACCTTTTTTCTCCATGTGCGAACATCACCTTGTTCCTTTTTATGGTAAGGCACATGTTGCATACATACCTAGAGATGGCGTTGTAACCGGCCTAAGTAAACTCGCTAGAGCCGTGGAAGTTACAGCAAGAAAGCCACAGCTTCAAGAAAGAATCACTTCCACGATTGCTAATGATATTATGGAAATGATTAACCCTCATGGAGTCTATGTCGTGATAGAGGCAGAGCATATGTGCATGACCATGCGCGGGATTAAAAAGCCTGGAGCCAAGACCGTTACTTCTGTAGCAAGAGGTATCTATGAGACAGACGATATAAAGCGCTCAGAGGTTTTATCATTTATCCAAATGAAATAACTCCTTTTGAGGTTCGATGAGAATATGGTATGATGAATTTAGATTATGAACAAAGGAGACTATTGTAATGTCTAGTTCAGATTTTATCGTTATAAAGGCAGAGGAAGACGGAGTACAAGTGATCGGTTTAACCCGAGGTACGGATACAAAATTCCATCATTCTGAAAAGCTTGATACAGGTGAAGTGATGATTGCTCAATTTACAGAGCATACATCTGCTATGAAGATAAGAGGCAAAGCTTCCATTCATACAGACAACGGTATTATTAAAAGTGAATCTAAGAAATAAATAATTTAAAAGGCCAATAATCGCGAGTTAAATTATATATGTCGTGACAGACTAATGCTAACTGCGATTGGGAAATGGAGTAAAGTGTATGAATGAATCTTTGATAAAACATCATTTAGAAAAATACAAAAGAGATATTCTCATGCAAATACAACATAATACTCTGTTAAAATATGCAGGAATGCCTGTTATCGACGAAGAACGTTTGTTCTTTACGCTTTTACCCATGCTAAATGGAGAACAGTGGGATGACTCAAATAATCAAGCGACCATTGCTGTCTCATTGATTTTTGCAGCTCTTGCAGCTCACGATTTAGTCAAGGAGCAAAATGCGACCACCAAAGAGCAACAATTACAAGTATTGGCGGGAGATTATTACAGTGGAAAATATTATCAGCTGCTGGCGAAGGGAAAGCAGCTAGAGCTGATTCAAATTTTTTCTGCTGGAGTCTCATCTATCACAGAGCACAAAACAAAATTTTATGACCACCTAGCTTATCCTTTCGAAGACCTTATTCAGTCTATACAGCTGATAGAAAGTAAGCCAATCGAGCAATTCATGGAATACTTTTCGTATCATGAATATATCTTTATCATGAAGGAAGCATTACTCCTTATAGCCTTAAGAAGAGAGTTACATGCCTTTGAAAACAGGGAAGAAACATTCTATATCCGAAATTCCTTCCTGTTGCAGACAAAGATCGATTTGCTTCGTGAGGAAATAGAAACGGTAGAAAATAATTTGGTGCGGGAAGTGCGATACTCCACTATATTAAAAGAAAACGTAAAGCATGCTATTTTAGAGCGAGTAACCGAACAAGCTATAAAGAGCAGTTGAGAGAAGGTTTAACAGATGGGAAAAACAAAAGAACAACATGTCCACGAGGTTTTTGAGAAGATTTCCACGAACTATGATTCTATGAATTCTGTCATAAGCTTTCAGCAACATAAAAGCTGGCGGGGCGACACGATGAAAGCTATGCAGGTCAAAGAAGGAAGCAGTGCATTAGACGTTTGTTGTGGCACGGCTGACTGGACGATCGCTTTAGCAAAGGCTGCTGGTCCTACTGGTACAGTTAAAGGATTAGACTTCAGTCAAAATATGTTAAATGTAGGAAAAGAAAAAGTGAAAGATATACCACAAATTGAATTGATTCATGGTAATGCAATGGAGCTGCCTTTTGAGGATAATACATTCGACTATGTAACAATTGGATTTGGCTTGCGAAATGTTCCCGACTATAAACAAGTGCTACAGGAGATGAACCGAGTAGCTAAACCGGGTGGCATGATTGTTTGTTTAGAAACCTCTCAGCCAGATTCCAAGCTCTTTAATGCAGGATTCCGCTTTTACTTTAGATACATTATGCCAGTTTTCGGAAAGCTTTTTGCTAAGAGTTATAAAGAATATTCTTGGTTACAAGAGTCCGCAAAAGAATTTCCAAATAGAGCTGAGCTAACTCAGTTATTTGAAACAGTAGGAATGGTTAACGTGAGTAGTAAACCATACAGTGGTGGTGCAGCTGCCCGACATATTGGCTATAAGAAAGATTTCTAAGTAGGGGAAGGTTTGTTTCTGTGGATAAGATGAGATTAAAAATGCTTTATTCCGATCTAAAATCGGATTTAGAAGTCATTGAAAATGAATTAGCAGCAGCTGTGAATTCTTCCTCCCACTTATTGAATGAGGCCTCGCTTCATTTGTTGCTCGCAGGGGGAAAAAGAATCCGCCCTGTATTTGTACTGCTTTCCGCTAAATTTGGCGACTATTCTATAGAGTCTATTAAGCAGGTTGCTGTTTCTGTCGAGTTGATACACATGGCTTCCTTGGTCCATGATGATGTGATCGATGATGCTGAAACTAGAAGAGGCCGAGAAACTGTTAAGTCTCAATGGAACAATCGAGTAGCTATGTATACAGGGGACTTTCTTTTCGCTAAGGCTATCGAATACATAACAGCAGTAAAAAATACATATGCTCATGAGGTTCTCTCTAATACGATGGTCGAGCTTTGTATTGGGGAGATAATACAAATTGAGGACAAGGGATTTGTTGATCAGACGGTCCGGGACTATTTAAGAAGAATTAAAAGAAAGACAGCAATCCTCATCTCAGCCAGCTGTGAACTGGGTGCAATTTCTTCAGGTGCCGATGAAAAGACTATTAAGCATCTTAAGAGATTTGGTTACTATGTAGGAATGTCTTTCCAGATTATCGATGATATCCTCGATTTCACTTCCACTGAGGAGGAGTTAGGTAAACCAGCTGGAGGAGACTTACTTCAAGGTAATATTACTTTACCAGTGATATACTCAAAAAATGATCCAGCTATCTATCCGTTATTGAAAAGGGTTTTCGATGGTGATATCGAAGAGAAAGATATGGAATTGCTGCTTAAAGAGATTCGACAATCGGAAGGTATTAAACGAGCAAAACAAGTAAGTAATATGTATTTGCAAAAGGCTTTACATGAGGTGAAGCAGCTTCCGTCAAATTCTGCAAAGAAATCCTTGCAAAATGTCGCATTATTTATGAGTAAACGTAACTTTTAATTGAAATTAACTGGCTGTAATGATAGTATTTTTAACGGTGGAGAAATAAAATCCATTTTATATTTGAAGGAGTGTTCATAATGGAAAAAACATTTTTAATGGTAAAACCTGACGGCGTACAACGTAACCTAATCGGTGAAATCGTTAGTCGTTTCGAGAAAAAAGGATTCCAATTAGTTGGAGCAAAATTAATGCAAATTCCTACTGAATTAGCAGAACAACATTATGGTGAGCACAAAGAGCGTCCGTTCTTCGGAGAACTTGTAGAATTCATCACTTCTGGACCAGTTTTTGCAATGGTTTGGGAAGGGGAAAATGTTATCTCTACAGCTCGTTTAATGATGGGTGCTACTAACCCTAAAGAGTCTGCTCCAGGAACAATTCGTGGAGATTTCGCAGTAACTGTTGGTAAAAACATTATCCACGGTTCGGATTCATCTGAAAGCGCTGAACGTGAAATCGGCTTATTCTTCAAACAAGAAGAATTAGTTTCTTACGCTAAAGATGCTAACAACTGGATTAACTAATTAAAAAAACAAAGCTATTCTCTGCTAAGGAGATGGCTTAGACTGTAGATAAACTTAATTTAAGTTTATCTACAGTCTTTTTTTTAGGCTAAATTAACTCATTGGAGAATGATAGGGGTAGATTTAACAATTTACAAAAAAGGAGCTAGAAAATGCAACTTCTAGCTCCTTGTAGTTTTATTTAAAATCCCCTCTCTTTTAAATAACGGACAGCTTTAATTCAAATAATTAAATACTTCATTAAAGTAAAGACCTCTTATTTGTTAAGGAAGCTTAGTACAGGAGGGAAGAGTAACAGAATAATGGCAGTTAAAATCAGTATGATATAAATCAATTTCGGTAGTTTTTCTCCATCTTTTCCTCTATTCCTGCTATTAAATAGTAACTTACCTCTAGTAAACACCAGAAGTAGAATAAGAATAGAGACATAAGGTGTCCAACCATACTTTTCAATATCAATGTTCATCTCTTCATAGATACCACCCCAAAAAATTACCCAATTCAAACTAATGAAAAGGAGTATTACAAAAATTAGGGTTGAATTTAAAAGGCTTTTCATTGAATTCTCCTAACTAATATCTATTTTTTCATTTTTATCCTTTATTTCAAAAAGCTGATTCATTATTTTAAGTTTAGCATTTCACAACAAAAAACACTCCAAGAAAATTCACTCCTCTTATGAAAGAACTCGATTTTCCAGAGAGGTTTTTATGTTTTATAGCGTATGGATAGACATTTTTTAATATTTGTTCTCTGATAAAGCGTTTACTTCCTGCAGCAGGTTGTCTGTGCCTATAGTCCTCATGCGGTTATTCCTTAGGTGACTCACGCTTTGCTTTGGATTATTTGTAATACATATATAAAGTATATGCGTAAATGTTCACATTTCTCTGTTTTTTTGCTGTATTCGAAATGACTATATTGCGATATACTTTATAGATAGGCTGGTGGAAGGGAACGATATTATTTGCAAGATTACATAAAGTTTGTAGAGTCTATTAAAAAGAAAACTGGCATCGATTTAGCTCTGTATAAAGAAGCTCAAATGAAACGACGCCTGACATCTTTATATGAAAAGAAGGGATATAAAAATTTTGTTTCTTTCTTTGAGGCGATTGACACGGACCGAGATCTTCTAAATGAATTCCTCGACCGAATGACAATCAATGTGTCTGAGTTTTATCGAAATAGCAAGAGGTGGGAAGTATTACAACAAAAAATTTTTCCAAAGCTACTAGCTGATAACAAGAGGCTTAAAATATGGAGTGCAGCATGTTCTACAGGTGAAGAACCATATACTACAGCAATGGTATTGTCTAATCATCTACCGATTAGCCAAATTTCTATTCTAGCAACGGATATTGACGAAAATGCTATTCAAAGAGCAAAGGTAGGAATCTATCCGGAACGATCGTTAGCAGAGGTTCCCTTAGATATGAAAAATAAATATTTTGAGAAGCAAGCGCCTTTTTATAAAATTGACGACACCATTAAAAGAACTGTTTCTTTTAAAAAGCATAATCTTTTATTGGATACATACGAGAGAAATCTCGATTTAATCATTTGCCGTAACGTAATGATTTATTTTACAGAAGAAGCTAAGGATCAGATTTATCAAAACTTTAGCAAGTCGCTACGTCCTGGCGGAATCCTTTTTGTTGGAAGCACAGAACAAATTTTTAATCCTACCAAGTACGATTTTGTAACAGAGGATACGTTTTTCTACCGGAAAATGTAGAACGAATTTGATTGGTAAGTGATTTTAATTTGTCGATTTTTAATGAGGAACTGTCCGCTAAAAAACGGACAGTTTTTCTTCTATACTCTAAGTAAATATGATATAGTTGAAAACAAATACTTTAGCGAGTTGAAGGGGGAAAGCGTTATGCGTTATTTAACAGCAGGTGAATCACATGGTCCACAGCTTACTGCAATCATTGAAGGGTTACCAGCACAATTAGATATCACAAGTGAAAAGATAAATAAAGAACTAAAAAGACGTCAAGGTGGACATGGTCGAGGAAGACGCATGCAAATAGAAAAAGACACAGTAGCAATTACAGCGGGAGTGCGACATGGTAAATCATTAGGATCTCCAGTTTGTCTAGTAGTAAATAATGATGATTGGAAACATTGGACTCATATTATGGGAATAGAGCCACTAGATGAGGACATGAATCCAGATGAAATAAAAAGAAAGATAACACGACCTCGTCCAGGACATGCCGATCTCGTTGGAGGTATGAAATATGGACATCGTGACCTACGAAACGTATTGGAGCGATCCTCTGCGAGGGAAACTACGGTCCGAGTGGCTGTGGGAGCTGTTGCAAAGCAACTATTAAACGAACTAGGCATTTCTATCGTTGCTCATGTAACGAAAATAGGTGGCATTGAAGCTAACCTGAATTTAGCTGAAGGTATGACAATAGATGATATACGTGAAAAAGTGGAGAACGACCCTGTCTACTGTTTAGATTCTGAAGCGTCATTGAAAATGGTAGAAGCTATTGACCAAGCTAAAAAAGCTGGTGACACGATAGGCGGAGTGGTAGAGGTCATCATTACGGGAATGCCTGCCGGTGTGGGAAGCTACGTTCACTATGACCGTAAGCTAGACGGAAAGCTTGCAATGGCAATGCTTAGCATCAATGCATTTAAGGGTGTTGAGGTTGGCTTAGGGTTTGAAATGGCTAACTTATTTGGCAGCCAAGTGCATGACCAAATTTCTTGGAATGAAGAAGATGGTTACATTCGAGATACGAATAGGCTCGGTGGTATCGAAGGTGGTATGTCTACTGGTATGCCGATTGTAATTAGAGGGGTTATGAAGCCTATCCCAACCTTATATAAACCTTTACAAAGTGTAGATATTGATACCAAAGAACCTTTTAAAGCTAGTATTGAACGTTCCGATAGCTGTGCAGTACCCGCAGCATCTGTTGTGGCAGAAAATGTTATTGCATGGGAGATAGCTTCTGCAATATTAGATACGTTTAAAGCAGATCAAATGGAAGTACTGAAATCAGATATTCAGAAACATAGAGCGTATACAAAGGGGTTTTAAGCCATGATTATCCCAGTAAAAACGAATGCATCTAATTATGAGGTTCATTTAGGTGAGAACATTTTGGAGGATTTCTCTAAAAGAAACAAAAAGACACTCGAAAATTATGATCAGTTAATCATGATTAGTGATGAAAATGTATGGAATCTGCATGAAAGTTATGTAAGAAAAAACTTTACTGCGCCATTTAACCTGTTCCTTGTTCCATCTGGTGAGTCATGTAAAACATTTGAATCCTATTTTAATGTACAATCCTTTCTATTACAGAACGGTGCATCCCGAAATTCAGCTATATTTGCCTTAGGGGGAGGGGCTGTAGGCGATTTGACCGGATTTGTTGCGGCTACGTTTATGAGGGGAATAGACTTTTATCAAATACCAACTACTATTTTAGCTCATGATAGCTCGGTTGGTGGTAAAACCGCTATTAATCACCCTCTAGGAAAGAACATGATAGGGGCTTTCTATCAGCCACAGGAAGTTATTTATGATGTTCATTTTTTGAAATCTCTACCTCTTTCAGAAGTTAAATCGGGAATGGCTGAAGTGATTAAGCATTCCCTCATTAGCGACAGTGAGTGGGTTGAAGAATTTTTCCAAATCACTTCATTAAGCAATTTGGAAAAAGACCAATTATTACAGTGGATAAATAAAGGCATCCGTGTGAAAGCAAAAATTGTGGAAATGGATGAAAAAGAAAGCAACTTTCGCAAATATTTAAATTTTGGACATACATATGGTCACGCAGTTGAAGCTGCAATTGGGTATGGAAAGATCTCTCATGGAGAAGCTGTCATGATTGGCATGATTCCTGCTCTATTGCTTAGTGAGAAGTATGGGCAACTCCCTAAAGGCTTTGCTAAAAGGTTTTATTCATTAGCTAATAGGTTGGAATATAATTTTGAGCAGATTTTAGATTGTCCGTTTGAGCAATTGGCAGCCTACATGCAAAAAGATAAAAAAACTATAAATAAGCAATTGCATTTTGCATTGCTTGAAACTATAGGCAAGCCATTTATACAGGTAGTACCGGTAGATGCAGTAAGACTGTGTGATGAAGAATTACGACAATGGATTAGGGAGGGGAAATAAGTGATAAGAGGCATTAGAGGAGCAACAACAGTCAATGCAGATTCTAATGAAGAGGTTCTTCAGGAAACGTCCCGTCTTGCTTTAGAAATGGCGAAGGCAAACGATATTGAACCAGAGTCGATTGCTTCTGTCATTATAAGTACTACATCGGATATTACATCTGCATTTCCAGCAAGAGCAGTTCGAGAAATAAGTGGGTGGGCATACGTCCCTGTTATGTGTACGCACGAAATGAATGTTCCAGGTGCGCTTGAGAAATGTATACGGCTAATGATACACGTTAACACCGTTAAATCACAAAAGGAAATACAGCACATATATTTAAACAAGGCAGTTCAATTGAGACCAGATTTATTAAAAAGATCATAATAGAATTGGGGTAAATAGGATGAAATTTAAAAAACAAATTGCTGGATTGCAAGCATACCAACCTGGAAAAACAATGGATGAAGTGAAGAAGGCATTTAATCTAGAAACAGTTACAAAGCTAGCCTCTAATGAAAATCCATATGGTGCTTCACCAAAAGTAAAGGAATTTCTCACAAATGCTTCTATAGATTTTGCTTTATACCCAGATGGATATGCTTCTAGACTTCGTACAGCAGTTGCTAATCATTTGAATGTTTCGGAGAAGCAGTTGTTATTTGGTAATGGCTCAGATGAGAATATTTTAATTGTTTCTAGAGCTATGCTTGAGCCTGGCTTAAATACTATTATGGCAGATTTAACTTTTGGTCAATACAAACACAATGCTATAGTTGAAGGCGCTGAAACTAGAACTGTTCCATTGACTGTGGATGGAGAACATGATTTAGAGCAGATGCTAGCAGCTATCGATGAAAATACAGCTATTGTATGGATTTGTAATCCGAATAATCCTACAGGGACATTAACTCCAAGTGATAAAATTAAGGCATTTGTGGAGCAAGCCCCAAGAGACGTGTTAATCGTCTTAGATGAGGCATACACCGAATATATTACGGACCCCAACTATGAAGATTCTATTTCGTTAATAGAAAATCATCCGAATGTCTTAGTAATGCGTACTTTCTCTAAAGCGTATGGGCTAGCTAGCTTCCGCGTTGGTTATGCTGTTGGATCCGAGGAAGTAATTAGCCAGTTAGAGCCGACAAGAGAGCCATTCAACAATACAGTTATATCACAGGAAGCAGCCATTCTTGGATTGAGCGATCAGCAATTTATTGCAGAATGTAAGAAGAAAAACAACGATGGAAAGTCTCAGTTTGAAGCATATTGTAATGAGCGTAATCTTCATTTTTATCCATCTCAAACAAACTTCATCATGATGGAAGTCAAAGCAGACAGCGACGAAGTTTTTCAAGGGCTCATGCAACGTGGATATATCGTTCGCAGTGGTAATGCTTTAGGTAAACCAGGATACCTGCGTATTACAATTGGGACGAAGGAACAAAACGAGGGGCTACTTCAAAAACTTGATGAAGTGTTGACTGAGTTAGGAGTAGTTTAAATGAATAAGAACATCCTGATAATAGGGCTTGGTCTTATTGGGGGCTCTCTTGCACTTGGGTTAAAGAGGAGAGACGATTTAACAATTGTAGGCTATGATTCTAATGCCAAATCTCTTGAAACCGCGAAAAAGCTAGGGGTTATAGATGAGATTGCTTCTAATATGGAGGAAGCTGCGAAGCATGCGGATATCATTATATTCGCTACTCCAGTAAGCATCACGATAGAGCTTATGAAACTCCTTCCAGACTGGGAACTAAAAAACAATGTGATTATAACCGACACAGGCAGCACCAAAAATGAAATAATGAATGCCGCTCTAAACTTGAAGCACCATGGAATCACTTTTATCGGAGGACACCCGATGGCTGGCTCCCACAAGAGTGGAGTAGGAGCGGCACGGGCCTACTTGTTTGAGAACGCTTATTATTTGTTAACTCCCTTTGTTGATGAACCAATAGAGAACGTTAATAGATTAAAAGAGTTATTACTAGTAACGAAGGCGAAGATAATCGAGATAAGTGCACATGAGCACGATCATATGACTGCTACTGTAAGTCACTTTCCTCATTTAATTGCAGCCTCTTTAGTTCATCAATTATCGGCAGAGAATAAGAGCTATCCTTTTACGAGACAGCTCGCAGCTGGAGGATTTCGCGATATCACAAGAATTGCCTCTTCCAATCCCGTCATGTGGCGAGATATAACGATGCAAAATCGTGAAGAAATCAGTAAGCAGCTTCAGCAATGGACCGAGGAAATGCTTCGTTTAAAGCATCTAATAGATGGGGCCGATGAAACAGAAATTGAAGCTTATTTTGCTCAGGCTAAACAAGTCCGAGACGAACTCCCAGTAGCGCAAGGTGCTTTATATACAGTGTATGACCTGTATGTGGATATCCCTGACTATGCGGGGGTTATCGCCGAAGTTATTGGTTATTTAGCGAAAGAGCATATAAGCATTACAAACTTGCGCATTGTCGAAACTAGAGAAGATGTGTTTGGTATTTTGGTTATTAGTTTTCAAACAATGGAGGACCGAGCACAGGCAGTTCGATGTATTGCTGCACATACATCATTTGAGACTTATATTGCGTAGGGAGGAATTAACTATGACAGTTAAACTTTTAAACTTTGGTAAGCCTTCCTTACAAGGAAGCATTAAAATACCAGGAGATAAATCAGTCTCCCACCGTTCGATTATGTTTGGGGCTATTGCGGAAGGAACAACAACGGTAGAGGGGTTTCTACAAAGTGACGATTGCCTAAGTACGATTGATTGTTTCGGCAAGCTTGGTGTAGATATTAAGGTAGACGGTGAGCATGTGCAAATCGATAGCCAGGGGATTTCTACTTGGAAGGAACCTGATGAAATTTTATATACAGGGAATTCAGGTACAACGACTCGTCTAATGCTTGGGATTCTAGCAGGCTCTAGTATTTCTTCTGTGTTAATAGGCGACGAGTCTATTCAAAAACGACCAATGAAGCGAGTCACAGAGCCGCTCAAGCAAATGGGGGCCAAGCTAATAGGTCGAGCGAATGGACAATACACCCCTATTGCCGTAGAGGGGACAACCCTAAAAGCGATTCATTATAAAATGCCTGTAGCCAGTGCTCAAGTGAAATCTGCTATATTGCTAGCTGCTCTAAATTCAGAAGGAGAGACTGTTGTAGAAGAGCTAGAAACCACTCGAGATCATACAGAAAAGATGCTCAAGCATTTCGGAGCAGAAATTTCAGTAAAAGACAATGTAATTAGCCTTCAGGGTGGACAAAAGCTAACAGGAGCACACGTTGTAGTCCCTGGTGATATTTCTTCTGCAGCATTTTTCTTAGTTGCTGGGGCTATCGCTTTAGATAGTAAGCTTGTGCTAACTAATGTTGGGTTGAACGAAACCCGTACAGGAATTATAGATGTGCTAAAAGCAATGGGTGCCACATTAACTATTGAGACACAAAATAATGCAAGTCACGAGCCAATCGGTACGTTGACGATAGAAACTTCTAATTTAGTAGGAACTGAAATTGGCGGAGATCTCATTCCAAGGTTAATAGATGAGATACCAGTAATAGCACTTCTTGCCACACAAGCTAAAGGTAAAACAATTATTAAAAACGCGGAGGAGTTAAAGGTAAAAGAAACTAATCGTATTGATGCCGTGGTCAATGAACTGAGAAAGCTTGGAGCGAATATTAATCCAACAGAAGATGGAATGGTCATTGAGGGGCCAACTCCATTGCATGGTGGCGAACTTTCTACATACGGAGATCATCGTATTGGAATGATGGCAGCTATTGCTGCGTTAGTAACCGATGGTATAGTTTCAATTGATAATCAGGAATGTATAGCCGTTTCCTATCCAAATTTCTTTGAACACTTAGAAAATGTCATAAAATAAATAAATTTCCCATACTCTCCTGATCAAGGAGAGTCTTTTTCTTGTTCAACCTTCAAAGTTCTTGTACGATTAAATAGTAGAGAAGGAATGGTGATGTTATGGAAAAAATGATTCCCTTTATCCGAGTTATGGAGGATGGAGATATAGAAAAGCTTGATGGCATGGTAGATGCTTTCTTACTAGAGGAAAATCCTGACGAGCAGTATGGATTAGCAGACTTATTAACAGAATATGGTTTTATACAAGAGGCAATAAAAACGTTAGAGCATTTAAACTTTTTATTTCCAGAGGAAGACCAACTGAAAATAGACCTCGCACAATTATTTTTAGAATTGAATAAAGAGGACGATGCTTTGGAAATGCTAAGTAATATAGAGAAGAACAGCGAGTCCTATCCACAGGCCTTACTTACATTAGCTGATTATTATCAAATGATTGGTTTATATGAGGTTGCCGAACATAAAATAGAAGAAGCAATCGCTCTATTACCGGGAGAGCCACTTTTGCAATATGCAAAAGGAGAACTTTTATTTGAAACTGGACGGTATTTAGAGGCTGCGAGACTTATGGAAGATCTTTTAGCTTCTAAAAGTGAGCTGCAAGGAGTGGATCTTTCATTAAAAATAGCTGAAATCTATAGTGCTGGAGCAGCGTATGAAGAGGCTATCCCTTATTATACAGAGGCCCTTCAAAAGGAAGCTGCACCAGAGGTTCTTTTTCAGGCAGGATATGCATTTTTCCAAGTTAGACAGTATGAAACGGCTGCAAAACATTTAAATCATCTTTTAGAAATAGACCCAGATTTCTTCTCTGGCTATATGCTTTTAGCGGAAACATACGCTATGCTTGAAAAGAATGAGGAAGCACTGAGTGCTATTACAGATGGAATCGCTAGAGATGAATTTGAAAAAGAATATTATTTATTTGCAGGTAAAATTTCTCTAAAATTGGGTAGAGTGAAAGAAGCAGAAGGTTTTCTTCAGGAAGCAATCGCATTAGACCCTGAGTACATGGATGCTATTTACATACTTTCTTCCTTGTTCTCCCAGGAGGAAATGGATGAGGAGTTAATTGACCTCTATGAAACCTTAAAGCAAGAGCAATTTGAGATGTCTTCTATGTATCCCCTTTTAGCCTCAGCATATGAGCGGTTAGAAATGTATGAAAAAGCATACGAATTTTATAAGCTTGCATATACTGAACATAAAGAGGATGCAGCATTTTTGGAAAAGTACTTATACTTCCTTTTAGAAGATGGTAAACGTGAAGAAGCAAGAGAAATTATTTTGATATTACAAGAGCTTCAGCCAGAAAACAGTGAATGGTTTGACATGATGGAATAATGATAGGAAGGAGAGGTTATGTGACTGCTTCTGTTTCAGTTGGTGAGAAAAAAGAATTTGTCCGTTGGTTTCTGAAAAAGTATCAAATGAAGAGAAGAGAATGTGTGTGGATTTTAAATTACTTAATAAGCCACGAAACAATGTTGAACAATGTACACTTTGTGGAGGAAGCCCATTATTGTCCAAGAGCTATGATTATGTCTGTTACTACATCCTCCGGAATACCTTTTAGATTTTATAAAGGTAGTATCATGACAGCAGATGCTGAAAAATCTTTTCACGATCTTCGCTTAAACCCAGATGAAGAGATGTATATACAATTGAACTTTCAAACACTGCCCCCAAGTCCCGAGTATTTAGCAGTATTAGAAGAAAACCCGTATATGCCCAAATATCTGCATATTAGTGAAAAAGATAAGCTAATTGCAGAGGATATTTTAACCGAAAGCTTGCAATCTTTTCAGGCCGAACAACTAAAAAAACAGATTGATCAAGCAATTGATGATAATAATAAAGAAAAGTTTCTCGAACTTTCCGCACTATGGAAAAATCTACCGTATAGAGAAAAATAGGAGAGATAACATGCATTGGAACGGAAAAGATAGCACAGTTTTTCAAGCACAAAAAGAATATATTGACACAGCGATAGTCCCACTTATATTAATAGATGGTTCAGAGCATGGATTTCCATTTGCTGCCTCAGCTGCAGATTTTACTTTGTCGCTAGCAAATACAATTGAAAATCAGTTCAAAGGAAGGATCGTTTTATTTCCTTCCTTCTCTTATACAGGATCTCAGGACAAGCTATCATTATTGGAGGCTTGGAATGAAGAATTTAAAAAAGCTGGATTTAAACATATCTTTTACGTTACTTCTGACAGAGAGTGGAGTACAATGGGAGAGGAACAAAATGTCCTGTGGTTCCCATCAATACCACTTGATTCCATGGATCAAAAAATGAAATTATCCGTATTGGAGGATCAATTAAGACAATTAATCCCTCGTTTTGCGAATAAGTGGGCGAATTAGTGACAATATGTTTCATTATTTGTTCACAAAGTTCATAATTCGTAGCAGGAATTATTGACCTTCCTTTTTTATTGATATATCATTGAAATGTCCTAGTATTATTAATTCAAGCAAGTATGTCCATTGGACTGACCTTTAAGTTAGAGGGGGGAAAAGGATGAGTAACAATAAAGTATCAAGACGCCAATTTTTAAGTTATACATTAACAGGTGTTGGCGGATTCATGGCAGCAGGTATGCTTATGCCAATGGTACGTTTTGCAGTTGATCCTGTATTGCAAAAATCAGAAGGTGGAGATTTCGTACTGACTGAGAAGAAGATTGCAGACCTTACTGAGGTTCCTGAACGAGTAGACTTTACTTTCGAGCAGGTAGATGCCTGGTACAAGTCTGATGTAACTAGCGCTGCATGGGTTTACAAAGAAGGAGATAGCATTATTGCATTGTCTCCAGTATGTAAGCACTTAGGATGCACAGTTAACTGGGAAGGTGACCCAGCACACAAAAATCAATTTTTCTGTCCATGTCACGCAGGCCGTTACGAGAAAAACGGACAGAATGTTGCAAAAACACCACCTCTAGGTCCGTTGGATCAATTTGAAGTACGTGAAAATAACGGTTTCTTAGAAATTGGAAAAGCTATAACTAACACATTAGTTTAATGTAAGGGGGTACGACATCAGTGCTTAATAAAATCTATGATTGGGTGGATGAACGTCTTGATATTACACCTATATGGCGTGATATTGCAGACCATGAAGTACCAGAACACGTAAACCCTGCACATCATTTCTCAGCATTTGTTTATTGTTTCGGGGGATTAACGTTCTTCATTACAGTTATTCAAATTCTATCTGGTATGTTCTTAACAATGTATTATGTACCGGATATCGAGAATGCATGGGAATCAGTTTACTACCTTCAAAATGAAGTAGCATTCGGTGAAATCGTGCGTGGAATGCATCACTGGGGAGCATCTCTTGTAATTGTTATGATGTTCTTACATACTTTACGTGTATTCTTTACTGGTTCTTACAAAAAACCTCGTGAACTAAACTGGATGGTCGGAGTATTAATCTTCGCTGTTATGTTAGGTTTAGGATTTACAGGTTACCTACTTCCTTGGGACATGAAAGCATTGTTCGCTACAAAAGTAGGTATTGAAATTGCCGCATCTGTACCGGTTATCGGTGGCATGATCAAAACATTATTAGCTGGTGATGAGACAATCATCGGTGCACAAACATTAACAAGATTCTTCGCGATTCATGTATTCTTCTTGCCGGCTGCTCTTTTTGCTTTACTTGCAGCTCACTTTATCATGATTCGTCGTCAAGGTATTTCTGGACCACTATAATGGGTAAGTGGAACAGATAATTCTTAAAAGGAGGGGACAATATGCATCGCGGAAAAGGTTTGAAATTTGTTGGAGATTCTCGTGTAACGGATCCTTCTAGCCGTAAAAAGAAAACTCCTAAAGACTATTCTGAGTATCCAGGTAAAACAGAAGCTTTCTGGCCTGACTTCTTGCTAAAAGAATGGTTAGTCGGAGCAGTATTTTTAGTCGGTTATTTAGTATTGACAGTTGCACATCCATCGCCGTTAGAGCGACCAGCTGATCCAACGGACACAGCTTATATTCCTTTACCTGACTGGTATTTCCTATTTTTATATCAATTATTAAAATACGAATTTGCTTCTGGACCATACAACATCATTGGAGCAATCGTTATGCCAGGTCTTGCTTTCGGAGCACTTTTACTAGTACCATTCTTAGATACAAGCAAGGAAAGAAGCCCATGGAAACGTCCATTACCAACTGGTTTCATGCTTTTAGCTATCGCTTCAATTATTTTCTTAACTTGGGAATCTGTAGCTAACCACGACTGGGAAGCTGCTAAAGCACAAGGTGAAATTAGAGAAGAAGTGGCTGTAGAAATTGATGAAACTGCTCCTGGATTTGAAATATATCAGGGCTCATCATGTATAGGTTGTCACGGTAATGCTTTTGAAGGCGGTATAGGTAAACCACTTATTGGTTTAGAATATACAGCTGAAGAAATCGTTGAAATTGCTCATGAAGGGATTGGAACTATGCCAGGTGGCACATTCCAAGGAACGGAAGAGGAATTACAACAGCTTGCTGAGTTTATCACAACTTTACAACCAGCAGAATAATCCAAAAAAAGAGAGTCAGGTAACTGACTCTCTTTTTTTAGCAATTATTCCTTTAATGAAATTTTACAAATTCTTCACAAAAAATTATAGTTATTCTAGTTATAATAAAATAGGGGAGTATGGGAAATATATATGATGACGCATATAAAATTGTTGCTCTACAATAAATCATTCATGTGGTTGTTATTTTACGTAAACCTAATCGGAACAATTTATGGATATTATTGGTATAATGGCCAATTATCTGTTACTGAAACAAAATTTCTAATATTTGTACCGGATAGTCCAACGGCGAGTCTATTTTTTACACTTGCTCTTTTAGGTTGGCTAATGAATAAAAACTGGAAACTAATAGAAGCTTTAGCGCTTATTACACTTGTGAAATACGGACTATGGGCTGTTGTTATGAATTTATGGACGTTAGTAGAAACTGGAGATATAGGCTGGATGGGCTGGATGCTAGTAGGCTCACATTTTGCTATGGCACTTCAAGCTATTCTATATATTCCTTTTTACCGATTTAAATTTGTCCATATTGTGATCGCAGCCATTTGGACGCTCCACAATGATGTGATAGACTATGTATTTGGTCAAATGCCTACGTATAGAAGCCTAAGTGAGTACGCTAGTAATATAGGCTATTTTACCTTCTGGTTATCGATTGCGTGTATTCTCTTATCGTATGTCGTATATCAGAAAAGGACAAATCGTATCAGTTGATTGCAAGGTAAATAGCATATAAAATATTAATTAGATATCGAGAGGGGGAATTTCTGTTGGGAATGTATATCGTTTATTTTGCGATAATTTTATTGTTGCCACTATACGCACAAATGAAAGTAAAAAGTACCTATAAGAAATATTCCAAAGTCCGCTCCACTTCAGGAATGACTGGTGCAGAAGTAGCTAGACGAATATTAGATGAGAATGGTTTATATGAAGTTAAGGTAGTGGAAAGTAGCGGGTTTTTGAGTGATCATTATAACCCAATGACGAAAATAGTAGCTTTATCTAGCCATAACTACCATGAGGCTTCTGTAGCTGGAGCTGCAATAGCTGCCCATGAAGTTGGTCATGCGATTCAACATAAAGAGGCATACTCTTTCTTAACATTACGACACAAGTTAGTACCAGTAGCTAATATTTCTTCCAATGCCTCATGGGTATTTATCATGATTGGTATCTTTGCTACTTCTACTAATATGCTGTTATTAGGTATCATTCTTCTTGCTATGGGGGTTGTATTCCAAATCGTTACACTTCCTGTAGAGTTTAATGCTTCTAGTCGTGCTATGAACCAAATGGTTTCATTAGGAGTAATTAGAAACGAAGAAGAGCGTCACGCTAAAAAAGTATTAAGTGCAGCAGCATTAACATACGTTGCAGCAGCAGCAGTTGCCGTATTAGAATTATTACGTTTAGTATTAATCTATACAGGAATGTCAAGAAGCGAATAAACAAGAAAAGCGCAAGCGCCTGTCTCTGCCCCGACAGGCAAATGGAGAATAGCGAGGAGGCAGTTCCTCAGCCACCGGAGCTATTATCCATTTGACCCCGAGGGGTAAGGCGCTGAAGCTAGACATCAAGAAAAGCGCAAGCGCCTATGTCTGCCCCGACAGGCAAATGGAGAAAAGCGAGGAGGCAGTTCCTCAGCCACCGGAGCTTTTTTCCATTTGACCCCGAGGGGCAAGGCGATAAACTCAATTTATCCATAGCTTCAGAATTTTATAAAACAAAGGAGACTATCTTAGCTTGTTGAGATAGTCTCTTTTAATGAATAGCTTTGTTAAAGTTATTGGTTGATTTTGACTAACAATTCTTTTTTATAGTGACTGTAAACATAAACAATTGAACTTTCAAATGGCTATTATGAACATAAATAGATGATGAAAATGGGGTTGGTGACAGTTTTTTAGCTTTGTTTATGCGAGTAAATTTATTAGTTCTTTATCAATGCTAAAGCTGTTCCCATTTATTGATTGGAGCGACAGACGGCGACTCCAGTGGGATGAGTGAGACAGATAAGACATCACAACCGCGCGCGTTAGCGACGGGTGATGGCTTATCGCTCACCCCACGGAAAGCGTCCGGCTGGGGCGGAAATCAATTCTACTCTCTGATCTAAGATTTCTTTGGATTATAAATCAACCCTACCCTTTAACATAGCCTAATGAATAACAACAATTCTTAACAAAAGAGCATGCTTACACTGTAAAAGTGTGAGCATGCTCTTTCATAATTTAAAGCAACGGTTTTTTTTGTTCATCTAACGTAAAGCCTTCGCCCATGACATCGTTCATTTCTGTTACCGAAACAAAGGCATGCGGATCAACAGAAGATATAATCGTTTTTAAACGGATAATTTCATTTTTAGAAATGACACAATACAATACTTCACGATCTTTTTTCGTATAATGTCCGTATCCTTTTAAGACGGTAACCCCGCGATCCATTTCATTTGTAATCCTATTTGCAATAGCATCTTGATGGTCAGAAATTATAAATGCTCCACGAGCAGCATATGCACCTTCTTGAACAAAGTCAATTACACGTGCGCCTACAAATACTGCTACAAGCGTATACATCATAGAACGAATATCTAAGAAGGTTAACCAAGAAACCATGATTACCACGGCATCAAACATAAACATGGTTTTACCCATACTCCAACCAAGATACTTTTGGGCTAGTCTAGCAATAATGTCAACGCCACCAGTCGTTCCGCCAGCTCGGAAGATAATACCTAAACCAACACCTATAAACACACCAGCAAAAAGTGAGGCTAAAAATAAATCATCATTAATTCCTAGCTGAATTTCGTAGATTTGGGAAATTTTCAGGAATACGGAAACAGAAAAGGTTCCGATTAATGTATAATAGAACACTCTCCTACCTAAAAGCTTCCAACCTAAAATAAACATAGGTATATTTAATACTAAATTCATAACAGATACATCTAAATGAAAGACAAAGTACAAAATTAATGTTATTCCGGAAAAGCCGCCTTCCCCTAGTTCGTTTTGCATATTAAAGTGTACAAAGCCGAAACTAAATATTGCAGAACCTAAAATAATCATTAATATATTCTTTAATTTTAAACCAATCCCCATTGTACCACCTCATTTTATAGTCCATACTAAATCTATATTATTTTTTTGCTTTTGACAACACCCTTATATTTTTATTACGATGAATGAAGGAGAGTGAGATTAATGAAAGAAACAAAATCATTAAATATGCTTCAACAAGAAGTTGATACATACATAAACCAATTTAAAGAAGGTTATTTTCCTCCTATGGAGCTTCTAGCAAGATTAACAGAGGAGCTAGGTGAGCTTTCGAGAGAGGTACAACATAAGTATGGTACTAAGAAAAAGAAGCATACGGAAGTACAAAAAGAATTAGCTGATGAAATGGGAGACTTCTTCTTTGTGTTGATCTGTCTGGCTAACTCTGAGGGCATAGATTTAGAAGATGCCTTACAAAAAGTTTTACATAAATATAACACTCGAGATAAAGATCGCTGGACTAAAAAGGAGGACTAACTATGGTGATTAAAGTAGCTATAGCAGGACCAAGAGGGAAAATGGGAAGAGAAGCAGTTAGTACTGTTATTAAAAATGCAGAATTTTTATTGGTTGGACTACTAGATTCTAAAAAACAGGAAGAAACTCTAGGAGATAATATACCTATCTTTACATCCCTAACTGAATTAATTGAAGAAACTGCTCCAGATGTTTTAGTGGATTTGACAGTTCCGTCTGCTGTATATGACCATACAATAACAGCATTAGAATATGGTGTTAGACCTGTAGTTGGAACGACTGGATTTTCTGATGCACAACTTGATAGTATTAGGAATTTAGTGGAAGAAAAACAAATTGGCTGTATCATTGCACCTAACTTTTCTATTGGTGCAGTATTAATGATGAAATTTGCTCAAACTGCTGCAAAGTATTTACCGAACGTAGAAATTATTGAAATGCATCATGACGAAAAAATAGATGCACCTTCGGGCACTGCTATTAAAACTGCTCAAATGATACAAAACACTAGAAAAGAAGCAACGCAAGGACATCCACAGGAGGAAGAAATCCTTCCTGGAGCAAGAGGGGCGAATTTTGAAGGTATGAGAATTCATAGTGTTCGTTTGCCAGGCTTAATCGCTCACCAACAGGTGTTATTAGGTGGAGACGGTCAACTATTAACATTGAGACATGACTCATTCAATAGAGGCTCTTTTATGTCTGGTGTGGTATTGTCTATTAAAGAAGTAATGTGTCAAAATAAATTAATATATGGATTAGAAGAGATTATTTTATAGGAGGAAAACGTGATGAGAATCGCATTGGTGGCTCACGATAAGAAAAAAGAGGATTTAATACAATTTGTAACAGCATATAAGCCTATTCTTGAAGAGCATGAGTTATTTGCTACTGGTACAACAGGTACACGGATTATAAATGAGGTCGGTCTCTCTGTTTTTAGGTATAAATCAGGTCCACTAGGCGGAGACCAACAAATTGGTTCTGCTATCGCTAATAATGAAATGGATATGGTTATTTTCTTTCGTGATCCCCTTACAGCGCAGCCTCACGAGCCGGATGTTACTGCTTTAATCCGCCTTTGTGACGTTTATCAAATCCCATTGGCAACTAATATGGGTACTGCGGAAATTCTCCTTAAAGGAATCGAAGAGGGGTTTCTAGACTGGCGTCTTCTAGAAGAACGTCGGGGTAGATAAAGAAAAGAGGACATATACATGCGTAAACTAAAAATAGGTATCACTTGCTATCCTACTGTTGGTGGTTCCGGAGTTATAGCTACTGAGCTAGGAAAAATGCTTGCTGAAAAAGGGCATGAGATCCATTTCATCACATCTAGTGTTCCCTTTCGTTTAAACAAAATTTATCCAACTATTACGTTCCACCAGGTGGAGGTAAATAGTTACTCTGTATTCCAGTATGCTCCTTATGATATTGCTTTGGCTAATAAAATGGCTGAAGTAATTCAAGATGAGGGCTTAGATGTTCTCCATGTCCACTATGCAATACCACATGCGGTTTGCGCAATCCTTGCTAAGGATATGGCTAATTCTGATATTGGAATTGTTACTACTTTGCATGGGACAGACATTACAGTTCTAGGTTATGATTCATCGTTGACGGGAGCCATTCAGTATGGAATTGAAAAGTCGGATGTCGTTACAGCCGTCTCTACATCGTTAGTGAAACAAACTAGAGAGCTAATTACGACCAAAAAAGATATTGAGACGATATATAATTTTGTGGATGAAAGAGAGTATCACAAAAAGGATGCAAACAACCTAAAAGAATTATTAGGCATTAAAGAGAATGAAAAGGTTGTCATCCATGTATCCAATTTTAGGAAAGTCAAGCACGTTCCGGATGTTGTAAAAAGCTTCGAATTAATGCATAAAGAAGTCCCAGCAAAACTCCTATTAGTAGGGGATGGTCCAGAAAAGCATCCAGTGATGGAATATGTGAAGGGTAAGCCAATTGAGAAAGACGTTCTCTTTCTTGGAAAACAAGAAAATGTTTCAGAGCTATATTCTATTTCAGATCTGATGCTACTGTTATCTGAAAAAGAGTCATTTGGTTTAGTATTACTGGAGGCAATGGCTTGTGAGGTTCCATGTATTGGAACTGCCGTCGGTGGTATACCTGAAGTAATATTACCTGGTGAAAATGGATATTTGGTACCTCTTGGAGATATAGACAGTGTTGCCGAATATGGTCTGAAAATATTGAAGGATCCTCATTTACATAACCAGTTAAAGAAAAGGGCAGTCCAAATCGTAAAGGAACGTTTTAGCTCCTCGCAAATAGTAGAGCAATATGAAAAGATGTATGAAAGAGTGGCGAAAAAATAAATGAAAAATCGATGGCCAGATGCTTATAAAGTAATCTCCGTACTTGAAAATGCTGGCTTCGAAGCATACGTGGTTGGTGGAGCAGTAAGAGACTTCGTGAGAGGTGTGCAAGCTAACGATGTAGACATAACAACTAATGCTTTACCACAACAAGTAAAAGAATTATTTGAACATACCATTGATGTGGGAATTGAACATGGAACTGTTCTTGTTGTTTTATCAGAACCAATTGAAGTTACAACCTTTCGATCGGAGACTACGTATAGTGACCATAGAAGACCGGACGAAGTTAAATTTGTTCACACGCTTAAAGAAGACTTAAAGAGACGTGATTTCACGATTAACTCGATGGCTCTAACTAAAGAAGATAAGTTAATCGACTTCTTCGGAGGAAGTTCCGATTTAGAAAAAGGTACGATCAAGGCAGTAGGGAATCCAAAGGAACGGTTTTCCGAGGATGCCCTTAGGATGCTACGAGCTATACGTTTTTCAGCACAATTAAATTTCACCTTAGATAGCTCGACACAAGCTGCCATCAAAGAGCTTCATTCTTTAATCAGTCATATCTCTATAGAGAGAGTAAAAGTAGAGCTAGAGAAAATTTGGGTTAGTAATTACCCCTCAAAAGGAATGGATTTGTTTGTTTCGACTGGAATATCTCAACATTTCGTAGGGAATTGGGGAGACTCGACCTTTAAATGGAACGAGTTTGAGAGCTTTGGATTGAAAGAGAATGGTTGGGCATTTTTCATTTTAATGAATAAAGATTCGAGCTATACGGAGCTACTTTCCGCTTTTAAGTGTTCTAATTTAGAGAAAAGACACGTCAAGGAAGTGCTCCGTGCTGTGGAATCTTTGAATAATGGGAGCTGGGATTCTGTGGAGCTGTTTCAGTTTTCGGATGATGTATTGATTGCAGCAGCAAGCTATGGAAGGATCCTATTTAATATCGAGCATTCATATACCCCAGAGATCTTGAGAGAAGAAAAAAAGAAGTTAGCTATTTCTTCTAAGCGAGATGTAGTAGTTAGTGGGAATGATTTAATGGAATGGAAGCAGGAAAAAAGAGGCCCTTGGATTAAAGAAGCTTTAGATAAGCTAACGATAATGATTTTGAACGAAGAACTAAAAAACGACAGAGCACAGATAAAGGAATGGTTTTTTCGTGAGTATATCAATTAAAGAAAGAATTATTTCTAGACTCCAGGCTGCAAAGGGAGACCCAATTTCTGGTCAAGCACTCGCAGAAGAACTAGAGATTTCTAGAACGATGGTATGGAAGTATCTTAAAGGACTTGGAGAAGAGGGTTACGAAATTGAAGCTATAAAGAAAAAAGGCTATATTCTTAAACAGATGCCTGATACTTTAGCTAGTGAACGTATTTCACTTCATCTCGAAACAAAAGAACTAGGTAAAAATATTATATATTATCCGGTTTGTGATTCTACTCAGACGATTGCTACAAACAAAGCGAGAGAGGGTGTGGCTCATGGAACGTTAGTAGTATCAGAGGAGCAGACTGCTGGTCGTGGTAGACTAGACCGTTCTTGGGAATCTTCAGCTGGAAAGGGGATCTGGATGAGTCTCATACTCCGACCTAATATTAGTCCTCAATTTGCTGCACAGTTTACGCTAGTAGCTGCTGTAGCAATCGCCAGAGCAATAGAAGATACTACAACCTGTGTGCCAAGCATTAAATGGCCTAATGATCTGCTCATTAATGGGAAGAAAGTGACTGGCATCCTTACCGAGCTTCAGTCAGATATGGACCGTGTACAAGCTATTATTATTGGAATGGGTATCAATGTAAATCAGACATCAGAATCCTTTGAAGGACCTTTGGAATCTATTGCCACTTCTTTAAAGTTGGAAACTGGAGAACATGTAGACAGAGCTCTCCTAGCTGCCAAAGTTCTATTTTATCTAGAAAAATATAGTGATATGTACATCACTCTAGGTTTTGAACCTATTAAACTCATTTGGGAGAGCTATAACTGTACTATTGGCAATAGGATTAGAGCTACTACTCTTAGGGATACAATTGAGGGACTGGCTATTGGCATTACTAATGATGGAGCTTTGCAGCTTCAATTAGATAATGGAGAAATAAAAGGTATTTATTCGGCTGATATTGATTTACTCAAAATTTAATTTGGACGTTTTCGTCTAATTCTGTTATTCTGTATGCGAAGGGTAGTATCTTTTTAGAACTACACCGGTAAGTTACTTTTTTAAATTAAATAGTCTGCCTTGATCTATGAATGACAGGGACGGAGAAAACCGATGAATTTAAATTTTCTGCCCTTCTGTCCAAGTTAGGATTGAAGGGCTTTATATTTGGTTTTCTCTTCTATTTTACCAAAGGTAAGCTTATGTGCTAGACCGAGGTAATAATTTTATAAGGAGGGAAATGGATGAAAACAACGAGTGATTTTTTGAAAATGAAAAGTAATGAAGAAAAGATTTCTATGATCACAGCTTATGACTTCCCAACAGCCAAATTTGCTGAAGAAGCTAATGTCGATATGATTTTAGTAGGGGATTCAGTTGGGATGGTAGTGCTAGGGTACGATTCTACGGTATCAGTTACGATGAATGATATGATTCATCATGGTAAAGCTGCTAGAAGAGGAGCACCGAATACATTTTTAGTTGTGGATATGCCATTTGGAACATATCACGGAAATATCGATCAGTCGCTCTCTAACGCAGTTCGTTTAATGCAGGAGACGGGTGCACAGGCTGTAAAGCTAGAGGGAGCAGGAGCAATTATACCTGTAATTGAAAAGCTGACATTTGCTGGTATACCGGTAGTCGCTCATTTAGGATTGTTACCTCAATCTGCAGGAGTTCTGGGTGGATATAAAGTGCAAGGGAAAACTGCGGAAGCTGCGCAAAAACTAATTGAAGATGCCAAAAAATGTGAGCAGGCGGGAGCTTGTGCTGTCGTGTTGGAGTGTATCCCTTATCAGCTAACAGAGCAAATATCGAGTGCTCTCATGGTACCAACGATAGGAATAGGAGCTGGTTCGACTGCGGACGGCCAAGTATTAGTATTCCATGACTTGGTTAAGTATGGATCTCATCATATACCGAAGTTCGTAAAAGAATATGCGAATGTGGGGGAACCTATTTTAAGCGGTATTAAGCAGTATGTAGAAGAAGTTAAAAATGGTGCATTCCCTGCTACAGAGCATTCTTTCACCATGAAGGATGATCAACTAAACCAACTATACGGAGGTAATCCTAGCCATGCAAACAGTACAAAAGATTGATGAACTTAAAGCAATTATTGCAAAACATAAACAACACTCTATTGGTTTTGTACCAACGATGGGGTATCTACACGAAGGCCACCAAGCACTACTTACTAAAGCTCGAGCAGAAAACGAGTTCGTAGTTGCTAGTATCTTTGTAAATCCAGCACAGTTTGGACCAAATGAAGATTTAGATAGATATCCAAGAGATATTGAACGAGATACAAAGATTGCTGTAGAATCTGGAGTAGATTTACTATTTGTTCCAACGCCGGATGAAATGTATCCTTTTGAAAGTGGGATTACGATACATGCCGGTGATATTTCTACCAAGCTATGTGGTTCCACACGTCCAGGTCATTTCGATGGTGTACTGAAAGTAGTATCTAAGCTATTTCATTTAGTTCAACCTACAAAGGCATATTTTGGACAAAAGGACGCTCAGCAGCTTGCGATTATTAAGCTGTTTGTTGAAGCATATAATTTCCCGCTAGAAATAGTTGCTGTTCCAACTATACGTGAAGAAGATGGATTGGCTAAAAGTTCGCGAAATGTATTTCTTAGCGCGCAAGAACGTGAAGTTGCCCCTCATATTTACAAGGCGCTTACGCTGGCAAAAGAGAACGTGCATCGCACGGGGGATGTACAAAAGGCTATTGCTGAAGCTAAACAATATATAATTGAAAACACATCTGGTAAAATAGATTACCTGGAGGCTTTGGCTTATCCAACACTACAACCTGTAAACGAGTACACAGAAGAAGTCTTATTTGCAGCTGCCGTATTTTTTGAAAAAGCAAGATTAATTGATAATATAATAGTTAATATGAAGGAAGTGCAGTAATAATGTTAAGAATGATGTTAAACAGTAAAATTCACCGAGCAGTAGTCACTGAGGCGGATTTAAACTATGTAGGCAGTATTACAATTGACCAAAATATCTTGGATGCAGTAGGAATGCTGCCAAATGAAAAGGTTCATATTGTCAATAACAATAATGGGGCACGCTTTGAAACATATATTATCGCAGGAGAACGTGGAAGCGGTGTAATTTGTGTAAATGGAGCTGCAGCACGCCTTGTTCAACGTGGAGATATAGTAATTATCTTGTCTTATGCTTACGTAATGAATGAAGAAGCAAAAAACCATCGTCCAACAGTAGGAATTATGAACTCAGATAATACGATTAACCAAATTATCAACTACGAGCCAGAAGCAACAGTCATGTAATAATTGCACATGGAGGTGGCTGGAGAAAAAAGCCCCTGGATTTCAAAAGTCCCCGGAAATTTTACCAATCGTAAAATTTCGGGGGCTTTGTTTTTTATTGTTACTGCAACTTTCTCTCTAACAAGCTAGATCTGCACATTTTTTCGTCTAAATAGGATTTGAATTGTTTATTTGAGAATGAAAGAAGTAGGGATAATAATTTTAATTTTTTTTAAGTCCTACATATATTTCGTTTCTAATAAAGTAATGTGGTACAATTTTTAAAAAGCAGTGCTCGAGCGCTTGTTAGAATGCTTTTAATTTTAATGATGGTGAGATGAAGTGTGTTGGAAAATCATAAATATGCAGTTGTCGATATTGAAACAACAGGCCATTCATCTGCCAATGGTGACCGAATTATTCAGCTTGCAATTGTTTTTATAGAAAATAATAAAATAACGGGCTCCTTTAATACGTTTGTAAATCCGCAAAAACAAATTCCTCTATTTATTCAGGATCTAACTAACATCAAGGAAGAAGATGTCAAGGATGCTCCTAGATTTGAAGAGATTGCCCCAAAAGTGTTGGAAATGTTGCAAGATCATATTTTTGTTGCTCATAATACGAACTTTGACTTAACGTTTCTTCAGCAGGAGCTAAAACGTGTAGGATTACCTAAATTAGTTTGTAAATCGATTGATACAGTGGAATTTGCAAAGCTGATGTTTCCTAATATTTATAGTTATAAACTTCAGGATATAGCAAATGAGCTACATATAGAGCTTGAATCTGCCCACCGAGCAGATGACGATGCGAAGGCTACAGCTTATTTACTGCTGAAATGTTTTGATCAGCTACAAACGCTGCCAATGAAAACAATAGAACTTTTACATAAGAGATCCTTTCAATTAAAATCCAATCTAGCTCTTATATTTTTTGAAGTGCTGACGATGAAAAGAAAAATGTATGACTCAAAGGATTATTTAGAATATCGAGGGATCCCTTTACAATATGAAAGAGATGAGCCTCTTCCAACGCAAAGTGAGCTAGTTTACCCAAGCTCTTTCGACGAAAAGAAGCAGTTATTCCAACAAGGAAGTTTAAAGCTGGAGGAAAGAGCTGGCCAATTTGAGCTTATGGATAGAATTCACCTAGCGCTGTCCGAATCTAGAGAAATAGTATGTGAGGCCGAGACTGGGATAGGTAAAACATTAGGGTATTTAATCCCTGCTGCTATTTATGGAATAGAGCAAGGAAAGCCAATTATTATTAGTACCTACACTACTCATCTTATTGATCAACTAATAAATGAGGAAATACCGAAGCTTCATGACATTTTGAATATAAATCTTCGAGTAGCTAAACTAAAAGGGATTAACCACTATATTGACCTTTATCGTTTTTGGGAGCATCTTCAGCAAGATGACGAGTCATATGATGAAACCTTCACTATCATGCAGATTTTAGTTTGGCTTACTATGACAGAGGAGGGTGATCTTTCTGAACTTAATGTCTCTGGAGGTGGTTTACTCTTTGTTGATAAAATAAGAAGAACCTCTGAGAAGATGATAAACGACGTAAAAGGAATTGACTTTTATGAGAGAGCACTTCTTCGGAGTAAGGATTGCGATATACTTGTGACGAATCATTCCATGATCATAGCAGACAAGGATAGAGAAGTTAAACTTTTAGAGAATGGCTGTGCAACTATCATTGATGAAGCACATCAAATGATCCATGCTAGTATTTCTCGAAAAGAACGTATTTTTTCCTATACTAATTGGAAGTATATTTTAGGTCAATTTGGAACGTTAGATACCGATCATCTACTTTACAAACTGTCGCTTATAAACGTCTCTTTATCCGTACGACTCCGCATAGAGAAGCTTTTTGTAAATGTTGTAGAGTCGTTTGATCTCGCTATGTCTCACATCATTTCTTCTATACAAAGCTTCCCTCATAAATCTAAAAGTACGAAACGTACGAATACGATGGAAGAGTTAGAACTAGATAAATCATATTTTATCAAAGTAGCTAAAAATCTGCAGACGTTTATATATTCCACAAAGCCATATGTTGGCTCGTCCAAGAAAAACCTATTGGACCCTCAATTAATAGTTATCGTAAATGAGTGGGAATATTGGCTACGGGAGCTAGAGATTAAAGTAAGTGAGTGGGATGAAATATTTCTTCAGCATGGTGAAGAAGAAGCAAAATGGCTCGAACTAGATAATAGAAGTGTGCCAGGGAGCCTTACTATCATCAAAAGACCATTAGATTATCAAGAGGATATAAAAGAAGCAATGGCTCCGTTAAGAGATAGTGGAGGTATTATTTGGACGTCGGGGACTTTGACCGTACCATCTAACAAATACTTTATCACTTCACAGCTAGGGCTTAGTTCGAGTGTGCCGATTCATCAATTTAAAGTAGAATCTAATTTTTATAATGGGGCAGAGCTCTTAATTATTGAAGATATGCCGGATATTCAGCAAGTTTCACAATCTGACTATATTGAGTCAGTGGCAGAAGCAATTGTTCAGACAGTGCTAGTAACTGGCGGAAGATGCTTTGTATTATTCACCTCACAAGATATGCTTCGAAAAACGGTTGAGTTAATACAAGAGACTAACCTGCTCGAAGATTATATGCTGTTTGCCCAAGGGATTACAACTGGCAGTAGAATGCGTCTATTAAAATCCTTTCAACGCTTCTCGAAATCTGTACTTTTCGGCACCAATAGCTTTTGGGAGGGCGTAGATGTGCCAGGGGAGG
Organism: Psychrobacillus sp. MER TA 171; assembly: GCF_023713305.1. Classification (NCBI taxonomy): domain Bacteria; kingdom Bacillati; phylum Bacillota; class Bacilli; order Caryophanales; family Bacillaceae; genus Psychrobacillus; species Psychrobacillus sp. MER TA 171. Next base: position 9,082 of record NZ_JAMAWN010000012.1, on the reverse strand, counting down.
CACTGTCTGTCGTGATCATGGTGCGTTTACCTTTTTCATCACCAGATGACCCATTATTTAAAAAACGTGCAGAATTAATGAGCAGAAACGGGCTTAACCCATTTTCATCCTACTCTTTACCAGAAGCAGTTCTAAGATTTAGACAAGGATTTGGTCGTTTAATTCGTTCCTCCGCTGATAAGGGAGTATTTATCGTATTAGATAGAAGAATTGAGACTAAGTCGTATGGGGCTGATTTTTTACAGGCGATTCCTAACATACCTGTAAAGAAAGTATCACTAGAAAATATAGTCTTAGAGCTAGAAAATTGGTATACTAATTAAGGATGAGTATTAGAAAGCGGGTAGAAATATGGAAAACAAAATCGAAGTCATCTCCACAGTCACCGTACAATACCAATCAGATCTATACAAAATAGTAGATGCATTGAACCGTTCTTTGAAGGAAAAGGATTTAATGTTTGGATTGGCATTAGATAAAGAAGACCAAGAAAAAGCAGTCTTTACCATTTACAGGACCTAAATATGGCACTTAAAAGATGGCTATTATTTATCGTTATTTTTACAATTAGCCTAACCGCAATCCTTAGCATTCTAATATATACTCAGGCTCGGGAGCCATTTAAGGAAGCCTTAACGTCTGCAGAATCTTATACACTAAAGAATAACTTATTGGAGACAATTGATGAATCCTATGTGTATAATAGTACCGACTCTTATCAGACGATTATAGGTAACACAAAAGATGGCGCCAAAAAAGCATTTTTTATCCCTCTGAAGGCAAATGAAGAGCCTATCATGGAGGTAAGCTTTGAAGAGGGTATATCAAAAGAAGAAGCCATCTCCATCGTTTTGGATGGAGAGCAAGAAAGTAAGGTGCTCCACGCTAAGTTAGGTGTGGAAGAGGTTGGCCCTGTATGGGAGATTACCTTTGTCAATTCAAAGGATAATCTAAACTACGTTTATCTATTATTTGATAACGGCGACTGGTGGAAGAGAATATCCAATTTGTAAAATTTATTTATGACTAATGGAGGACAACATGAAAAAAATTATGATTAAAGATATGGCCAACCATGTCGGAGAAACAATAAAACTTGGGGCTTGGCTTGCGAACAAGCGCTCAAGCGGAAAAATTGCCTTTTTACAGCTACGTGATGGCTCCGGCTTTGTACAAGGAGTAGTAGTAAAGGAAGTTGTTGGAGAAGAAATTTTCCAAACAGCAAAAGGGTTAACTCAAGAAACTTCTATGTATATCACTGGAGAAGTAACTAAAGATGAACGCTCATCTTTTGGATATGAGCTACAAGTAAAAGAAATCGAAGTAATTCACGCTGCGGTTGATTATCCTATTACACCAAAAGAGCATGGAACTGAATTTCTTATGGACAACCGTCATTTATGGCTGCGTTCTAGAAAACAACACGCAATTATGAAAATTCGTAATGAAATAATTCGTGCTACATATGAATTCTTTAATGAAAATGGATTTGTAAAAATGGATCCACCAATTTTAACTGGATCTTCTCCTGAAGGAACTTCAGAGCTTTTCCATACAAAGTATTTTGATGAGGATGCATATTTATCTCAATCTGGACAACTATACATGGAAGCTGCAGCAATGGCATTAGGAAAAGTATTCTCCTTTGGACCAACATTCCGTGCAGAAAAATCTAAAACACGACGTCACTTAATTGAATTTTGGATGATCGAGCCAGAGATGGCGTTTGTAGAATTCGATGAGAATCTAGAAGTACAAGAGCAATACGTGGCATATATTGTCCAATCTGTTCTTAAAAACTGTCAATTAGAATTAGAACGTTTAGGACGCGACACTTCTAAATTAGAAAAAATTCAAGCACCATTCCCACGTATCACGTATGATGATGCAATTAAGTTTTTACACGAGAAAGGCTTTGATGATATTGAATGGGGAGATGATTTCGGATCACCGCATGAAACAGCTATCGCAGAAAGCTATGATATGCCAGTATTCATCACGCATTATCCTATAGGCATTAAACCATTCTACATGCAGCCTCATCCAGACAGAGACGATGTTGTATTATGTGCGGACTTAATCGCTCCTGAAGGATATGGTGAGATTATCGGTGGATCAGAACGTATTCATGATTATGATTTACTAAAACAACGTCTTGCAGAGCATAAATTAGATGAATCGGCTTATGCATGGTATTTAGAGCTACGTAAACAAGGGTCTGTTCCTCACTCAGGGTTTGGGCTTGGATTAGAACGTACAGTAGCTTGGTTAAGTGGAGCAGAACACGTACGTGAATCTATCCCATTCCCAAGACTATTAAACCGTTTATATCCATAATAAGAATCAGAAAGAAAGAACATTTACGTTAATAAACTTTTACAGCGTATTATATAAGAAAGGGAGTGCGAGTATGCAAAAGCGAAATCGGCTCCGAATCTGGACAGAGCAGGGAAATGTAACCATTTCCCAGCTTTTTTTTAGCCATTACAAGGCCATTAATGTCAAGGACGAGGAAGCTATTCTGCTATTACATCTTATCGCTTTTGGAGAAGCGGGTAACCACTTTCCAACCCCTCAAAACTTAGTGGAACGTACACATTTTAACGAACATAAAGTAGTGACGATTTTACAACGTCTTGTCCAAAAGGGATTAATCCAAATTGAACAGCATATGGACGAAAATGGAGTTCATTATGAATACTATGATTTTAATCATTTATGGGAGCTTTTGGTCGATTGCGTAGAGCAACAAAACCTTAATAAAGAAGACGAAGAAGTGAAGGGCGAAGAAGGCGAAATTTACAAATTATTTGAAGCTGAATTCGGTAGATTGTTATCTCCAATGGAATATGAAACAATTGGAATGTGGTTTGACCAGGACAAGCATTCTGCCTCTTTAATAAGGCTAGCTTTGAAAGAGGCTGTCTTATCTCAAAAGCTAAGCCTGCGCTATATAGACCGCATATTATTCGAGTGGAAAAAGAAAAATATAAAAACAGTAGAAGCTGCAGAAAATCAGTCGGCTCAGTTTAGACAGCATATACCAATGCAAAGACCAAAGGAGCAATCCTTAGATGCGGCGAAAGTTCCTTTTTACAATTGGTTAGAAGAAAGAGAGTAGGTGGAGAACGTTGCTTACAAAGGCCCAATGGCATTTTTGTTTAGAGGAAATGGAAAGGATGTTTCCGGATGCTCATTGTGAGTTAGTCCACGATAATCCTTTTGAATTATTAGTAGCTACACTTTTATCAGCGCAATGCACGGATGTGCTTGTAAATAAAGTAACTAAAAATTTGTTCCAAAAATATAAAAAGCCCGAAGACTATTTAGCAGTTTCAATCGAAGAGCTACAAAACGACATACGTTCAATCGGCCTATATCGTAATAAGGCAAAAAATATTCAAGCGCTTAGTAAGCAACTAATAGAGCTTTATAATGGAGAAGTACCGGAAGACAGAGATCTACTTACTACTTTTCCAGGAGTAGGGCGCAAAACTGCTAACGTAGTTGTTTCAGTTGCTTTTGACATTCCTGCCATTGCCGTCGATACTCATGTCGAAAGAGTATCGAAGCGATTAGGACTATGTCGATGGAAGGACTCTGTCCTACAGGTCGAGGAAACGTTAATGAAAAAGACTCCGATTGAATCCTGGTCCAAGGCACATCACCAGCTTATATTTTTTGGCCGCTACCATTGCAAGGCACAAAATCCCAATTGCCCACAATGTCCGTTACTGCCTGTGTGCAGAGAGGGTAAAAAAAGGATGAGTAAAGTTGTCCAAGCTTAAAAAAGAAGACTTTGTCGGACTTTTTGCAAAGTGGTCAAAGATGCGAGATGAGATACAAGCTCATTATAAAAAAAGAAATAACGGGTCTATTGATTTAATGGAAAAAGGAATTGATCTGTTAAACGAGTTAATCGACCTTGCAGATGGCACTTGTCCATTAAACTATCAGGAACGTTTTACTTTTATAAAACAGAACTATAAAACTTTTGCGGCGTTTCGACAGCTGGATGAATTATTTAAAGAAACGGAAAAGAAGCTTGCTCTTCGCTTTATTATGGAATCAAGAAAACCTTAATTATTCAACAATGCCCCATATGTACTGCCTACTAAAAGTTAGATACTAAACTAACTTAGAGAGGGAGTCCATATGGGGCATTTTTAGATTAGGGCAGTTTAAATATAAAAAAATATGGCTATGTTAAAGGCGAGTGCACTGAAAAAGTACTTTTAAACTCTTAGAGGTAGAGTATGAATAAAGGCTCCTATTTCCTGAGACCGTGTCTTTCCGTTCCGAGCGGATGCTTTCCTGGGGGCGGCCCGGCAAGCCTTCTCCCTCGCTGCGCTCAGTCCGGGTGCTCGCCGTGGCCGCTAATCCCCTAGGAGTCACCGCTCTGCACTCCAATCCACTATAGAATTTATTAAAAATGTACTCAGGCAAAAAAATTCTTTTATTGCTATACTAAAGAAAAGTAAATGCAGGGGTGCGCACAATGATAAATATAATTTTGAGGTGGAAAAATGTAAAATATGCCCTTTCAGAGTTGGGTGTTACAAAGAAGGATAAAGAGTGGATACGGCTACGATACAGCGATTAGCACGAGTCTTTTTGGCATGGAAATACAAGGAGCCACAACCATATTTGCGGTCAACCTGAAGCGAATCCTAAAGTTACTTAACGAAGGAGAGCAAGAATAAGGCAATGAAAAAGGATGTTTTCTGTTCAATTTGAACAAAAAGTACCCTTTTTTAATTTTCAAAACAAATTTATTATAAAAACGTAAGTATTTCAGTGCCCTCTTTAAAGGGTAGGGTTGGTATTTCGTGAAACGAGTTCGTTTGTGAAATGTTACACTTAAACTAAAGTAAGCAATAAAAAATCACTTTATAAATTCAAGAAACAATTAAAAAACGAGGAAAGGGTTATAATCCCATTTCCTCGTTCTTTTTTTAATCATTTTAAGTAATAATCGGATAGTTTAAGGTGTAGATCCGGTTTCTGTGCCGTCTTCAGGGGTTTCCTCAGGATTTTCTCCATCGGTGCCTCCATCTTCTTGACCACCATCATTATTACCACCATTACCGTTGTTGTTACCATTGCCATTATTACCACTATTACCGTCATTACCGTTTCCATTATTACCATTGTTACCGTTATTACCATTACCATTACCGTTGTTACCATTGTTACCATTGTTACCATTGTTACCAGGTTGGTTTTCATTCTCGCCCTCGGTATCTTCTGGTTTTTCTTCCTCCGAGTCAGGAGACTCGAGATCTTCTTCTTCGATACCTTCGAGTACTAGCTCTACACTAGCTGATTCACTTCGAACATCCTCAGCTATTGCTGTAACGGTAAATAAATATTTACTACCAGGGATTAGAGCTTGAACAATTAACCCTGTTTTATCTGTTGTTTGTAAAATTTCGCTTGGACCGTTGTCAATAGAGACCGCTACCTCAAACTGAACGTTAACATCTTCTTCGCCTTCAGGTCCTTCGAAGTCCCAATCTAATGTTGCTGATGATGTTATTTCATCATATTGCACAGATAGGTTAGAAGGGGCATTTAGTTCTAGCTGGTCATATTCCTCAGATACTTGTTTAGGCTCTGTCCCTTTAACAAATAACTCTGTTAGCTTCATATTTTCAGGTGTATACTCACTAGCTAATTTTAATGGATTAGAACCTCTTTCAACTGTTACTTCTACGACTGAATTAGGCTTTTTAAATCTTTCTGTTTTCTGTCCTTCTGAAATACTTCCCATAATTTCTTTAAAGATTCGTTGTGGAAGACTTCGTTCTTCGGCAGTTGTAATAGCAGAGTTGTCATCATAACCTGACCAAACAGTTACTGAATAGTTAGTTGTGTACCCTGCAAACCATACATCTGGAACACCTTTTTTATCTCCGCTGAAATTGGACGTACCAGATTTTCCTGCTACATCTAATCCGCTGATTGCTGCAGCCTTACCAGTTCCTTTTGTTAAAACATCACGTAAAACGTCTGTAATAATGTAAGCTGTTGAATCCTTCATAACTGTCTTGGATTCAGGCTTGTAATTTTTCTCTGTTTTGCCATCTCTGTATACAATTTTGTTAATAGCATATGGTTCTGTATGATTCCCGTTATTACCAAACGCAGCGTATGCTCCTGCTAGTTGAATAGGGGACATAAATTTTGAAATACCACCAATTGCATAGGCTTCATTTACTGTGCCGATATCTACTCCAAATCGACTAATAAATTCTCTTGCGTTCTTAGTACCTACTTCTTTTAATGTTTTGACTGCTGTAGTATTGCGAGATTTATATAATGCTTCACGCATAGTCATAGCACCTAGATATTTATTATCGGCATTACGTATTACTTGATCAGTACCTGTATACTTAATATCTTCATCTACGATGGTTTGAGCAGGTGACCAGTCTAAAAATTCTACAGCTGGACCATAGTCTATTAAAGGCTTAATAGTCGAACCAGGTGAGCGTTCTTTCATATCATGCGCATGATTATATCCTCGATCTACTCCGTAATTTCTTCCTCCACCAGCAGCGACAACTGCTCCAGTCTTAGTATCAATTACTGCAACACCAGCTTGTATATCTTCAGTAGGGAAGATGTCTGAGTTTAAGGTTTCTTCTACTTTCTCTTGAGCTTTCGGTTGAAGTGTAGTATGGATAGTTATACCTTCGGAAATAGCATCTGCATCTCCATTTTCTTCAAGTTCTTCTAATACTATATCGATAAATGCATCGTATTTAGAATCTTGGTTCGCTACTCTTTGATCTTCGGGTAGAAGGGAGTCAGCAACTGGAATAGCTTGGGCTGCTTTCATTTCCTCATCTGTTATTTTGCCATGAAGATTCATTAAGTAAAGAACTGTATTTCTTCTCTTTTCAGCAAGTTCTGGATTTTTAAAAGGGTTATAGTTATTAGGACTTTGAGGCATTCCCGCTAATACAGCCATTTCATGTAATTCAAGATCCTTTAGTTCTTTCCCATAAAAATATTTAGAAGCAGTACCAAAGCCATAAATACGTCCTGACATTAAAATTTTGTTGAAATACATTTCAAAAATTTCTTCTTTTTTATATTCACGCTCTAATTGTAGAGCTAAATGGGCTTCTTGAGCTTTACGTTTTATTGTTTTTTCATTTGTAAAGAAAGAGTTTTTGACAACTTGTTGAGTAATTGTACTTGCACCCTGTGCACCAAATCCATCCTTCAGGTTGGCTAAAACGGCTTTACCTAAACGTAAGACATCTACTCCCATGTGATCGTAGAAACGAACATCCTCTGTTGCCAAAATGGCATCTTCCATTTGTTGAGGAATTTCCTCATAGGATATATATTCTCGGCTTTCACTTCCGACGGTTGCAAACTCTTCACCGTTTGCGTCTAATAGTTTAGGACTGATCGGGTCTTTTAGTAATTCCTCATCTAAATCTGGTGCTGTGCTTGCATAATATGCATAAACGGACCCACCAGTTATTAATCCTACTAATCCAATAGCTAAAATTGCTATCATGATACGTTTTAGCCATGTTTTTGCAGGTTTTGTTTGTTTTTTCTTTTGTTCAAGTTGTTGTTTTCTTCTTTGTCCACGAGTAGATTTTTGCTCACTCATAAACGTCTCCTCACTTTCCCTTTATACATACAAGTCATTAACTATCTTTAAATAATTGACCCTTGGTGCATATTTTGGAGTTATTTCAATCCCATATTCCTCAAATTCCCCGAGAGTGATTGATTTTCTTCCTCCAGATCGCATTCTATCCCAAAAAAATTTTAAATGCTCGTAAGACAAATAAAAATATCGATCCGTTGTTGAAAAACGAACCAATAGAAAGCTAATACCGAGTTGCTGAACAACTCTTCCCATATGTTCTACTTGATGAAGATGAACGTTTTTTAAAGGAAATGAAGTCTTATTTTCCGTTTCTTTTGCTTCAAAGTCAATATATTTCCCTTTGTATACCCCGTTAAAGTCAGTAGTGGATGGTGTCCTGTAATAAGCTTCTTTTATAACCGCCGAGCTTCTACTTGGGTAATCTACCTTAACGACCTGAATAGGTATTGGTTTTTTATAGATGACAGCAATGTCATGAGCTAGATAGTACTCATTGGCATCATTTATCTCATCTTCTAACGTCTTACCCCTATTACTGAAAGAATAATCCTTTTGCTTTGGGGTTTTTGTTTTCTTGGTAGGTGTATATACCTTCCCATTAGGGTATTGGATAGCCAAGACAATCACCTCTTTTATGATATTAGTTTATCACAAGTTAGTTAGACGAACGAGTAATCAATTTAGTTTCATTTGGCTATGTTAAGGGTTGGGTTGATTTATGATGCAAAGAAATCTTAAATCAGAGAGTAGAATTGATTTTTCGCCCCAGCCGGACGCTTTCCTCGGGGTGAGCGATAAGCCATCACCCATCGCTTACGCGCGTGGTTGTGATGTCTTATCTGTCTCACTCATCCCGTAGCATAGCTATCAAGTTAAGAAGTTTATAAAAACCCTCGAGGTTGGTATAGAAAACTAACCAACAGGAGGTGCTTCACATGAAAAAAACAGATTTAGACGAATGGAAACTCTTAATGGAACAATTGTATAAACTATTTTCCCCAGATAAGTTGGATTGTTGGGCCAAAGAATCAGGATGGATCAAACGAAAACGAAAGCTTGATGCGTATTCATTTCTCCACATCCTTCTTTATCATTGCGGAAACCTGGCCGGCAGTTCGCTACGCGAGCTCAGCCTGTCATTAGAAGAAACCTGTCATATTTCTATGACTCCAGAGGCAATAAACCAACGTTTAAATAAAGAATTAATCGTATTTCTAAAAAAGTGTTTGGAACATTTTATACAAGTGGAGTTAAATTATCAGTTGCCGATCAGTGACGAACTACGAAAATTTTGTGAGAGGATCCGTATAATAGACGCGACCATCCATTCCCTTCCTTCGGATTTGAAGGAGACTTTTCCTGGCGTCTATCGAGCCGAATTAAAATGCCAACTGGAGTATGAATTCCTGACAGGACAGTTCATATTGGCTGACTGGATGAACG